>NC_009921.1:8660346-8982042 GCF_000018005.1 Parafrankia sp. EAN1pec
GGCGTCGTGCGCGAGCGCAAGGGAGCCGACCACACCCTGGCCGCACTGCGCAGCATCCGCGCCGCCCGCCCGGACAGCGCCCCGATCTACGTGATCCTGGACAACTGGTCCGGAAACAAGACGGCCGCGATCCGCGCCTGGGCCAGCCGGCACAAGGCCGAGCTGTGCCTGACCCCGACCCAGGCGTCCTGGGCCAACCCGATCGAGGCCCACTTCGGCCCGCTGCGCGGCTTCGCCCTCAGTAACAGCGATCCACCCAACCACCCGGCGCTCGCCCGCGACCTGCACGCCTACCTGCGCTGGCGCAACACCCACCGCCGCGACCCAGCAGTGCTGGAAGCCCAGCGCCGCGAACGCGCCCGTATCCGCTCCGAGCGCCAGCACCGCTGGGGCCACACCCGAAACGCCGCCTGATCAACAAGAACCGACCCGCATTCACGGACAACGCACTAGTAGATTGTAAACCAAAATTCTTTCCGATGATACATAACTAAATGTCGTCACAAGTTGTTGGCGAGCAGCTTCCTGAATTCCCGGTGGAGTACCTCCACCTTGGCTACGATCTCTTCTGCGGTGGCTGTCCACTCGAACGGATGGGCGTCCCAGTTCCAGTTCTTGACATAGTTGTTGATGGTGTTGACGAGGTCCTGGACCGAGACGAACGCCCCGTGCTGGAGTGCGTGCCGGGTGAGAATACCGAACCAGTTCTCGACCTGGTTGAGCCATGAACTGCCGGACGGGGTGAAATGGAACGTGACGTTCTTGTGTCTGCGTAGCCATGTGTCGACGTCGGGGCCGTAGTGGGTGGCCAGATTGTCGACCACGACATGGAGCTCCGCACCGCCGTATTCCGCGATGACCTGGTCCATGAACGTGAGGAAATCGGCCCTGGTGTGGCTGGGGAAGCACCTGGCGGTGACCCGCCCCGTCCCGACGTCGAGGGCGGCGAACAGGTCGGTCGTGCCCTTCCGCTGGTAGTCGTGCGTGCGGGTGGCGACCCGGCCGGAGGCGACCGGCCGCGGTGGCTGCGTCCGGTCGCGTGCCTGCACCCCAGGCTTTTCGTCGATCGACAGGACCTCGGCGCCCTCGGGGGGATCAAGGTAGAGGCCGACGACGTCCTCCACCTTGGCCTCGAAATCCGGGTCCGCCGAGAGCTTGAAGACTCGGTGCCGGTGCGGCTGGAGATTGTTCTCCCGCCACAGCTGGGCCACGAAGGTGTGCGAGACCGACACTCCTTCGCGGCGCTTCAGGTACCGCGCCATCTCGGTGCTCGTCCAGTGGCTCAGTCCGGTCTCCGGTGGAGGAGTGGTCCTGGTCAACGCCAGGATCCGCGCCCGTACCCGCCCCGGGACCTCCCGTGGCCGCCCCGGGGACACCCGGCTCAGCAAGCCGTCCGGCCCCTCCTCGTCATAGCGCGACAGCCACAGTCGCACGGTAGGCTTCGACGCGCCCGCCTTCTCGGCTATTTCCCGCACTGAGAATCCTTCGTCCCGCCATAGCACCATACGGGCGCGGGCAGCCGCAGACCTGTCGTACCCACCACCTCCAGCCAAGGACTCGAGAATATTGCGTTGATTATCAGTTAGGATCATGTGTCCAATTTACCCACACTTTTTCTAGCCTAACAGTGTCACTGGAACGAGTATTTGTTTACGCCGCACTAGTGTGCTGAGTCGCTGATTCGCTGGCAGTATGCGGCGAGGGTTTCAAGGATCTCGTCGGCGGTCTTGGCCCAGACGAACGGCTTCGGGTCCTTGTTCCAAGCGTTGATCCATTTACGGATGTCAGCTTCGAGTTCGACGACCGACCGGTGCGTGGATCGGCGCAGCTTGCGGTTGGTCAGCTCGGCGAACCAGCGTTCGACCAGGTTCATCCACGACGCCGACGTCGGAGTGAAGTGCAGGTGGAAGCGGGGGTGGCGCAGCAGCCAGTTCTTCACCGCAGGGGTCTTGTGGGTGGCGTAGTTGTCCAGGACCAGGTGCAGGTCGTAGCCCTTCGGGACGGATCCGTCGATCAGCTTGAGGAAACGCAGGAACTCCTGGTGGCGGTGCCGCCGGTAGGTCTGCGCGATCACCGAGCCCGACGTCGGGTCGAGCGCGGCGAACAGGCTGGTCGTGCCATGGCGGACGTAGTCATGGGTCATCCGCTCGGGCGTGCCCGGCATCATCGGCAACACCGGCGCGGTCCGGTCCAGGGCCTGGACCTGCGATTTCTCGTCGACGCAGAGCACGATCGCCTTCTCCGGCGGGTCCAGGTAGACCCCGACCACGTCACGGACCTTGTCCACGAACAGCGGGTCCGTGGACAGCTTCCAGGTCTCGACCAGGTGCGGTTTCAACCCGAACGCCCGCCACATCCGCGACACCGTCGACTGCGACAACCCACTGGCCCTCGCCATCGACCGTGACGACCAGTGCGTGTCACCGTTCGGCGGCTTCTCCTCCAACGTCCTCGCGATCACCGCCTCGACCTGCGCGTCGGTGACCTTCCGCGGCGCCCCCGGACGTTCCTCGTCCGACAGGCCTTCCAGCCGGTCGACCGTGAACCGGTTCCGCCACTTCGCCACCGTTCCCCGGGTGATCCCCATCCCGGCGGCGACCCCTGAGTTCGTCCCGCCGTCCGCGCAGGCCAGCACGATCCGCGACCTCAACGCCAGCGCCTGCGCGGTCTTGCGTCGCCGGGCCCACCCCTCCAACACCGCACGCTCAGCAGCCGACAACTCGATGGGTTCCGCACTCGGGCCAGGCACCCACCCATTCTATCCGCGCACGAATCTAAGACTCAGCACACTAGCGGCGGCCGATGGGCGCCCTCTGGGGCGACACCTCAGACGTGACGACGCCGCCTGGCTCAGCGCTCCCCCCTAGACATCGCCTTACAAACGTATAGCCTTAGCCATACGTACGTACAGGGCCACTGCAGTTGAGCTCCGAGGATCTTGCGAACCTGGTCCGCCGCCGCGGGGCGGGGCGCAAGGCCTGCGTTACCGCAGGGACGAGGAATGAGGAGGCGTAGGTTGAGTTGTGTCGCTGTCGTGACCGGCGGTGCGTCGGGGTTGGGCCTGTCGATCTGCGAGCATCTCGCCCGGCAGGGACGGGACGTGGGCGTACTCGACCAGGACGTCGACGCCGCCGAGCGGGTGGCTGCCGGTCTGCAGTCGTGGGGAACTAAGGCGGTAGCGGTCGGGGTCGACGTGGCTGACCGGGCCTCGGTCGCCAAGGCGTTCGATGCGGTGCGCGCCGAACTCGGGCCGGTCGGGATCCTCGTGACCAGCGCCGGTGTCTCCGGGTTCGTGCCTTTCGAGGAACTGACGATCGACGTCTGGTCGCGGACCATCGAGGTCAACCTGACGGGGACGTTCACCTGCGTGCAGGCGGCGATCGCGGACATGGTGGCTGCCGGGTGGGGCCGTATCGTCACCATCTCGTCCGCGGCGGGTCAGACCGGCGTGGCCCGCCAGGCGCACTACGCGGCGTCGAAGGGCGGCGTCATCGCGCTTACCAAGGCGCTGGCGCTCGAGTACGCGGCCAAGGGGATCACGGTGAACACGATCCCGCCATTCACCGCCGACACGCCGCTGCTGCGCAGCATGCAGCAGGCGAAGTACCTACCGAGGGCCGAGACGCTGGCACGGATGATCCCGGCCGGCCGGCTCGGTACGGGCGACGACATCGCGGCGGTCTGCGCGTTCCTGTGCACCGAGGAGGCCGGCTACCTCACTGGTCAGGTCATCGCTGTCAATGGAGGAGCGGTCACGTGAGGGATCGGTTCGCGCTCGATGGTCAGGTTGCCGTCATCACCGGCGGGGGCACCGGCATCGGCCGGGGTGCGGCGCTCGCGCTCGCCGAGTACGGGGCCGATGTCGTGCTCGCCGCGCGCCGGGTGGAGCCGCTGGAGTCCACGGCCAAGGAGGTCCAGGCGGCGGGCCGGCGAGCGCTTTCGCTGCCGACGGACGTGACCAGCGCGCAGCAGTGCCAGCAGCTCGTTGACACCACGGTGGCAGAGTTCGGGCGGTTCGACATCCTCGTCAACTGTGCCGGCGGTGCGGAGACGAAGTCGATCCGGCGATGGACTGAGGAGGAGTGGCACCAGGTCCTGGCGCTCAACCTCGGCAGCGTGTGGTTCCTCTCCCGTGCAGCCTCGGTGCCGATGCTTCAGCAGGGCAGGGGCGCGATCGTGAACATCTCCTCGGGTGCCAGCCTGCTCGCGATGCCGCAGGCCGCGCCGTACGGCGCGGCGAAGGCCGGGGTCAACAGCCTCACCCGCTCCATGGCCGCTGCCTGGACCGGTAAGGGGATCCGGGTCAACGCCATCGCCGTCGGAGCTGTCCGGGCCGCCACCCTGACCGACGACGCCGCCCGCTATGGGCTCGACCCGGAGGCGATCGGCCTGACCAACGCCTCGGGCCGCCTCGGGGAACCTGACGAGATCGGCAACGCCGTCCTGTTCTTCGCCTCCGACGCCGCCAGCTTCTGCTCTGGCCAAACCCTTTATGTCCATGGCGGCCCTGGCCCGGCTGGGGTCTGATGCCTTCGCGTATCCGTGACCCATGCCAGATCGGTGCACGCGTCTGAGAAGGAAGCCGTCCTGTGAAGAAGCGGTCTGGCCTCCAAGGGCGGCACGCAGGAGTTCATCGCCGGCGCGACGTCAGCGAAGCCGTGGGTGTGCAGGTCCAGCGAGAACTGGGACTGGTCCGACCCGGTCCCGGCCAACTTCTCGCTCGACCTCTGCTGGCCCGACACCCCAGGTCCGTCCCGGAGCCGGTTCAGCCATCTTCGGAGGACCTGGCCTGCTGTCGCTGATGACCCAGTTCTGGTAGAGAGGCACCAGGAGTTTGACGACCACGGACAGTCGAGGTCGGCGCCGGGCGGCACTCGCCGGGTGCGCCACCCTGTGACACTGCTCTGAAAGGCCCCAGATGACGACACCCCGCCGGGTTGGCGCGGAAACATCCAAGACACGCGCGGCGTTGTTGGACAGTGCCGAGAGGCTCATGCTCAGCGAGGGGTACGCGGCAGTGACCTACCGTGGGGTGGCGTCCCGGGCCGGAGTGACGTCCGGATTGGTCCAGTACTATTTTCCGACACTGGACGATCTTTTTCTCGCCCTGGTTCGGCGCCGGACAGACCAGACCTTGGGGGTGCTGGTCGAGGCGCTCCGGACGGATCACCCCCTGCGGGCACTCTGGGAGTTTTCGAACAACTGGACCGCCGGCGCTCTGATAACGGAACTCACGGCCCTGGCGAACCACCGCAAGAAAATCAGGACCGAGATCGCCGCCGTCGGCGAGAAGGTGCGTGAGTTGACACTTGAGGCACTATCGAGGTCGTCGAACGATTACACGGTTCCCCTGGGCAGAGTTCCGGCCGAGGTACTCGTCTTTTTGGTGACCAGCAGCCCGCGGATGGTCATCATGGAACAGTCGGTCGGCATGTCGACGTCTCACGCGGAGACGATCGACTTTGTTGAGCGCTACCTGGACAAGGTCGAACCCCGGACGGCGCGCGAGAGCGCGGCGAGTCGGGAATCGGACACGTAATCGTGTGACGCCTCGCGGGCGTCTGATGCAAATTTTTCGGCGTCCTGCCGCCTGAATCCAGCGTTTCCCCTGGCGCCGCTCTGATCGCCGTGGAGGGGTAGCGAGGATAGGGCATCGCCTGTGCGTCGCGGCCTCCCACCCCCCGAATACATGTTATGCCCGGCGTATTTTATCAACCTTTCAATGTTCGCTATATAAATTCATAAAGCATATGGAGGGGGTTTGGTGAACAGAGCAGTCGTCACCTCCGAGTCGAGGATGCTCGTCGATGGTGAGCTCATCGAGGCTGACTCAGGCAAGACCTTCGACAACATCAACCCGGCAACGAAGGAAGTGCTGGGCCAAGTCGCCGACGCATCGAAGGCAGAGATGCGCCGAGCGATCTCGGCCGCCCGGCGGGCATTCGACGAGGCCGATTGGTCGACTAACCACGCGTTACGGAAGCGTTGCCTGGAGCAGCTGCAGAGCGTCTCGTCCTCGGTGGGGCAGATTCCCGCATTCGCGCACACCACATCGAGCCGGCCGAGTGCGGCGAGGCCCTGGTCCAGGGCGGCCCGCAGCTGAGCGCGGTCACGGACGTCGGCCTGGACGGCCACGGTGCGGCGGCCGAGCGCCTCGACATCCTTGGCTGTCACGGCCAGGTCGTCGGGCGTGGCGAGGGGGTAGCGCACGCTGGCGATCGGCCCGCAGATGTCGATGGCGATGCCCTCGGCGGCGAGCCGGACCGCGTGGCTTCGGCCCTGTCCTCGCGCCGCACCCGTGATCAGGGCGACCTTGCCGTCTAGCTTGCCCATTCGCTGCTCCTGTTCGTAGGCACTACATGGTTCCTGGTTCGGCTGACCGGTCTCCGCTCGGAGTACCGGATTTCAGACAGTGGCCGGGGCGGTCCGCCGTGGAGGTGGGTTTGGCCTGACCGGAGGCTGGCGGCATCGAAGGTGAAGAAGGGACCGGCGTAGCCGATTTCCCAACTTCTCCGAGGTGTCCAGGGAGTGTCGATCATGCCGATCACTTCCGGGTCCAGGCATCGCGGCCTGCACGTGGTCAAACGCCGTGCCGCCGCGGCCTGATCTACGACGTCCCACCTGCCCCGCGGCCGTGCGCACCTCGTACGCGCAGGTCGGAGGCTGCCTTCTCCGCCACGTTGGCGTCCAGGTCAAGCATCGCAACGTGTGTCGCACCTAGCTGGCCAGGTGCTTGCAGATCGACAGGTCCCGCGCAGACGCGCCCCCGGTCGCGACCGCCACCCGACTCAACCGTTCCTCCGTTCATGCAGCACGACCGCTGACCGCCGGACAGCGCCTGAGCCTCCCTCAACCTCTATACGGATGTATTACACAGTGCTATACATCTGTAAAGACCACGCGAGGAGGGGCCGTGACCCAGGACGATCTCTACTACGATCCGTACGATGTCGAGATCGATGTCGACCCGTACCCCACCTACCGGCGGCTGCGAGACGAGGAACCGCTCTACTACAACGAGCGCCTCGATTTCTGGGGCCTGAGTCGCTTCGCTGACGTCGGGGCCGCCCTGAAGGACCAGAAGCGCCTCAGCTCGGCGAAGGGGGACATCCTCGAGGTCATCAAGGCCGATCCCGTCATGCCGCCCGGGGTGTTCATCAACGAGGACCCGCCGCTGCACACGGTGCACCGCGTCCTGGTGTCGCGCGCCTTCACTCCGAAGAAGATGAAGGCGCTTGAGGACAAGATCCGGGCCTTCTGTATCGCCTGCCTGGAGCCCCTCGAGGGAGCGGACCGGTTCGACTTCGTGGCCGACCTCGGTGACGAGCTTCCGATGCGCGCCATCGGCATGCTCGTCGGCATCCCCGACGCGGAGCAGCCGACGGTCCGCGACCACGCGCAGCGCGGGCTGCGCAACGAGCGGGGCAAGCCACTGACGGTCACCAAGGACAAGTATTTCGACGGCGACTTCTACGCCGACTACGTCGCCTGGCGGGAGAAGAACCCCTCCGACGACCTCATCACCGAGCTGCTCAACGTCGAGTTCGAAGACGTCTCAGGGACCACCCGGCGGCTGACCAAGGAAGAAATCCTGATCTTCCTCGCTGTGATCGCAGGCGCCGGGGTCGAGACCACGGGCAACCTGTTCGGCTGGCTCGGCAAGGTCCTCGCCGAACATCCCGACCAACGCCAGCAGATCGTCTCCGACCGCTCGCTCATCCCGAACGCAATCGAGGAGCTGCTGCGCTACGAGCCGCCCGGCCCGCACGTCGCGCGCTACGTCACCGAGGACGTCGAATACCACGGACAGACGGTGCCAGCCGGAAGCGCGCTGCTGCTCATGCTGTCCTCGGCCAACCGCGACGAGCGTCAGTTCACCGACCCCGGCCGCTTCGACATCCACCGCTCCATCAGCCAACACGTGACCTTCGGTATCGGCGCGCACTTCTGCCTCGGCGCCGCCCTCGCCCGCATGGAGGGACGCATCGCCCTCGACGAGGTCCTCAACCGATTCCCCGAATGGGACCTCGACATGGCCAATGCCCGCCGGAAACCCACCACCACGGTGCGCGGCTGGGACTCCATGCCGGCAATCGTCGGCTGACCCGGTACGGGCCTGACCCACGACCTCCCGCACCACGACGGGCGCCACCCGCGCTCCTGTCGGCAAATGACCCCGCGCACGACACGAAAGGGCTCGGCCTCGTGACCCGCTGTCCGGGCCCCTTCCCGGACCATCGAAAGGATCACCATGCGCTACGACGACATGATCCTTGTCAGCATCGACGATCACATCATCGAACCGCCCGACATGTTCGCGGACCACCTCCCCGAGCGGTACAAGCAGGACGCGCCGCACGTGGTGCGCCTGCCTGGTGGCGCCGACGCGTGGAAGTTCCGGGACACGGTGATCCCCAACGTCGCCCTCAACGCGGTGGCCGGCCGACCCAAGGAGGAGTACGGACTCGAACCACAGGGCTTAGACGAGATCCGTCCGGGGTGCTACCAGGTGGACGAGCGGATCAAGGACATGAACGCGGGCGGCATCCTCGCGTCGATGAACTTCCCGTCGTTCCCGGGGTTCGCGGCCCGGCTGTTCGCCACCGAGGACCCAGACTTCTCCCTCGCGCTGGTGCGGGCGTACAACGACTGGCACCTCGACGAATGGTGCGGCGCGCACCCAGGCCGGTTCATCCCGATGGCACTGCCCGTCATCTGGGACGCCGAGCTGTGCGCGGCCGAGGTACGCCGGGTCGCCGCGAAGGGATGCCACTCGCTGACCTTCACCGAGAATCCCGCGGCGCTGGGATACCCCAGCTTTCACGACGCCTACTGGAACCCGTTGTGGCAGGCGGTGTGCGACACGAACACCGTGCTGTCGATCCACATCGGCTCGTCAGGCCAGCTGACCATCCCCGCTCCCGACTCGCCGCCCGACGTGCTGATCACACTCCAACCGATGAACATCGTCTCGGCCGCCGCCGACCTGCTGTGGTCACCGGTACTCAAGAACTTCCCCGGCATCAGGATCGCGCTGTCCGAGGGCGGTACAGGGTGGATCCCCTACTTTCTGGAGCGGGTCGACCGCACCTTCCACATGCACGCCACCTGGACGATGCAGGACTTCGGCGGCCGGCTCCCGTCCGAGGTGTTCCGCGAGCACTTCCTGACCTGCTTCATCAGCGACCCGCTCGGGGTCGAACTTCGCCACCGGATCGGCATCGACAACATCGCCTGGGAGTGCGACTACCCGCACAGCGACTCGATGTGGCCGGGCGCTCCAGAGGAGCTCGGCGAAGTGATGAACCGACTCGCCGTGCCGGAACCCGAGATCAACAAAATGACCTACGAGAACGCCCTGCGCTGGTACTCCTTTGACCCCTTCGCCCATGTTCCGCGGGAGCACGCCACGGTGGGGGCGCTGCGGGCCCAGGCCGCCGGGCACGACGTCTCCATCCGGGCGCTGAGCCACCGCACCTACGAGCGCGGCGAGAAGCTTGCGGCCTACCAGGCGATGGCAGCCTCCGCACCTGAGCGGTAGCCAGACCCCTAGCGGTCGAGCGCGACGCTGGTACAGCTCCGGTCGGCGGTGGTACCCAGGTCAGGTGGTGGCGGGAGCTGTTCCGGCCGCTACGACGGTGCGTGGCTGGGAGCGACGGGTGCGGGGGCCGACATCGACGGCGCGGTGGGGGGTGGCACCATCGGTGACCACGTCGAGCTCGGTGGCGATGGTGCGGCGGATGGTGGTGAGGAGGCGGACGCCTCCTTCGGGACCGGCAACATCGCGGTGACAGCGAAGCCCCCCTCCGCGTCGGGACCGGCGTCCAGCCAGCCACCGACGGTCCGCGCTCTTTCTCGCATCCCCGCGATACCGTGGCCACCTGGAGTGCGTCCCGTTTCCGCCGTCCCGTCCCAGCCGGGGGTCATGAGGCGTGAGTAGCCGACGGTAGGTGCGACGCCGCCGGGCCTCGTGTTGTGGATGCGCAGGCGCACTTCGGTGCGGAAACGGTCGACCTGGACCGACGTCCGGGCATCGGGAGCGTGCCTGCGGATGTTCGTCAGCGACTCCTGCACGATCCGATAGGTGGCGAGATCCACCAGTGGGGGCAACCCGGATCCCGCCGCGGTCACGGTGCAGGACACCGTCATGCCGATCGCTTGAAAGGCGGAGATCAGCTCTGGAAGCCGGGCCAGCCCTGGAGGCGGCTCGGTGGATGTCGACTCGGGGGTGTCGCGCAGCACGCTCACCAACGACCCCAGCTCGTTCAGGACGGTGCGGCTGGACAGGCGGATGTGTGCCAGCGCCTCGTCCGCCTTGGCCGGCTGCTCGTACAGCAGATGCGAGGCGACGGCCGCCTGCGACTTGACGAGAGTGATGTGGTGGGCGACAACGTCGTGCAACTCCCGGGCGATCCGCGTCCGTTCCTCGACCACCCGGCGCCAGGCTTCCTGCTCGCGGCTCTGCTCGGCGCGCAGCGCCCGGTCCTCCACCGCCGCCTGATAGGCCCTGCGATCACGCACCGAGCAGCCCGCGGAGGTCACGGTGACGACCCACAGGAACGCCCCCGCGACGGCCTGGATGACCGCGTCGTCGCGCGTCAGCGCAGGCGGCAGTAGTAAAGCGATGGTGCCCGACGCGGCGATCCACGCGGTCTTCCGCGGCCGGTACGCCGCGACGCTGTACAGCGCGACCCAGATCGCGATCAGCGACGGCCCGTCACCCTGCCTGCCAACGACGACGGCCACGAGGGAAGACCACCCAAGGACGAATCCGAGGACCACCAGCGGCCTGCACCGGCGGGCCACCAGCGCAGCGCAACTGATCGCACCTGTGACCAGATAGAGCCCGCTCGACCAGGAGTGACCGGTCGCGGTCTGGGTGGCGATCAGGACTCCCAGGCCGAAGGTCACGAGCGCGACAAGAACGTCAGCCAGACTCGGACGCCGCCGCAGGCCGCCCTGGCAGACATCCCGAAACCGTGAGAACCAGCCGAACACGAACCCACAGTACCGAGGGAATGCGATTCCTGCCGTCGAACCTGCCCCAAAGTACCGCCGTCTACTGCGGACGCAGTAGACGGCGACAGGGAACCCGGGCAGCCAAGGCAAGATGACCGTCACCGTCCGGCACCCTCCCCGCACTGTCGCACAGTCGGCAAGTCGACTCACAGGGCAGAACCGTGGGATGGATAGCCCGACGCCGTAATGGCATCGGATCGTACCGTACTCGGCCCGATCTATTGGATTCACTGGATTCACGCTACCCCGGCGTTAACCCGCCGCCCCCGCCGCCTGACGAGCCGGTTACCTAATATCGTCGCAGCGTCCCCAGCGCCTCGACGCGTCCAGGTTCGTCCTGCACACCGCCCATCACGATCTTCGTTTTGATCACGGCTTCTTTGGCGAGAGAACGATCTTCCGAAGGTCGTTTCACGCTACGGCTACACGCCAACCCGCCTCGCACCACCAGCAGGTATCACACAGCGCGACAGGTGGCGGGCGGAGACAACTTTTTCAGCAACGACAGTAGAGGCGAGAGCCATAGACACGACACTCCAAAGTCCGAGCCCATTGGGGCTACACGAGCCTAGCACAAGGATGATACACTCGTACAGCACCAAAGAGAAACCCGCGGAGCCCGCTCGGCGACAAGTAGTCGCGATCATCTTCGTGCTCGTCAAGCCCCCCGCATCGGGCTTTCTCCCGGGCGGAGGACCAGCGCACCGAGGGAAACACCGCGCATCTGCTTCCCGTCACCCCATCCGCCGGTTCGCCCGTGGCTGGCTGGGCTACAGGTCACCACTCCACGGTCCTTTCATCACCGTCCCCGCCGAGGTTTTTGAGGAGAAAGCCATACGGAATATAAGATCCACCCCGGCGCGTCCACGAACACGGTCGTCGCGATGGTTGCTTCCGTGCCTGGCGGTAGTCCTGGTGGCCGTTCCCGCGTGTTCGGACTCGAAGCCGAACAAGCCGGCCGTCGCCGAGACCCCGGGCGCAGCGGTCCCCGCGCCACCGAAACCGGAACCGATCTCCGTGCGTGAGCTGCCGCTGCCGCCAGTGGCGCCCAGCGACGAGCCGGGCGCGTGCACAGCCGCCATCAATCCGCACGGCACGGGTGTATCAGCAGGAGCGGGGGCTTCCAGTCAGGCGACTACCTGCCGGACGGTGAGCATGTCACCGCACGGGTCTCGTTCGTCGGCGCGCCTGCCGCGCCCGATCCCGCGAGCGTCTACAGCGGAGACCAGCTGATCATCGTGAGGACCGACGGGAAGACCTTCCCCGACGGCGACGCATGGAAGTGCGTCACCTGCGGGGTACCGGCAGCGAACGCGAGGAGCACCAACCAGGCGATGGACTACCCGCAGCCGTTCCGCGACGGCAGGCGGGTGCTGGTCGGCACCAACATCATCGATTGCGGGGACCATCCACTCACCGACGATGCATGCACCCCGGCCAAGACCAACATTTACCCGATCCGATGGAACGACACTGCGGACGGCGCCGGCAAGAGGGGAAGTCTCCGGGAGCTGCGCATTCACCCGGACGGCGTGCACCTCGGCTTCAACAGCTTCACGATCGCGAACGGACGGTTTGGCCAGTTCGCCTACCTCGGGCGTCTGGAGTTCACTCCGGCACCGACCACCGGTACACCGCTGGCGCCACGGTATGACGTGGTCAACGTGACCCGGCTGTTCGACCCCACCGACATCCAGCCGGTCTCCGTCGGCCCGAAGAACCCGGGGTGCTTGTGTACGACCGTGACGCGCTGTCCGTGGGTGAGCTGCGGGGCTTCAGCGCGGATGGCAAGGAGGTCACTTACATCGGGTACCCGGAGGAGTCGTCCAACATCGACGTGTTCGCCGCCGACCTAACCACGGGCACGGTGCGCCGGCTGACCGCGAACCCGGAGTACACCGACCCAGTAGACCTCTCGCCCGACGGCAACTGGACAGTCGCGATGGACACCCGTGGCTCCGACCGCCAGATGTTCCTGGCCGCCATGCGTGACGTCCCGCCGATCACCGACGTGATCACTACCAGTGTGACGTCGTCGACCCGCAACAACGGGCCGCGGCGGTTCTTCCAGCCGATCCTCATCGACCGCTACGGCGACCGCGGCGACTACCAGGGTCAGCGGATCAACGCCCCCGGTGACGGAAACCCGGGAAGCGTCAACGACCCCAACTGGAACGGCATGGCCGACCCGAAGTGGTCACTCGAGGGACCAGCATCGTCTACTGGCAGGCCCTCGCCGTCTCACCGGCCTGCGGCGGTGAGAACCCGCTGCCGTGCGAGACGCCCACCGCGCAGGGCGGCCGGACCTACCGGATGATGATCGCCGAGCTCACCAGCCGCAAGCCCACGCCGGCGCCGAAGGTCACGCCGATCTCGGACGATGTCCCGTGGGGCGTGAAGTACGAGCCAGGCGGCGAGATCCCGACCCGGCTGCACGTACCCGCGGGCACCTACACCTTCGCCGGCGCCAGGGGCGGCTCGGCGAAGGTAGTGGTCACCGAGACCGCGGACAAGATCGCGATCGAGACCGTGGAGGCCACCTACACTGCCTACACCGATAACGGTGTCAGCACGCTCAACGGCACCGAGAAGGTGACGGCGACAGTCCCGACCCTGACCACATCGAAGGTCGACTGGTACTCCGACCTCACCAGACCGTCCATGCCAAGGACGGGACCACCACGACGAACACGAAGAAGACCAGTTCTGACGGCTTCCTCCTGAGCATCGACGTCCTGACCAACATCTTCGACGCCACCGGCACGCTCACGACCACCATCGATGGCAAGGCCTACCGGCAACCGGCGAACCACAGGTAGAACCGTCCGGCGCGCCTTTGATCTCACCGAAGGCGGACTTCCCACCTCGTGTCGAGGGCGGCCCGTCGACGGCAGCGCCGCGACTTGCCAGGCGGTGTCTCCTGGGTCTCGGCGCCCCGCCCGTACCATGGGCTGCGGGCGGGTGCTCCTCGTCGAGGCGGTACCGCTCGACGAGATGTTCCGGGACCGCCCCGGGCCCTGAGCGCAGGGTAGGCCCGCACGGTGCGGCGCACCGTCCTGCTGGCATGGGAATGGCCGTAAAGTGGCGAGAGATCAAGCGACGACGTCGAACCGCCGAGTCGGTTCCCCCACGTCCAAGACCCGGAACACCCTGCTTGACTGCACCCAGTCAATGATGATCGATCAGGGTTACGCGGCCGTTAGCTATCGCGCCCTGGCCGCGCGGGCCGGTGTTGCGTCGAGCCTCGTCCAGTACTACTTCCCGACACTTGACGACCTGTTCCTCGGCCTCTTGCGCAGAAATACCGACGCGCTCCTGCGCCGACTCTCCGACGCCAGCGAGACCGACCAGCCGCTTCGCGCGGTGTGGAAGTACGCCAACAGTCGCGCCGGCGCCGTCATACTGCTGGAGTTCATGGCCCTGGCCAACCACCGCAAGGCCATCCACACCGAGATCGGTCGCGGAGGCGAGCAGGTCCGTCAGGCCCAGCTTCAGGCCGTCGTCAGAGCGTGGGCGCGGTACGGGCTGGACGAAGAGGACATCACGCCGGCGGCGCTGCTGTTCATGATGAACGCCATCCCGCGGATGATGCTGTTGGAGAAGACGTTCGGCACCCACACGGGCCACGCCGACGCCGTCCAGATCATCGAGCGGTTCCTCGATCGGATCGAACCCGCTCCCCGCGCGGCGGCGGAGGGCTGATCGCCTCGCCCCCGGGGGCCGGTGCTGGCCACCCCCGCCTCTTGGCCCGTCGCCACCGCGGCACGACCGAATCGGCGGCCTACCCGTACGCCAACTGATCGCGTCCAGTTGTCGGCTGCCGCGTTCTGGTGTGTCCGCGATATCCCTGCTGTACAGTCGTACCTACTCTAGGTACGACTGTACAGCGACATACTGCGGAAGCCTGGGAGCGTCATGTCCGTCACTGTCACACCTCTCGGCCCCCACCTGGGCGTGGAGATCACCGGCATGTCCGGTGGTGATCTACCCACCACGGCAGCCGCCGCCGCGTGCCTGGAGACCCTGGCGCGGCACGGTGTCGTCATCTACCGGGAAGCTCACATCAGCGACAGTGACCTGGTCTCTTTCAGCAGGCTCCTCGGTCGGGTCGTTCTGAACCCGACCGGCGAACACGAGCGCGCCGAGATCGCCACCATCACCCTGGATCCAGCGAAGACCGATGCGACCCTCGCGTGGTACCGCAAAGGCAATTTCCTCTGGCACATCGACGGAGCCACCGACCAGCTACCGCAGAAAGCGACGCTGCTGACGGCACGCGAGGTGGACGAAACCGGCGGCGACACCGAGTTCGCCAGCACATACGCCGCCTACGAGGCCCTACCCGATACCGAGAAGGTGGCGCTTGCCGAACATCACGTGCTGCACAGCTTCGCCGCCGCGCAGAGACGCGCCCACCCCGATGCCACGGACGAACAGCAGGCCGACTGGGGCCGCGTGCCCACGCGGAAGCACCCCCTCGTCTGGACCCGGGGCAACGGCCGCAGATCGCTCCTCCTCGGCGCGACCGCTGGTGAAGTAGTCGGTCTGCCGCCAGCGGAGGGCGAGGCGCTACTGCAGCGCCTGCTCGAATGGTCGACCCAGCCACAATTCGTCCTGCGGCATCGCTGGCGCGCCGGCGACCTGGTGATCTGGGACAACACCGGCATGCTGCACCGGGCTCTGCCGTTCGCCGCCACATCACGCCGGCTCATGCATCGGACGACGCTTGTGGGCGAGGAGGCCGTTGCGTGAACCGCGTGCCTCGACAGCGCTCGAACGCCGCGTGATCCGTCCACGTGATCGACGCCATGAACTGGTCGGACGAGGGCAGCGTGACGCTGGCACCGCACGGCCGGGTGCAAAACCTCGAAGGAACTGTTGCATACGTCGAGGTCGGTCGATCTTGACAGCAGATCTTCCCGCGAGCGTTCCTTCTCGTGGCCTCGTCAACTTGGTCACGATATCACTCTTAGATTCGTATCCAAACACGGCCGAGTGTGACGGATGGGCGCGGCTGACGCCAAAATTGAAGGAGTCATACGCTAATATTCCGGGGCAATATCACGGAAGCGCCGTACGCGCCTGATCTTCCTTGAAATCGACGCCCACACTACCAGCTATCTTCGCGCCCCGTTCGACTCTCACCCGATAGATCGCGCTGCAGAGTCGGATAAGTACGGGGCGCACACTTGAGATCGAGGACGGTTAGATCTATGGCCTCCCTGCGCCACCGAACTTCATATCGACCGAAAGTCACGGCAACGCTGCTGACCGTTGTTGTCGTGGCCGTTGCGGTCTCGTGTTCATCTGATGAAAAGGCTGCAGCCGCCAAGTCACCACCCCCAACGAAAGCCGACGCAGGGCACTCGCTGAAGATCGACTCGAAACCACTCTCGGGACCAGTCTGCAAGACGGGCGAGGGTGGCACGCTTTTCGTCACCACGTCGTGCGGCGACCCGCTTCTCAACCGGCCGTACGTAGATAAGGACGAACGGCGAACTGTCACCGATAAAGACACGGGTGTCACGGTTGGCTACCGGTATGTTCACGGCGGATTCCGAGAGAGTAAGGGTAAGTTCTCTTTCTATTTCCCCAGCGAGTACCAGGGACGATTCTTTCAGCCCACCTACCCGACCGTTTCTGTCGAGGATGCGGCGCCGCACGACATCGCGTTCGCCATCTCGAATAACGCCTACCTGGTGACGACCAACAACGGTGGGGGTCTCCCGCAGGCCGGCGAGATCGGGGGCGTCCGCGTCAATGCGGCGGCCGCGAAGTTCTCGCGCACCGTCGCGGCGCAGGTGTATGAGGACTCTGCCCGGCCACGGGGTTATATCTACGGCGCGAGTGGCGGTGCCTACCAGACTCTCGGCGCTCTGGAGAACTCCGAGGACGTTTGGGACGGTGGCGTGCCCATGGTCCCCGGTACTCCGAACGCCATCCCGAGCAGCCAGACGGTGCCGCTCCTCGGCCTGCGCGTGCTTCACGACAAGCTCCCCCAGATCGTCGATGCGATGGAGCCAGGTGGCAGCGGGAAGCCCTACGCCGGGCTCACCGACGAGCAGCAGGCGGTACTGCGGGAAGTGACCCGGATGGGCTTCCCGCCGCGTGGCTGGTGGGACTACAAGAACATGAACACCGACACGTTCGAGGCGGTGGCCGGAGGCGTCCGCATCCTCGATCCGACCTATGCCGACGATTTCTGGACCAAACCCGGTTACGCCGGCACGGATCCGGCCTCATCCGTCGGCGCCTCCCGAATTCAGGCTGAAGCCGACGTCAGTGACATCACTGGCAGCCCGGTCACTGGGCTGACCCTCTCCAGCGTGCCCCAGGGGGACCTGACGGGCGTCGACCTCGTCGTCCTCACCGGAGCGGCAGCCGGGAAGACCATCCCGTTCGTGAAGGTGAGCGGCACCGAGGCCACCTTCGGTAACGGCGCGGACACCGCTGTCACCGGTGCGCTCAAACCGGGCGACCGGGTCCGCCTAGTACTACAGCCCCAGTGGTCGCCGTGTGGTCTCTCGTCGCGGATACGGCGTGGCGTGTGGCGTGGGGCGGCCACCGCGTGATTCTCCGTAGTCTGTGAGAACAAAAGAAGAAGCCGCGGTGGCCGCGGCACGTAGCGTATCCGGGATGAACGTGGCGGTGTGGGAGGCGGGGCTGGAGGAGCTGTTCGGCCGGGTGGCGGACTGTTTCCGGTCTGATCAGCCGCGTGCGCAGGCACGGGCCTATGTGGCAGGGTTGTTGTCTCGGACGGAACGGAAGAACGGGTGGACGCTTGCGGAGTTCACCCGTGAGGCCGGGCCGCAGAAGATGCAGCGGTTGTTGAACGAGTATGCCTGGGACGCCCACGCGATGCGTGACGTCGTCCAGTCGTATGTGGTGGAGAACCTGACCGAGCCGGATGGGGTCCTGGTTGTGGACGAGACCGGGTTTATCAAGAAGGGAAAGTCCTCGGCCGGGGTGCAGCGGCAGTATAGCGGTACCGCGGGCCGGATTGAGAACTGTCAGATCGGGGTGTTCGCCGCCTATGTTTCCGGGAAGGGACGGGCTTTCGTCGACCGGGAGCTGTACCTTCCCGCGAGTTGGACCGACGACCGGGCGCGGTGCAAGGCGGCGGGTGTGCCGGCCAGGGTGGGGTTCGCGACCAAGCCGCTGCTGGCACTGGACATGATCCGCCGGTTCTGGGTGACCCACCGGCAGTTGGGCTGGGTCGCCGGCGATGAGGTGTACGGCGGCGACCCCGAACTACGCGACTGGCTGGAAGAACACCGGGTCGGCTATGTTCTGGCTGTCAAGAAGGACACCGAGGTGACCACGACCGTCGGTCGCCGCCGTGTGGACACCCTCGCCGCGAAGGTCCCCGCGCGTGCCTGGGAGACATATTCCTGCGCCGATGGCTCGAAAGGACCCCGGTTGTATGACTGGGCGCTGGTGGACACGACCGACCTCGCCGGCCCGGCGAATCGGCCTCAGCAGGTCCTGATCCGCCGCGCACGCACCGGCAAAAGGGAGCTTGCGTTCTTTCTCACCCACAGTCCGCGGCCGGTTCCGCTCGCTACCCTCGTCACCGTCGCAGGCCGGCGCTGGGGAATCGAGGAATGTTTCCAGTCAGCCAAGAACGAGGTCGGTCTCGACCATTACCAGGTTCGGCTCTACCGCGCCTGGTACCGGCACATCACCCTGGCGATGCTCGCCCACGCCTGGCTCGCTGTCACCGCGCTGAGAAACCGCGAACAAAACCCACCGGCCGTCCCACCAGCGACGACCGCGGTGGGATACCAGCGCCTTCCCGGCGGCCTCCCGATCGCCGAGCAGCCGGAACCGGATAGAGCCATGATGGCCCCACTCACCCTCAACGAGATCCGTCACGTCATTGCCCTTTTTGGACAGGCCGCCATCCCATCGGCCGTGATCACCTGGTGGTCGGACTGGCGTCGCAGCCACCAGGCACGCGCCCGCCATTACCACTTCCAGACCCGGATCCGCGCCGCTCAAGTAACCGCCACACCGGCGGCAGCTACATAGAGATCACTGGGGCTGTAGTACTAGACAACTCCTGGTTCCTCGCGATGCAGTATTACCAGCGCTACCAGGTCCCCTCGAAGGACATGTACGGTTGGAACCAGTACCGCGATGCGAACGGGAAGCTGCTATATCCGCAGCGGCCGATACTGGCCGGCCCGACCTTCGCCTCCGCGGCCAGTGGCGGCGTACCCACCGGAAAATTCCACGGGAAAATCATCATGCTGGCGTCACTGCTGGACACGCTGGCTTTCCCCTGGCCCGCCGACTGGTACCACCAGCAGGTAAAATCCTACCTCGGGGCGGAAACGGACAGCAACTACCGACTGTGGTACATGGACAATGCCTGGCACGGTCCCACACCCACCAGGCAGGAGTCCACACCCGACAAGGGGGCCGAAACACACGTTGTCGGCTACTGGGGTGAGCTCCAGCAGGCCCTGCTCGACCTCGACGCCTGGGTCGCCCAGGGAACCCCACCGCCGCCCAGCTCCGCGTACACAGTGGACGGCGATTCCCAGGTGCGGCTGCCGGCCAGCGCGGACGAACGCCACGGCGTGCAACCCGTCGTCAACCTGAAAATCGATCAGGTGGGGTCCCGCGACATGAACGCCGCCGTACGCGTCAACGCCGGAGTCGGCCAGGAGGTGACGTTCGCTCTGACCGCGGAAGCGCCATCGGGCACAGGAAAGATCGTAGGGGTGGAATGGGACTTCGCCGGGACCGGCGAATACGCAGACCGTTCCACGGTCGACCAGCCAGACCGCTCGGCGCGGCTGACCGCCAGCCACATCTTCAGTCAGCCCGGGACCTACTTCCCGACGGTGCGGGTCACCTCCGAACGCAACGGTGACCCGAAGACGCCATTCGGTCTAGTGAAGAATCTTGGCCGTGTCCGAGTCATCGTGAAATAGCTGAAGCGATCGCGGCGCCGGCCGGGGCGGAAATGTTCAGTACCAGTCGTCCGGTCGACGCCGCGATCCGTCTTCTAGCATCTACGCACAGTTCCGTTGTGGCCACTCATTAATTCTGACGGATCCGCGCCGGCCGTGGCGCGGAGAACCGTCTAAGCTTGTCGTTTAACCGCCGGGTGTCACGCTGTGCGATACCTGCTGGCGTTGTGGGGCGGGTCGGCGTGTCCTCGTGACGTGGGACGACCTTCGGAAGATCGTGCTCTCGCCAAAGAAGCCGGATCAAGCCGAAGGTCGTGATGGGCAGTGTGCAGGACGAACCAGGACGCGTCGAGGCTCTGGGACGGCTGTGTCGCTTCCGGCAGGAGTTCTACGACTGCCTGACCCGCCGAGCGGACGCGCTGTTTGAAACGGCGGAGGCGGTGCTGTGCACCGACGGCCCGGTCCGGACGCTGGTCGACCTGACACTGGCCCCGGAGCACCGTCGCGGCCACGGAGCCTTGTACGACGGGCTGAACAGCGGCCGATGAGAGATCGCCCGGCTGCGACGTGCGCTCGCCGGCCTTCCGCTGCCCGCGGCCGCCGACGGACGACTCGTGCTGGCCGTCGATGTCAGCGGAGTGGCTGCGCTCGGACGCGCCGACCAGCGCGCAGCGGCTGTTCTGCCATGCGCACGGCCGGGCGAAGAACCAGTCCCAGCTGATCCCGGGCTGGCCCTACTCCTTCGTCGCCGCCCTCGAACCCGGCCGGACGTCGTGGACCGCGGTCCTGGACGCGGTGCGCCTCGGCCCCACCGACGACGCCACAGCGGTGACCGCCGACCAGCTCCGGGCGGTCGTGGGCCGTCTGATCACCGCCGGGCACTGGCGCGACGGCGACCCGAACATCCCGATCGTGATGGACGCCGGGTACGACGTCACCCGGCTGGCGTTCGTCCCGGCCGACCTACCCGTCGAGGTGCTCGGCCGAATCCGTTCCGACCGTGTCCTGCGGCTCCCCCACACCACCGAGACAGCCAGGCACCAACGGCCGTCCGCCCAAGCAGGGTCCTGAGTTCGCCCTCGACAGGCCCGAGACCTGGCCCGCACCGCAGCACTACCATCACCGACACCAGCCGCTACGGCACCGCCACCGCGGCCAGCTGGGACCGGCCACATCCCCGGCTCACCCACCGCACCTGCTGGCTCGACCACCCCGGGCGGGTCTGTTGCGTAGGCGAGGTCTGGCGGTCTGCCGCCAGGCCAGTCATGATCGAATGGTGCATCGACGTGTTGCCCGTCCGCCGGTTCCGGTCTCGGAGTTCACCGGGTTCCGGTTCCCACCCGAGGTGATCGTGCTGGCGGTCCGGTGGTACCTGCGGTACGCGCTGTCCTACCGGGACGTCGAGGAACTGCTCGCCCCGAACGGGGCATCGCTGTCGATCACGTCACCGTGTACCGATGGGTGGCGCGGTTCACCCCGCTTCTGATTGACGCGGCCCGGCCCTGCCGGCACACGCCTGGGGACCGGTGGTTCGTCGACGAGACGTATGTGAAGGTCGCCGGCCGGTGGACCTACGTGTACCGGGCGGTCGACCAGTACGGCCAGGTCATCGATGTTCTCGCCAGCGAACGGCGCGACCTGGCTGCGGCCCGCCGGTTCTTCACCACCGCGCTGGCCCACGGTCGCCGCCCGGTTGAGGTCACCACCGATAAGGCGGCGTCCTACCCGCGTGTTCTCGACGAGCTGCTGCCCGAGGCGTGCCACGTCGAGTAACTGGTCAGGTACCGATTTGATGTTGGGTTAGCTGGTTGCGGGCATCCAGGGGCGGCCCTCGGCGAGTTGAACGAGGGCGGGGAACAGGCCGATGCCGTGTTTGGTGGCGGTGGACAGGTAGCTGCGGATCGCGCAGAACTGACGGGCGCTGGTGAGGGTGCGTAGGCACCCGGATACTTTCTGCCGTAGTTTGATCATGCGGATGTCGCGTTCGGAGCCGTTGTTGTCCGCGGGTATCCGCGGGTCGTGGGTGAACCGCAGGTAGTCGGCTTCGCGGTCGACGAGGCGGCAGGCCAGGGCGTGGCGGGCGGCCATGAGTTTCGTGCCCCGCGGTGAGGTCTGGGTGATCCCGATGTGGGCGGCGTGGCGCAGGGCCCGGGTGTGGGCCGCCAGGTCGGTCGGTCGGCGTGCCGGTGGCGGCGGCGTTGACGGTGAGACGGTGCAGCGCGACGAGGGCGTCGGCGGCCTGGGTGGCCCAGCACCAGCCCCCCGCCGGGGCGGCGTCACTCACGGCCTGCAGCTCGCGCAGCACGTGAGCGACACAGAGCTGGTGGGTGGCGGTGGTGTAGGTGTCATACGGGGACCAGGCGTCGTGGACCACGACCCCGCCGAAGCCGGTCAGCACCCCGAGGGCGTCGATCCCGGCGGTTCCGCGTTTCGGATGGCAGTCGATCAGCGTGTACTTCCCGGTGCGGGCGACGTGCACCCAGTGCAACCTGCCGGCGACCCGTAGCCCGGTCTCGTCCGCGCCGATCACCTCGGCGGCGGTGAGCAGGCCACGGACGGCGGTGAGGAAACCCTCCAGGTTGGCGGCGGCACGGGCGGCCATCGCCGCGACCGTGCCCGCCGACAGCCCAATCCCGACCAGCTCACCCAATGCGGTCGCGGTCCGGTCCTTCGACAGGAACTGGCCCGCGTACAGGTAGACCGCCGCCGCGGTCACCCGCGGCCCGTACTGGACCGGGGCGTTCACCCCGTCCGGCGCGGCGGCCTTCGTGTGCGCCCCGCAGCCGCAGGCCCGCTCCACCAGTTCGTGTTCGGTGACGTGGGCGCGTAGGACGGGCAGGTCGAAGACCTGCCGGCGCTCGACCCGGGCCACCGGCCGACCCGAAAGCGACGACCCACAACCCGCACACGGCCCCGGTTCGTGCCGCAGACGCACATCAGGATCATCCACCAGGCACAGCGTCGACCCGGGATGCCCCGGCTGCCCACCAGAGCGCCGGCCCGTCTTCTTCCGCAACGACTTCGGGGGCGGTTTCGCCAGCCCGTCCGAACTCGGCGGCTTCGCCGAGTTCCGCGAGGTCTTCGCGACCTGGGCCTCCAGCTCGCCGATCCGTGCCAACGCCCGCGCCAGATCCGCCTACAGGCTCATCACCAGCGCCGCGAGCTCGTCATACGACGGCACCGGCTCCCCGCTGGGCGGATCATCAGCCACACCGCGACCCTACGAGCCGATCAACCACACAACACCAACACCCCGAGCCGCCTGACCCATCACGCAGTCCCAGCCAGCAGGAAACCAAAACGAACGATCTACAAGACCTGACTAGTTACGGGGCGGCTTGGCACCTCCCCCCGCAGGGCGGCACCAGAGGGCCGTCGGCCCCTCATACCCAGAGGGCACCGGTCCTCCATCGTCCGTGCAGCACGCACGTATCAAAGAAGTAGTCTGCCTACCTTCAGACAGCTCCTTTCTTCGCGCTCGGGGCGCAACAATGCCGCTTAGTTAGCGATGGGTTGTCTAGTCCGACACTCCATCTGTTGAGCATCTTCGGGTAGCGGGGAGTCGACGGCTCGTGAGTCTGGGGCGACGGCTGGCGGGTCCTAGGGTCGGCGGGCTGTGACGGCGCTTGCCGACTTGGTGGAGGTTGCGGCATCGCGGGTTTGGTGAACCGGATCGCGCTGGGTGCGTTGACGCGGGTGGTGCCGCGGGAGCTGGTCGACGACGTCCTGGCGCGGACGGGTCAGCGCCAAGACGCGGAGCCGGTTGTTGCCGGCGCGGCTGGTCGTGTACTTCACGCTAGCGATGTGCCTGTTCTTCGACGACGACTACGAAGAAGTGCTGCGCCGGCTGGTGTCGTCGACGCTGTGGCGGGGGAACCGGGACGCGGGGTGGCAGGTCGCGACGTCGGGGGCGGCCTCGCAGGCGCGGCGACCGCTGGGTCCCGAGCCATTGGCGGAGCTGTTCCGGTCGGTGGCGCGTCCGCTGGCTGTGGCGGCGACGCGGGGGGCGTGGCTGGAGGGACGGCGGCTGACGGCGGTGGACGGGTTCTCACCATCAGCAGGGTGAAGTACGCGCCGACCTGCCACAGCAGGTCGGCGCCGGTCGCCAGCTCCAGCCGCCCGCCGTACTCCGCGCGGAGTACGGCGAAGTGTCTGCCGTGGCCGGACGCGTCAGCCCCGCCGGCTTGGCAGCATGATCGCCATGACTTCTGAAGTACGGGCGCCCGACCACTCCGGTGCCGATGCCAGACCGAAGAGATCACGGACCAAGACCGTGCTGCCGTGGCTCATGCTGGCTGTGTGGATCGGGCTGGTGGTGGGCGGCTACTCACTCGCCGGCAAGCTCGACTCGGTGACCCGCGATGGCCAGGCCGACTACCTGCCGGCCAGCGCCCAGTCGACCAGGGTGCTCCAGGCCGAGGCCGAGCTGCCCGGCGGTGAAAACGGCCTGCTCGTGGTCGTGTACGAACGACCCGACGGCCTCCAGCCGGGCGATCGGGAGGCGGTCGTACGCGGCCAGACCGAGCTGGCG
The DNA here is from genome assembly GCF_000018005.1 of Parafrankia sp. EAN1pec. Classification (GTDB taxonomy): domain Bacteria; phylum Actinomycetota; class Actinomycetes; order Frankiales; family Frankiaceae; genus Parafrankia; species Parafrankia soli. The sequence goes on from NC_009921.1 coordinate 8,684,818, forward strand.
GAGCGATTCGGCAACGACACCGACGCACCGCCCCAGATCGTCGACTCCCCCGACGGCACAGCCCTGATGTACGCGCTGCCGCTCGACCATGAGGCGATCGACGAGGAGGCCGGCGCCACCGCGGAGGCGCGTGACCTTCTCGCCGACCGGCCGAACGGTCTGAACGCATATGTCACCGGTCCGACCGCGCTAGGGGCCGACATGGACGAGATCTTCGATGCCGTCGACTCGACTTTGTTGCTCGCTACTGCCGTAGTGGTGGCGGTCCTGCTGATCCTGACGTATCGCAGTCCGCTCCTGTGGCTGGTCCCGCTCACGGCGGTCGGGGTCGCGGCGATCATGGCGATGGGTGTTGTTTACGCACTCACCCAGATCTTCGACTTCACCGTGACGAGCATGAGCTCGGCGCTGCTGATCGTCCTGGTCTTCGGCGCGGGCACCGACTACGCCTTGCTTCTCGTGTCTCGCTACCGCGAGGAGCTGCATCACTACGAGCGGCCGATCGACGCGATGCTGGCGGCGCTGCGTGGGGCCGGCCCGGCAATCCTCGCTTCGGCGGCGACGGTGGTAGCCGGCCTGTTGTGCCTGTTGGCCGCGGATCTCAACAGCACCAGCGGTCTCGGCCCGGTGGGTGCGGCGGGCATCGGGTCCGCGCTGCTGGTCATGCTGACGCTCTTCCCGGCCCTGCTGGTGGTGCTCGGGCGCCGGGTCTTTTGGCCGTTCGTGCCGCGACTCGGGGGTGAGGCACACACATCTCGATCTGGGTGGGCTCGGCTCGGCGAGCTGGTCGCGCGCCGCCGCGTCGTCAGCTGGGCGGTGCCGCTGGTGGTCCTGGGCGGTCTCGCGCTGGGCACAGTGGGTGCCAGCGGCTCGCTTCCGCAGCTGGACCAGTTCGCTCGTTCGATACCGGACTCGGTGACCGGGGCGAAGCTGATCGAGGCCCGGTACCCCGACCAGAGCGGTCAGCCGCTCACCGTGGTGAGTCGGCCGGACCAGAGCCGCGAGGTCCTGGCCGCCGTCGAAAGTACGCCGGGGGTTGCCGAAGCCGAGATCGGCCGGGCCAGCGACGACTGGGTGGAGATCTCCGTGATCCCGGTCGACTCGCCAGAAAGCGCGGGTGAGACGGCAACGATCAAGCGGCTGCGGGAGCACGTGCACCAGGTCGCCGGTGAGGCCGTGCTGGTCGGCGGGCCGAGTGCCGAAAGGCTTGACGAGGCCGAGACCAACAAAAGCGACCGCAATCTGGTGATGCCGCTGATCCTGCTGGTGGTGCTCGCCATCCTCGGGCTGCTGCTGCGGGCGATCGTGGCTCCGCTGGTATTGGTCGCCACCGTCGTGGTGTCGTTCTTCGGCGCCCTCGGACTGTGCAACCTGCTGTTCGACCAGGTGTTCGGTTTCGCCGGGTTGGAGCCGTCGGTGCCCCTGATCGGTTTCCTTTTCCTGGTCGCACTCGGTGTCGACTACAACATCTTCTTGATGACCCGGGTACGTGAGGAAGCCGCCCGGCACGGCACTGTCGATGGCACGAAGCGTGGCCTCGCGGTGACCGGCGGCGTTATCACCTCGGCCGGCGTCGTGCTGGCGGCGACGTTCGCGGTGCTCGCCACGCTGCCGCTCGTCATGCTCGTCGAGATTGGGATACTGGTCGCCGTCGGCGTGCTCATCGACACCTTGCTGGTGCGGTCCATCGTGGTTCCTGCACTGACAATGTCGCTGGGTTCGCGGATCTGGTGGCCCAGCAAGCTCTGGCGCGCGGCATAGGACTGTGTCGATGACCCTGTGTGAACGATGATGGCGCTCCGTCCGCCAGTGGCCGATCGGCTGCTGGCGGCGGCCTCGTTCGTGCTCGGCGTCGTCGTCGCGATCACGCTCGAGGCGGTCGATTTCGACGGCGAGCGAAGCGTAGATCTGTGGGCGATCGCGCTCCTGGGCGCGATGTCGGCGGCGTTACTGGCCCGCCGGCGCTGGCCGATCCTCGTCGTCCTCGCGGTCCTCGCAGTGTCGACGCCGTACCACGTCCTCGACTATCCCCATGAGGCCACGATGCCGGCCTCGCTTGTGGCGGCGTTCACGGCGGCGCGCTGCAGCGAGCCACCGCGGCGGGCCCTCGCCGCCTTGGTGGCGGTGGCCGCGGTGACCGTGCCGGTCCTCGCCGACGAGGCGTCGGGGGCACCTGACGATGCTCTCCTCGGCGTCGGCTGGCTGTTCATGGCCTTCTTTGCCGGGCTGGCGGTCCGCTTCCATCAAAACTGGAAGGCCGCCGTCACCGCGCGGCTTGAGCAGGAGCGTGCCGACGAGGTCGAGCGGCGGGTCGCCGAGGAGCGGGTCCTGATCGCTGCCGAGCTGCACGACGTCCTAGCGCACGGCCTCGCGGTCGCGAACGTCCAGGCTTCCGTCGCTGCGCACCTGATCGACCAGCTGCCGAGGCGCGGGGATGCGTCGCTGCAGGAGCTGTCCAGAACGCTGCATAACCTGTCGGACACGAGCCGGGCCACACTCCATGAGCTGCGTGCCGTTCTGGACGTGCTGCATGGTGGCGAGGCCGAGCCAACCGAGCCAGTGCCCCACCTCGGCGAGCTGCAGCGTCTGGTGGAGATGGCCGAGGCGGCTGATATCCGAGTCGACGTGGAGGCTGACGGGCTCCCGGACGAGTTACCGTCGACGGTGTCCGTCGTGGCCTATCGGATCATCCAGGAGTCGCTCACCAATGTCATTCGACACTCGACGGCCAAGCACGCGACCGTCCGGCTCGGCCAGAACGGCCACCGGCTGCGGATCGCGGTCGTCGATCACGGGCCCGCGCGACCGAGCTCAACCGTGACACCCGGCTTCGGGATCGCCGGGATGACAGGGCGAGCACAGGCCGTCGGTGGCGAATTGTCCGCCGGCCCGGGCGAGTCCGGAGGATTCGAGGTATGGGCCAGCCTGCCGCTGCCGGAGATCTGGCGGGTGCCGTAGTGATCCGGATCCTGCTCGCCGACGACCAGACACTGGTGCGCGGCGCGTTCGCGCTGCTGGTTAACTCCGCTGACGACATGGAGGTCGTCGGGGAGGCCGGCACCGGCGACGAGGCGCTGACGCTGACCCGGGACCTGCGCCCCGACGTCGTCTTGATGGACATCAGGATGCCGAGCACCGACGGCATCGAGGCGACTCGGCAGATCGTCGCTGACGATGGAGCGAGCGGCAGCAGGGTGCTGATCCTGACCACGTTCGAGACAGACACCAACGTACTGCGCGGCCTTCGCGCGGGGGCGTGCGGATTCCTGCCCAAGGACACCCGTCCGGACGCGCTGCTGGACGCCATCCGCACCATCGCGGCGGGGGAGGCGCTGCTGTCGCCCGGCGCGACCAGGGCGGTCATCACCCGTGCGCTGAGTCACCCGGACGCGCCTGCGCCCGAGCGGCTGGCCAGCCTGACGGCGCGCGAACGCGAGGTGCTTCGGCTCATCGCCGCGGGCCGGAGCAACCAAGAGATCGCGGACGAGCTGGTCGTCAGCCCGCTGACCGCCAAGACTCACGTGGGCCGCATCCTCGCGAAGATGGGCGCTCGCGACCGGGTCCATCTCGTGATCGCCGCATACGAAGCCGGGCTTCCCTAGCATCGGCTATTCACGCGGATTTTTACTGATCTTCCAGTCTGGCCTGCCCTGGCAACAGAAAACTGCCTCCGACCTGGGAAGACAAGGGTGTCGAAGTCCTTGAACCCGCGTTCGAGGCACTTTCCAGGTGCAGCATATGTCGTGGTCGAAAGGACCACGTCACGGGCCGGCCGGCCGGGGAACAGCCAGGCTGTCCCCGGCGGGGCGCTGCGACCGAGCACGGACACCGTCCGAGCGGTGTCGCGTTGGGCGAGCAGCAGGTCGGCGACGGCTGGAGGGAGAAGCACTCGGTGTGCCCCGAGGCGGAGCAGGGTCCGACTGCTCACACTTGGGAAGCCCCGAAAGCCCGCTTTCGTCGCTTATCGCTGCTTGCCGGACGTTGCATCTGGTTGGAATAAATCCTCTCCGACTGGCCTTGTCGCCCCGAAATAGTCATCGCCGCTCCATCTATATGGGGATATTTTTACCACCTTCTTCCGACCTGGAGCTGTAATCATCTGCCCGTTTCCGATGTAGATCGCGACGTGGTGGATGTTGGTGGCGGTGCCGTAGAACACGAGGTCGCCGATCTGGAGCGGTTCCCCGGGCGGGACCACAGGCCCGGCCTCGTACTGGGTCTGCGCGGTGCGGGGCAGGTCGATCCCGGCGGCCTGGTAGGCGGCCCTGGTGAGCCCGGAGCAGTCGAAGCCGCCTTCGGCCGGCCCGTCTCCACCCCACAGGTAGGGGATGCCAATCTGGCCCTGGGCGTAGACGACGGCGGCGTAGCCGGCGTCGGACGGGCTGGTGTCGGCCCCGAAACCGCCGCCGGTCGAGCTGTACTCGGTGGCCTGGGTGACGACCTGCGCGACGTAGGCGTCTGAATGGTTATACGCCCTATGCCGACGTCGGCATAGGGCCTATTATGCCGGCCCTGTTGTTATGCCGACCTCGGCTGATGAAGCCGCGCCAGGGAGCGAAATCGGGACGGGCAAGGTCGGCATAACGCCAGCCGGGCAGGCGTATGTGGCGCGGGTTCTTGCTGTTGCCGCGTCCTACGGCCAGGATTTCGCTCCTGCTGCTGCGGACGGCGCTGGTGAGGTCGCCGCGACGTGGGCGCTTTCTCAGGTGGGTGTCCCGTATGTGTGGGGCGGTGAGACGCCGGGGGTCGGGTTCGACTGTTCTGGGCTGACCCAGGCTGCTTTCGAGGTGGCCGGGATCGGGCTGCCTCGGGTGGCTCAGGGCCAGTTCGACGCCGGGCCCCGCCTTCCGGCTGGTGCCGGGCTGCGGCCTGGTGACTTGGTGTTCTTTGGTGGCGGGCCGGCGGACGTCACCCATGTCGGTCTCTACCTGGGAGTCCGGGATGGCCGGCCGGTGATGGTGGACGCGCCTCACCGAGGCGCCGTCGTCCGGGTCGAGGCGTTCCCGACCGTGGTAGGGGCCGCCTGGGGTGCGGACATCTACCTGGGCGCCACCCGACCCGCCCCCTGACGCGCGAGTTCGTCATTGAGCCAGCGGGGAGACGCTCGGTAGACAACTATTAGAAGGCGATTGCCAGTTGGACGAATCATGTCTTCTTCACCGATCGAGGAGGAGGCAGGGATACCGAAAGGGATCATCAATGTGGGTGGGGCGTGAGGGGTCGGGTCTGCTGGCCCCGCTGGCAAGGGAGTTCCGGTCGGCACTGGTGCCTGGCTGAATTAGGCCGCATCTGGTTGCCGGCATGGCGGGCGCTTGCGGAGACGTAGTTTCGCGTAAACGGCCCGGGTCGACGTCTTGGCGGTCCGTGCCGCGAGGTCCTCGAAGTAGACCCAGAAGTCTGGCACATGTGCTCGCTCTGCGTAGACGTATGGTGCCAGGACGTCCCACAGATACACGATCGAGTCGCCGTAGGAGCCGATGACCAGATCCCCGCTGATCACCTGGTGCGCGATGAGTTTGCCAAGGTCGTCATAGAACAGCCCGATGGTATTGACCTGGTCGCGTGCCTGCTGCGGCAGATCACGCCAGGCGCATCCGGCGGCGTGCTCCCTCGACAACCTGTTCAGGATGTATTCCTGCGCCTCGAACCACTCCGGGCAGCGCGACGCCTTGAAGGCATCGAGGACCACGGGCAGGTGGTTCGCGCCGCGGACGACATGTATCTGCCATGCAGCCAGGGCTAGCGCGATGACGGAGATTAAGAGGGCGGCCAAAGCGAACACAAAGTTCTCCATGACCATGGATCGTAGCGAAGGAGAAGCTACAAAGGTGCCGCCTTCCGGGACCTGCGACGCGATGAACCGGTGAGCGATATCAAGCCAACAGGCCGGTGACAGACTGCTTCAGTCCCGCGGGGTCAGCAAGCAGGGCCTCGGGCTTACAGGTTTTCGAGGAATGCCAGGAGCGGGTCGGGTGGGCGGTAGTGGCCGGGTGCGCTGCCGAATGGTTGGGTGCGGGCGAGTGCCTGTTCTTTTTGGGTCATGTCGGCGTGTAGGTAGCGGTCGGTGGTGGCGATGTGGGCGTGTCCGAGCCAGAGGGCGATGACGCTTTGGTCGACGCCTGCGAGGAGCAGCCGCATAGCGGCGGTGTGCCGGAGGGTGTGGGCGGTGACGTGCTTGGTTGAGATCGAGGGACAGCTTGCGGCGGCTCGGGCCGTGTAGAGGGCGATCCGGCGTTCGATGGCGTCACGGCTGAGCGGCCGGCCGGTGATGGTGGGAAACAGCGGGTCGCCGGGATTCCCGGCACGTTCCGCCGTCCAGGCCGAACTGACCGTCATTCCAACGTCCGCGGACGTACGTTTTCGGCCGTGGAAGGCCGCTGACGTACGCGCCGGTTCGCCGACGTTGCTAATGGGGTTGCACTGGTCCCCGAGGTTGGTGGGATGGGTGTCCGGGCCGCCGGTGGTCGAGCACTCGTTGTTGCCGGCCCGCACGTTCGAGGTCTAGGTGTAGAACGTGCCGCCACCGGCTGCTGGGAGGGTGTCAACGACTGGTGGGACGGCGTGCCAAGACGAGCACTGATCCATTAGCGCGTGCGTGAACCTTCCCGAGGTCCGTGTCCTACACCGGACGAGGAAGGAGAGCACAGGGTGCTGTTCGTCGGAGACGACTGGGCCGAAGACCATCACGACATCGAGATCCAGAACGAGGCGGGACAGCGTCTCGCTCGCGCTCGGCTTCCCGAGGGCGTCGCCGGCCTCGCCCGGTTCCACGCACTGATCGCCGACCACCTCGGCGGCGACGAGGATCCGTCACAGGTCGTGGTGGGAATCGAAACCGACCGGGGACCATGGGTCGGCGCCCTGGTCGCGACCGGCTACCAGGTCTACGCAATCAACCCGCTCTCCGCCGCCCGGTACCGCGAACGGCACGTCACCTCCCGGGCGAAAAGCGACCCTGGAGACGCGAGAGTACTGGCGGACCTGGTCCGCACCGACCGGCATCACCACCGCACCGTCGCCGCGGACAGCGACCTCGCCGAAGCCGTGAAAGTCCTGGCCCGTACCCATCAGAACCTGGCCTGGGCACGGCAACGACACGCGAATCTGCTGCGTTCGACGCTGCGGGAGTTCCACCCGGCCGCCCTGGTCGCCTTTGACGACCTCGCGAGCCGTGACGCCCTCGCCGTCCTGGCCGCCGCCCCGACCCCGGCAGCCGGCCGCGCGCTGACCACGACACGGATCGCCGCCCTGCTCCGCAGGGCCGGCCGGCAACGCCGCGCCGACACCCGAGCAGAGGAGATCCGCAGCGCGCTGCGCGGAGAGCAGCTCACCGCACCCACCGAGATCGCGCAGGCATTCGGGCACACCGTCATCGCCGTCGTCGCGGTCCTGACGACCCTCGTCGCGCAGATCGACCGGGTCGAGGCCGAGATGACCACACGCCTCCACCAGCATCCCCACGCCCGGATCTACCTGTCCCTGCCCGGATTCGGGCCGGTCCTGGCCGCACGGGCCCTCGGCGAGTTCGGCGACGACCCGAACCGATACGAGACCGCTCGTGCCCGCCGCAACTACGCCGGCACCTCACCGATCACCCGCGCCTCCGGCAAACGCCGTGTCGTCTTGGCCCGCGTCGCGGTTAACAGCCGCCTCCGCGACGCACTGGCAACCCAGGCATTCGCCGCGCTGAAAGCCTCACCCGGCGCGCGGGCCTACTACGACAGCCATCGCGCCCGCGGCATGACCCACCACCAGGCGCTACGCGCCCTCGCGAACCGACACGTCGCCATCCTCCACGGCTGCCTACGCCACCAGACGGCCTACGACGAAGCCACCGCCTGGCCAGCCCTCACCGACACCACCCAGACCGCCGCCGCTTGACAGATAGAACCAAGGGACGTCTACACCCGTTGCCACATAACGATCTCCAAACGACCGCCAGGAGATCATCGTGATGAGAAAGGGCCTGGTCAAAGGCGGTGGGCAGGGGCGGGGTCGAACCGCCGACCTTCCGCTTTTCAGGTCAAAACGCCTAAACGCTATGCTGACCTGCGTTTTCCCACGACCTCGATGAGCGTAACCGCGACAGGCGGATTGTCTCCGATTCCACGGTAGCACCCGGCCCGCCCGGCGGGCGATGTGCCGCGGGGAGTCGCGTCGGTCCGGGGCCCGGTTGGTTGGGTTGCTGTGTCATACCGGTAGTCCAGCCTCCAGGTGGCCGAGGGCCTGGTCGACGAGGGCGGGCAGGTCCGCGTTGGGGTCGTCGGCCAGGGCAGGCAGGGTGGCGAGCATGGCGCCGATGGCACTGCCGGCGACTGTACGCACGGCGAGGTCATCCTTCGGGCGTCCGGTCCGTTCGGCGATCGCGTCGGCAAGCAGGAGCATGGTCTGGGAAATCTGGTCGAGCATGGCTGCGCGCAGGGCGGGCTCGGCAACGATGAGCACGGTGCGTTCCTGTATTGCCTGCCTCTGGTCCGGCGTTAGGGCGTCGAACTGTTGACGGATCGCGGCGCGTATCGCCTGGATGGGCGTGAGATCCGCGGGCTGGTTGTGGAACGCCTCGATGATCAGTGGGTCGAGGTCGTCCTGGAGGACGACCTCTTCCTTCGTGGGGAAGTAACGGAAGAAGGTCGTCTCCGAGACTTCCGCAGCGTCGATGATCTGTTCGACGGTGGTCGCGTTGTAGCCCTGTTCGCGAAACAGTCGCAGGGCGTGGGTCTGGATTGCGGCCCTGGTCCGGGCCTTCTTGCGTTCTCGCAGGCCAGGCGCTGCCCGGTCAGTGCTCGACGGCATCGACGGTCCCTTCCTCGGTCGGCTGACCGGCTTCCGTTCTACGCGATCGGCCCCGGGGAAGGACTGCCAGAGCCACGCAGGCTCCAAGTATGGCGATCACGGCGGATACCAGGAACGCGGCGCTCATCCCGTCGACGAACGCCGCGCGGACCGCCTGCTCCAGCCCTGGTCCCCCGGCTGCCTGTGCGGTGGCCGTGCCGCCGTAGAGGCTCCTGCGTGCCGTTGCGGCCACCGTCTCCGGGAGCCCGACGCTGTCGAGTCGGGCGTGGTAGACCGCAACGAGGACACTGCCGGTGATCGCTGTACCAAGTGGGCCGCTTGTCTTGTTGAACGCCTGCACGACAGCGGACTCAGTGCCGCTGCGTTCGGCCGACAACCCGGCCAGTGCCGCCGCGGTCGCCACCGACAGGGCCAGTCCTGTTCCCGCGCCGACGAGCGCCGTCCACCCTGCGGTGAATACCGTGCCAGAGGTGGACGTCGTGGTGGCTCCCACGATGAGACCGCCCGCCAGGAGTATGAACCCCAGCGCTGCCGCCAGTCGCGTGGTGATCGCCGGTGCGAGCCGGCTGGCGAGCCCGGCGCCGACGACCATGCCGCCGATGAGGGGCAGTAGCCGCAGGCCGCTGCCCAGGGTGCCGGTACCCCGCACTCCCTGGAAGTACTGAGGCATCGTGAACAGCACTCCGATCATCGCCAGACCCGCGACCGCGGCGAGTGCCGATCCCCACAGGAACAGCCCCGGCCGCAGGAGCTGCGGGTTGACCAGCGGCCGGCCGGTCGGCCGCCGACCAAGCCTGCGCTCCCACCAGACGAACCCGACCACCACCGCGGCTCCGGCGGCCATCGACAGCAGCGCGTCCAGGCTGCCCCAGCCGCGCTCCCCCGCGCGCACCAAACCGTAGATCACCATTGCCAGTCCAGACGCTGACGCCGCGGTGCCGACCGGGTCCAGACCAGGGCGTTGCGTCGATCGCGACTCCGGGATCAGGACGAAGCCGATCACTGCCGCGAGGACGACGACCGGCACGTTGAGCAGGAAGACCCAGCCCCACCAGAACCGCGACAGCATCCAGCCACCGAGAATCGGGCCGAGCGGCAGGGCTACGAAGTTCGCCGCCTGGTAGATCCCCACCGCTCTCGGACGTTCCTGCTCGTCGAACAGGACGACCAGGGCGGACAGTGCCATCACGGTGATACCGGCGCCGGCCAGACCCTGGAACAACCGTCCCGCAAGGAACACCCCCGGCGACCCCGCGTAGGCGCAGAGCACGGACCCCAGCCCGAATATGGCCAGCGACGCGAGCAGGACTCTGCGGCGTCCGAAACGGTCACCTGCCAAGCCGACGGGCAGCACGGCCGCGGCCAGCACGAGCAGATAACCAGCGGAGAACCACACCAGATCGGACTGCGAGGCGCCGAGCGCCGTCGACAGCGTCGGTTGAGCCACCGACAGGACCGTGCCGTCCAGGCTGACGGCGAGCACGCTCAGGTTGACCGCCCCCAGCGCCCACCACCGCTGCGACCCCGACCTCTGCATCCGACAGCCTCCTCCTTGTGGGTGCTACCTTCAAAAGAAGGTAACACCCACATTCGGACGGCTCGTGCTCTACGATGGGCTCGAGGAGCGTGGGGCCTCGACTGTGAAGGGCGTCCGCGCGGCACAGCAACCTTTCATGATCCATCCTGACCGCGGCATCCGGGTCCAGCTCATGGACATTCCACGACCAGGCACCCGCGGACCAGGCAGGCCGGCACGAAACGCATAAGGAGTCAGGCTTCGCAGACCCAGTCCTTCGCGATGTTGACGGCGTCGCCGGCGGGGGCCCAGGCCGCCCGCGCCGTCCGCCTCCTGCGGGAAATCGGCCGGCTTCGGGATCACCTGCGCCAGTCCGCAGGGTGATGCCAGCGACCTGAGCAGGTTGGCAACGCCGACCAACTTGTGGACACGATCCTCACCGAAATCTGCAGCCACCCTGTGGTGGGCGTCCCCACCACGGTGTGCGCGGCCCGCCGTCTAAACGCTTCGGTCACCAGCTCACGAGACTGCCGCGGGCGGTAGCGTCGCCCACGCAGGCGACTGGTGTCAGATCCGGCAGTTCCCACCGCGGCGCGCGTCGTCGCGGAACGAGACGGCCGGATTCTCGGCCCGATGTCGATACGGCTGTCCCGACAGGTTCGACACCGCCTGGCCAGAGATCACCGGGGCGTCAGTTCCTCGACGGCCCCGCGGCGATCTCACACGAAGGAATCAGAATCGGCCGCAGGGTATTTTGGCTAATTCCGCCTGATCGGTACAAGTCCACGGAAGCCGACCCGAAGATCCTCGATCAGTACACGGCACAAGCCAAGAAAGTTTTACTCTGTCCGGGCACTGTACAACCCGCAGCTTGAAGTGACGCTGCGACAGAACCGCAGGTAGAACAGGGGGTGAGTGGGCAGGGGCGGGGTCGAACCGCCGACCTTCCGCTTTTCAGGCGGACGCTCGTACCGACTGAGCTACCTGCCCATGTCTTGCGCTGTGTTGCCGATAACGCGGTCCCGACGGGATTCGAACCCGCGACCTCCGCCTTGACAGGGCGGCGTGAACTCCAGACTTCACCACGGGACCATGTGTCTATCTTCAGTTGTCGCTCTGGCCATCCTGAGTGGTCGTGCTACTCGCAGTAGACCAAGCCGGCTGGTCGTGCCCGGCTGCTCAGGAACTGGAGGTCATGCTACAGGACGATGCGACCCATCCGGGCTGTGGGGGGCAGGAAGTTTTCCTCGATACATGATCGATCAGCCCACCATGATCCTCGGTACGCACAGGGCCCCGGGCGAGGCCACTCGCAGCCACCCTCAGACGGGTCCATCGCGGCGCCTCCCCTCCAGCGGACTCCAGCCGGCGCGCCTGTCCGGCCTGGTCTCGAGGAGTCGAAGATCATGGCAGATCATCCGCGGAGCACGTCCTTGATCCCGTGGGTGCCCGCTCCCGTGTGCGCGGTGGCGTAGCAGGCGCCCGGGGCCGAGCCTGGGCCCAAGGACGACAAGTCTCCGGCCGAGCGGCGGATGCCCTGTCGTCTAGGTGACTGGTGTGCGGTCAAAGTCCGCGATAGACCACAATCGGTGAGGTTGCCCGATCGGCCCACTGCCCCGGAGACGGGTGAGGTCATGACATCCGAGCGTTCGGAGCGCGGCGGACCGCACGGTTCCGGTGAGGATTCGCCGGGCGCCGCGGCCCGGCCGGACCAGCGGACCTCTCGGACTGTGGCCGGGAACGCGGCGGAGATGCGTACGCCGCCGCTGGTCGAGTCCCAGGCGGCGCCCACCCAGATCATCGACGGATACCCGTCGAAGCCACCGACCAGCGTCCCGCCGGCCGGTGCGTACTCGACGGCCTGCCCGTACCCGGGGCTGCGCGGCTTCGACGAGTCGAGTGAGCAGTGGTTCTTCGGGCGTGAGCGGATGGTCGCCGACCTGGTGGCGAGGGTCTCCTCGGAGGCGTCGAGGGTGGGGCCGCTGGTGCTCGTCGGCGCCTCGGGGTCGGGGAAGTCGTCACTGCTGCGTGCCGGGCTCCTGCCCGCCCTCGCGCGCGGAGCGCTTCCCGGCTCGCGTGGCTGGCCACGGCTGGTGATGACACCGGGCGAGCACCCGCTCGAGGCGCTCGTCCAGCGTGTTGTCGAGGCGACCGGGATGCCGACGATGGCGCGGATGCTGGGTGACAGCCTGCGCCGGGAGCCGGAGCGGCTCAGCGAGATCGTCCGTGAGCTGCTCGCCGCGCGCGCCACGCCTCGGTCTGCCCCAGAGGGGGGCGAGACCACGATCCGCCGCGGCCCACGAAACGACGCCACCACGCTCTACAGGCCAGGCAACCCCCACGAGCCAGCCGATCCCCGCGAGCCGCGTGAATCCGCCGCGCCGCACGAACCCCGCGAGCTCTCCGCGTCACGCGCGCCCCTCAAACCCGCCGTGCCCCACGAACCCCCCACACCGCGCAAAGCCCACGAACCACGCAAAGCTCACGAACCACACGCTCCGCACGAGCCGCGGATGGTGATCGCGGTCGACCAGTTCGAGGAGGTTTTCACGCTCTGCGCGGACCAGGCCGAGCGGGAGGCTTTCGTCCGGGCCCTGTGCGCGACCGCGGCGGGCAGTGCGGTCGTCGTGATCGGCCTGCGGGCGGACTTCTACGGGGCGTGCGCCTCCTTCCCCGAGCTCGTCGAGGTCCTGCAGGTCAATCAGGTGGTGGTCGGGCCTATGGCGGCCGCCGACATCCGCGAGATCGTGGTGAATCCGGCTCGTGCCGCGGGTGGGGACGTTGAGCCCGGGCTCGTCGAGCTCGTCCTGCGCGATCTCGGCGCCGCCGCTGGCACGGGGATCACCGGAAGCGACCAGGGCACCGGCCACGGCAGCAGTCGCAGCCCCGAGCTCGTCTCCAACCTCAGCTCCGGGTTCGTGGCTGATCCGGGCTCGCTGCCACTGCTCGCCCACGCGCTGCGCGCGACCTGGTTCGCCCGTGCGGGCGAGGCGCTCACCGTCGCCGATTATCTGCGCGTCGGCGGGCTGACCGGGGCCATCGCCCAGACCGCCGAGGCGGCCTACACGAGTCTGGACGGGGCCGCCCAGCAGGCCGTCCGACCACTACTGATGCGCATGATCCGGCTTGGTGAGAACGGCGCGGACACCCGGCGGCGGGTACGGCGGGCGGCGCTGCTCGCGGAGGTGCCGGGGCCGGAGTCGGCGACCGTCCTGGATGCGCTGGTAGCCGCGCGTCTCGTCGAGGCCGATGCCGATGGGGATCAGGACGGTCTGCAGATCGCGCACGAGGCGTTGCTGCGTTCCTGGCCACGGCTGCGCGAGTGGATGGACATGGACCGCGCCGGCGCCGTGGCGTTGCAGCAGCTGCGCGACGCCGCTGAGGTGTGGGAGCGGGGCGGGCGGGATCCGTCCTACCTTTTCGCCGGTTCGCGTCTCGCCGCGGCCCGCGACTGGATGGACGACGACCTGGACGTCGATGCGACGACCAGGCAGTTCTTCGACGAGAGTGTCCGCGCAGAGGCCGAGCAGCAGCGGGCGGCGGCGCGCCGGACCCGTAGGCTGCGCCAGCTCGTGGCGGCGCTGGCCGTCCTGCTGCTCGTCGCCGCGTCGCTGGCGGGCCTGACGTTCCAGCAGAGCGCCTCGTCGGGGCGGGCTCGGGACCAGGCGCTCTCGCAGCGGATCGCGACGCAGGCGGAGGCTGCCAGGCGTAACAATCCGGCGCTGGCCGCCCAGCTCAGCCTGGTCGCGCTGCGCACGGCGGACACGCCGGAGGCACGCGGGGCCGTCCTGTCGTCGTTCAACGGCGGTAGCGGGGTGCCGACTCGGTACCAGGCGCATACCAAGTCGGTCGGGACGGTCGCCTACAGCAGGGACGGCCGCCTGCTCGCGACGGGCAGCGACGACTGGACAGCCGCGGTCTGGGACGCGGCCGATCCGCGGCGGCTCACGCCACTCGCACGCATCCCGGACGAACGCGGTGGCGGGCATGGCAGGGCGGTGAAGGCGGTGGCCTTCAGCCGGGACGGGACGGTGCTGGCGACCGGCGGCGCCGACGGCCTGGCCAAGCTGTGGAACATCACCGACCGGGCCCGACCGCGCCTGCTGGCGACCCTGCCGAAGGCGGATTCGGAGGTCTACGGCCTGGCGTTCGATCCGACGTCTGATCGTCTCGCCGTCGGTGGTTACGGCAAGTCGGCGTACATCTACGACGTCTCCGATCCGGCGCGCCCGGAGAAGAAGGGGCAGCTCTTCCTGCACCTGGCGCAGGTGGTGGCGCTGGAGTTCAGCCCGGACGGCGCGTTCCTGATCGCCGGGGACGAGGGCGGTTCCGCCCTGTTGTGGTCGGTCAGTGATCCGAGCAACCCGAGGCCGCTCAAGGTTCTCGTCGAGGACGGCGGCCCGAGCTCGGACGGCGCGGGCGCGATCCGGTCGATCACCTTCGGCGGCGACGGCCACACGGTCTACACCGCCGGGGACGGCGGCTACGTCCGCAAGTTCTCCGGGCCGGACCTGCCGCGTCTGGAGTACGACGGCCGGGCGGGGACCGGGGACGCGCCGATGACCGGCCTCGCCGTGGACCCGGTCAGCGGCCTGGTCGGCGTGGGCGGGTTCCGGTACGTCGGAGTTCCGATTTTCGATGTGGACGTCGACCAGTACAGCCTGACCTTCCTCGACGAGGGCGCCACGGTCTGGGATGTGGCCTTCAGCCCGGACGGCCGCCGGCTCGCGTCGGTCTCGGTGGACGGCTCGCTGCGGGTCTGGGAGATGCCCGGCCCGGCGCTGATCGGGCGCAACGGCGCGCAGGAGGACGCCGTCGTCAACCCGGTCACCGGCATCGTAGCGATCACCACCGACAAGGCGGTCGAGCTGTGGGACGTCGATGATCCTTACGCGCCCCGCCGACTGCACGTGCTCACCGACGTGATCGTGGACGAGTACGACCCGACGGGCTCGTCGGCCTTCAGCCCGGACGGGAACGTGCTCGCGGTGGGCACGGGCAAGAACATCGTCTTCTACGACGTCCGCGACCCTGCGAAGCCGTCCCGGATCTCGGACGTGCCGGGGCCGGCCGGGGGCACCGCGGAGCTGTTGTTCAGCCCGGACGGGAGGACCCTGGCGCTCGGCGGCCTGAACTCCCCGCCGGAGCCGGCATTCCAGGCCAGGGTCGAGACCTGGGACGTCACCGATCTCTCCCGGCCGCGGCGGCTCGCGTCGCTGATCGCGCACCGCTCATCCGTCCGTGACCTGACCTTCTCACCGGACGGCCGGACCCTGGTGAGCGCGGCCGAACGATCGGTGAAGCTCTGGGATGTGACGGACCCGCGACGGCTCCGGCTGGTCTCGGAGCTGCCCGAGTTCCCCGGCGGGGTCTGGGAGGTGCGCTTCTCCCCCGATGGCAGGACGCTCGCGGCCGGCGGGGCCAACCCGTTCGCGACGCTGTGGGACGTGACCCGCATGGACGCGCCGCGCCAGATCGCGGACCTGCCGGGCCATTCGGCGTCCGTGACCAGCGTCGCGTTCAGCCCGGACGGCACGCAGCTCGCCACTGGCAGCAACGACAACACCGTACGGATATGGGACGTTACGGAACACGACTCCCCGACGCTCATCGAGAAGCTCGCACGCTCGGCGGGCAGCGAGGCCGGTATCGAGGAGATCCTCTATACCCGGGACGGCGAGAAGCTGGTCGGCGTGATCTTCACCGTGCCCGCGGTGGTGTGGGACCTCGATGTCAACCGGGTGCGGGCCCGGATCTGCGAGCGGGCGGGCGTGGGCATCACGGCCGCGGAGTGGCGCCGTTTCCTACCGGATCTGCCCTACGATCCGGTCTGTGACTGATTGTTCCACCCGGCCTGCGGCCTACCCGCCGGTATCCGCATGCCTGGCGGTGTCCTCGGCGGCCAGTCTGATGTGATCGTCGACCGCGCGCACATCGAGGCGGCGCTGCCCGGCTACGAGGTCGGCGACCTGATCGGGACGGGCGGGTTCGGCCTGGTGTTCGCCGCCCGGCACGTCCGGCTCGAGCGGCCAGCCGCGATCAAGATCCTGGTGCCGGAGATGGCCGACTCCGAGTCGGAGCTCGGGGTGGGCCGGGAGGTCTTTGCCGCGGAGGCGCGCCTGCTCGCCCGGCTCACGCATCCGCACATCGTCCGCGTCTTCGACTACGTCGAGCGGCGCGACCTCTGCATGATCGTCATGGAGCTCTGCGCCGGCGGGACGCTGCGCGCCCGCGCCTCGCGCGGGCTGGCGATGGCGGAGGTGGTCGCGTTCGGCCTGGCGATGGCCACCGCGCTGGACGCGGCGCACCGCAGCCAGGTGATCCACCGCGACATCAAGCCCGACAACGTGCTCTTCACCTCCGACCACACCCTGAAGATCACGGACTTCGGCATCGCCAAGATCGTCGAGACGACGACGGGCCGCGGCAACACGATCGTCGGCACACCCGTCTACATGGCGCCAGAGCAGTTCACCGGGGCCCCGCTGCGGCCGGCGACCGACCTGTACGCGCTCGGGACGGTTCTCTACGAGCTGCTGTCGGGGCAGACACCGTTCTCCCGCCGGCTCTCCCCCGTCGAGCTCGCGGAGCAGCACCTGCGCGGCTTCCGCCCGCCGCCACCCGGATCGACGCCGCCGGCGATCGGCGGGGTCGTGGTACGGGCGCTCGACCCCGACCCGGCGCGACGCCAGCGGAGCGCGCTCGGCTTCGCGCTCGAGCTCGCCGCCGCGGCCGCGCGGGATTTCGGCCCCGGCTGGCTGTCGGCCTGCCCCGTCCCGGTCCATCTGCCGGACGTCGTCCTCATCGCCGCGACCGCGTCGACTCAGGCCGGACCCGCGCCAGCGCACGCCGGACCGGCGCCAGCGCACGCCGGACCGGCGTCAGCGCACGCCGGACCGGCGTCAGCACAGGCCGGACCCGCGGCAGCACAGGCCGGACCCGACACCGCCGCACCCGCCGACACCGCCGCCTCCCCCGACGCAACCGCACCCACCGAGGGCCCCGTCCTTCTACCCAGGGGCCGCGACACCGCGGCGGGCCGGGAAACCAGCACCGCGGACTCCCCCCTCACCCGGCGCCAAGGCCTGCTGCGGCGGTGGGCGGGACGGCGCTCGCCCCGTGACGAGCAACCCGCGACCGGCCCGCCGGGCCGGGGCGGCCGTCCCGCCCCGGCGGGCCGCGCCGTCGTGCACCTGCGAGTGGAGAGCCCGTTCGCGCTGGCGGTCGCCCCGGACGGAGCACTGTACGTCTCACAACCGCTGGCGCACCGGGTCCTGCGCGTCGACGCCGCGGACGCCGCGCCCGGCACGACCAAAGGCGGACCCCCCCGGCCGACAGCATCCCGGGTGACGGCGTTCCAGGTAACGGCGTCCCAGACCGTGGTGGCCGGGACGGGCAAGGCCGGGCGGGCCGGGGACGGCGGCCCCGCCACCGCCGCGGAGCTGGACAATCCAGCCGGCCTCGCGGTGACCGAGGACGGCACCCTGCTGATCGCGGACTGCTTCAACGACCGCATCCGCCGGGTCGACCCGGACGGGACGATCACCACCGTGCCGACGCCCGCAGCGCTGCGCCGGCCACGCGCGGTGACGACCGGCCCCGGCGGCGTCCTCCTCATCGCGGACACCGACAGCCACCGGGTCTGGCGGCTCGGACCGGGTGAGACGGCACGGGTGATCGCCGGCACCGCCGAACCGGGTTACTCCGGCGACGGCGGGCCGGCCACGCGGGCCGCGATCGGACGTCCACAGTCTCTCGCGGTGGACGGCGCGGGGCGCCTGCTCATCGCCGACCCGGACCAGCGGCGGATCCGGCGCGTCGACCACGCGGGACGCATCGGGACCATGGCCGGCACGGCGTACGGCGGCCGGCCCGCGGCCGATGGCGCACCGGCGACCGGCACCGACGTGGGCACCCCGACCGGGCTCGCGGTCGGGCCTGACGGCACCGTCTACCTGGCTGATCCCGCCGGAGACCGGGTGCTGGCGATCCACCCGGACGGCAGGGTCGCCGTCGCCGCGGCGCGGTCGGGCGAGGTGCCCGTGCTCGATCCGAAGCAGGTCGCCGTGGGTCCCGACGGGACGCTTTACATCGCTCAGCCGGGCCGGCACCGGATAACCGCTGTGGCCCCTGCGTACCTCCCGCACTTCTGACTGTCTCGCAGGGGCACACGTGGGACCACGGGGGTTCTTCTTTCACCCCACCGCGGAACGGAGCAAGATGAGGCGCCGTGGGGGAGTCCGCCATCAGAAGTACCCATTTGAGCACTCAAATAGCATTTTATGTGGCGAGATACGAGGTCATACGGACGATTCACGTTCGGATGACACTCGTACACGCACCTGAGAGCCGGGCACCCGCCACGGCACGGCCGCCCATGGGCACGGACCACAGCCCGTGAACGGCTCGACCACGGCGACCCTGGCCAACGCCGCGACGACGGCCGCCTACCTCGCGATCTGCCTGTCGATCGCGCGTGGCCTGTGGCGGTCGGGCCAGTGGCGCAACAACCCGCTCGGCCTGGCCACCGCCGCCATCTTCTTCACCTGCGCGATCGGGCACGGCTCGCACATCCTCCAACTCCCGCACGCCACCGGCCCGGCCGCACACGCTGGGCACAGCGGCAGCGGGCATGGTGGCGGCGGGCCCGCGGGGCCGGCCGGCCGCACGCTGATCGACGTCCAGTTCCTCACCATCACCTGGGACGTCGTCACTGCAACCGTCGGCGTCTGGTACTGGACGCTACGGAGTCGCTTCCCGGCGCTCGTTCGCGGTACCGCGCTCTTCGAGGATCTTCGTCTGCGAGAGGCCACACAGCAGACCCTGCGCGAAAGCGAGGAGCGCTACCGCGGCATCGTCGAGACGACGGCCGACGGCGTCGTCCTGCTCGGCCCGGACGGGCACATCACCTACCGCAACGCCCGGTTCGCCGCCATCGTCGGCGGGACACCGCTGGGCACCCGGTTCACGGACCTGGTGTCCGACACCGACCGCGCCGAGATCACGGCCGCGCTGGACGCGGTGCGGGCCGGCGCCGTCCGCCGCCTCGAGATCGCGCTGCGGCACTCCGACGCCCGCAAGGTCTGCGCCCAGGTCGCGCTCACCGCCCGGCTCGGGCCGGCCGGCACCGTCGACGGGACGCTCGCGATCGTCACCGACGTCACCGAGCAGAAGAACATCGAGGCCCAGCTGCGTCAGGCCCAGCGGCTCGACGCCCTCGGCCAGCTCGCCGGCGGCATCGCGCATGACTTCAACAACCTGCTCACCGTCATCGACGGCTACGCCACGCTCGTGCTGGCGCGCGGCGATCTCGACGAGGGCGCCCACCGCGACCTGACCGCCGTGCGGGACGCGGCCGCGCGCGCCACCGGCCTGACGAGCCAGCTCCTCGCCTTCTCGCGCACAGTCGACGTCCGCCCCGGGCCGGTCGACCTCAACGACCTGGTACGCGGGCTCGAGGAGATGCTGCGCCGCCTCATCCGCGAGGACATCGAGCTGGTCGTGATGCCCTCGGCGCGGCCCGCGACCGTGCGCGTCGACCGCGGGAAACTCGAGCAGGTTCTGGTCAACCTGGTCGTCAACAGCCGGGACGCGATGCCCGACGGCGGGCGGCTGTTCATCCGGGTGGTCGTCGTCGACGACGTCGCCTCCGCGTCCCACCCCGACGTCCCACCGCGGCGGCTGGTGCGGCTGACCGTGGCCGACACCGGGCACGGCATGCCCGAGCACGTCCGCGCGCACATCTTCGAGCCCTTCTTCACCACCAAGGACCCTGGCAAGGGAACCGGCCTCGGGCTGGCGACCGTGTACGGGATCGTGCGCCAGGCCGAGGGCACCGTCGAGGTCGACTCCGTCCCGGGACTCGGCGCCACGTTCCGGGTCGACCTCCCCGCGTTCGCCGAACCAGCGCTCAACGAACCCGCGCTCAACGACGCCCCGTTCACCGGACCCGGCGCCGCCGCACCTGGCCTCGCCGCACCTGGCCTCGCCGGACCCGGCGTCACCGCACCCGGCGTCACCGCACCCGGCGTCACCGCACCCGGCGTCACCGCACCCGGCGTCACCGCTGTCGGTCTCCACGACCCCGACCGACACGCGCCCGGCCGACACGGGCCCGGTCTCCCGTCGGCCGGCGCTGTCGCCACGACAGCCGGCGGAGCGGTCGAGGACCACGCCCGGGGCGACACCGGCACCGACCTGAGCGACCGGCCGCGCGGCGCGGTCAGGACGAACCGCCCCGCCCCGGTGGGTGCGCCGGGGCGATCAGCCGCGCCGAACGACCGGCACCGGCCAGACGCCGCCCGGCACGCCTGGAGTTGCGCGACCATCCTGCTCGCCGAGGACGACGACGCCGTCCGCCGCCTGGCCGAGCGGGTGCTGCGCGGTGCCGGCTACCGGGTGGTGTGCGCGGCCGACGGCCGGGCGGCACGGACGCTCGCCCGCCGGCTGACCTCCGTCGATCTGCTCGTCACGGACGTGATCCTGCCCGGCCGCAACGGCCGTCAGCTCGCCGAGGAACTGACCCGGATGTTCCCGGGCCTGCCTGTCGTCTTCACCTCCGCCTACAGCCGCGGGATGCTCGCCGACGGCGGTGGTGACCTCGGCGTGGCCTACCTGCCCAAGCCGTTCACCCCCACGAGCCTGACCGAGACCGTTCGCGCCGCGCTGGCCGTCCACCGTCCCGTTACCCTCGCCCCCGCCGGACCGTGCGGCTCCCCGCCGCCCCACCCGCGCCCCCGCGCGTGACCGGGGCACCAGTGGGCCGCCACCGCGAACGCCGGCCGCATCGAGAGTCCTGACGACATCCACCCCGGCAACCCCGCCGGGACGTGAAGATGGAGACGTGACCGACGAAGGGGCGGGCGACGGCACCACGCCGGGCGGCGCCGTGGGTGACGGCACCATGCAGGACGGAACAGCACGGAAGCGGTCCGGCGGGCGGAGCGCAGCCGTGCCGGGCTTCCTCCCGAGCACCCACGCCTTCGGCTTCACCAACTCCTTCCCCCGCCAGCCCGTCCTGCGGATCCCGGTCGCGGGCCTCGGAGCGGTGCCGATCGGGGACGCCAGCCGTGGCCTGTGCGGCGGGATGATCTACGCCGTCCGCGACATGTTCGAGTTCGGCGTAGCGCCTCCGGAGATCACCAGCCCACCGGCCGCCGGGACGCCCCTCTACCGCTACATCGTGCGCCGGCTCTTCGACAGCTTCGACATCCCGCGCGGGGTCTACCGCTACTACCGCCTGACCAGCGCGGCCGACACCGACCTGACCCGCGGACCGCTGACCCGCCCCGGCGTCGGACGGATCAGCGTCGACCGGGAATGGCCGCGGATCCGCCTCGACCTGGATCGCGGTCTGCTCTGCCCGCTCGGCGTCATCACCGTCCACTCGGCCGACCCGCTGCGCCTCGGCCTCAATCACCAGGTCCTCGCCTACGCGTACGAACAGCGCGGAAACCGGGTCAGGCTGCGGGTCTACGACCCGAACACATCCCGGGCGAGATCCGACGACGTCACCCTGTCATTCGACATCACGCCGCCGCTCGAAGTCCCGTTCCCCCGCCCGGCGGCACCGCCGCACGGGACCACTCCGGGCACTCCGGCCGCATCGGCCGCGCCGGTGACCATCGAACACACGATCTCGATCGGCGGACGTCCGGTACGCGCGTTCTTCCGGTCGCGCTACCGCCGGGTCGACCCACGCCCCGCGCTCGGTCCGCCCCCGGGGCCCGCGGTCGCCGCGCCGGAGCCCCCGCCGACATGATCGACTTTGCGTCCTCCGGCCAGCGGTCTACGGCACGCGTTTGTCGGCGGAGCGGACGATCCCCTATGCTTGCCCTGTTCTGAAGCCCGGCGCTGCGGTGGATCATCCGCTGCCGCATCTCCGGTCCGCTGCCCCCATCGTCTAGCGGCCCAGGACGTCGCCCTTTCAAGGCGGTAGCACGGGTTCGAATCCCGTTGGGGGCACCAGAGAGTAGTCGATCTGCTGCAAAAAGTTGGCGATGGACGGGTTCGTTCATCCGCTCTGGCAACTCTTCGCTGTCATACGTCGGCGCTCCGGCACTGTTAGTCAGCATCCTCCGAACTATTGGTTGAATGGCTAGCACCAACCAACGACGATGTGCACGGGTTCGTGCCCTACCTTGCCGTCAGACAGCGCGTCGTACCGCACCACGAGCACCAACCCGACCGTCTCGACACATCAATGCGGAAGAGGACGCCTGCCGGCTTGGCCAGCCCGGCCTCACGGGAGTAGATGATCACATCGGGTGCCATTCGGCAGCCAGCCAGTCCAGATCGGCTTGGTCCCGGTCCCGTGCCCTGGCCTCTTCGGTGAAGAGCGCGTCGGTCTTGTGGAGGATGAGCGTGTAGGGGCGGCCCTGGCGCCGGGTGACGTGACTGACGGGCAGTTCGGCGATGTCGATCCGGGAGTGGACATGCTGCCTGCGCTTCTCGGCGAGCGGCCATTCGAGGGTGCGCCGGTCCGGGTCCGCCAGGAACGTGCGCAAGGTGTCGCACAGGTCGCAGGTGCAACCGCCGGCGGGCAGCTCGATCGACCAGTCGGTGGGCACGCGCCGAGGGAGGGCCAGCCGGGCACGCAGCCGCGCGGCGCAGTCCGCGGCCAGGGCGCCGAAACCCGCCTCGCCGCGGGGGCCGTCGCCGGGTAGGCCCGCCGCGGCGCGTAGCGCGGGCATTACAAGCGCGGTGACGGTGTCCGGCTGCCGCCGGAGGTACCCGGCCGCCGAGTCCCGGGTACTCGCCGCCCCGGTCGCGGCGGCGGTCAGCACCGAGGCGAGCGGTGCGCCCAGGTCGTCGAGGCCGCTGTCGCGGTGGCGGGGGGATGACGACCTGATGGCGATGCCGATGGCCTCACGCAGCCACTCCCAAGCCAGGTCGAGAAGCAGCCGTGCGGTCGCCGCGCCGGCGCCGTGCGCGGCGTGCAGCCCCGCGCACAGACCGGGAAGCGATCCCGCCACCCACCGCTTGCGTTCCGGTCCGCCGATCGCCCAGGTCGGCTGTCCCGCGCCGGCCCACGTCCGCAGCAGTTCCATGGTCCACTGCTGGCCGTACCGGCCGGCGAGCTTCGCGAAGGGCGCGGCGTCCTCCACAGTCAGGTTCTCGACGCGGAACGGGCGCAGCAGCATCGACGCGGTCGCCGCGTCCGCCACGACGTCCGCCGTTCGCAGCGCCTTGCCGAAAATCCCGGAGATCCTGTCCTCGTCCCGCGGCGACCGTGCGCGCAGAACGCCGTCCCAGAACGGCTCGAGTGTCGCCACGGCGGCCTTCGCGTTCGCCGGCGCCATCTCGGCGAGCGCGTCGAGCGCCCAGGCGGGCGAGGTCTCGGCACGGTTAGCGAAGGCCTGCTCGCGCGGCCATACGACAACCGCCGCGCGGTGGTACCAGCGGTCCAGTGTGTTGCCCCAGTTGCCCATGTAGCCCTCGTACTCCGAGGTATAGGGCTCAAGGTCGTCCGTCCCGGTGGACGCGCAGACCTCGTCGGTGCCGACGGACAGCGAGGTCGCCTCCAGCCGGTCGCCGCCCGGACCGGTCCAGTGTGTGAGCGTGATGTCGACGTCGATCAGTTCCTGGACTTCGTAGTCGGCCGAGCCGTCAGGGCCTTCGTCTTCGTCGTCGTCCTCGTAGCGTCCTCCGCCGTATCCGTAGTCGTCGTCCGCCTCGTACGCGCTGTACGTCGTCTTGACGTCGGCGAGCGCGAGGACGGTTTCGTACCCCTCCCGCTCGGCCGCGGCCCGCAGCAGGGACACGCACGCGGCATCGGCGCCCTTCAGCCCATCCCAGCCCAGCGCGCGCGGGGTGTACTCATGGTCGAGGAGGTAGACGAGCCGGTTCGGCGGGCCGGACGCGGCTCCGGGGCGGTAGGTGAGCACCGGTGTGCCGAAATGCTCACGAAGGAAACCGGCCAGTTCGGCGACTGCTCCCTCGTCGCCCTCCGGCAAGGAGGTGTCCCCACGCAGCAGGAGGTTGTAGGTGAGCGCGATCCGGTACCCCGACCGCACCTCGGCGACCTCGTGCCGGCAGTCGGCGTAGAAGGCGACCAGCGACAGCTCCGTCTTCGACCCCCGGCAGGCCCGCTGCTCGCCGTTGTGCCTGACCACCAGCTCGCCGCCGGTGTAGGTGGACGGCATCGTCACCACCAGGGTGCCGATCATCGAGTCGTCCTTCTCGCTGTCCTGATGAGCGAGGAAGAACTGGCCCGGCTCGTACACCAGAAGGGAATGAAGATCGGCGGTCAGCTCGGCGGCGATCGGCAGGCCCAGCTCATCTTTCGCCGTTGTCAGGATGACGTTCAACGCGTCGTCGTCCCACGTGGCATGAACGAGGTTCTTCGGGATCTCCCACGTGTCACGGACGCCCGGGTCGATCAGCGTCTCCTCACCGCGACCGAACCGGGCAGGCTGACCGAGGCCGAGGAGCTTGCGGGCCTGCGCGTACGGCACCGGGAACGTGACGGGTCCGATGCCCTCGACCTCGAGGCTCAGGTCATCCGTGCTCGCCGTCAGCTCCACGCTGAACGCGGTCTCCGTGTCGCCGCGCAACATCCTCGCCAACCGGTCACGCGCCACGGTCGCCATTGCCTGTCCCCTTGCCCCTGAGGCCCGGCTATCAAGCACGAATCTAGAGGGTCCCGCACGCTCGACGGGATTCGGTACCCGGGGCGCACGTTGGGTGGCCTTCAGGTGCAACGCGACATCGACAGCTACGGAGCTGGGCGGGGCCGTCCGGCCGAGGATCGCGGTCTCCTGACCGACGTCACCGACGCAGTCGGTGACGTCCTCCGCAGCGGCCCCGGCCTGCCGGCAATGATCAGCTCGGCGATGGAGGTGCTCCTGTTCAGGTCCCGCAACGGCTTCTGGATAAAACACCCGCGAATGCGGTGATGTCCCAAGGAAGCCGCCGATGAAGCCACGACGGCCCACAATCCCGCCGCTTGCCCGGGCCACGGGCCACGCCTGCTGACAGCATGGGATATCGCTTGGAGGTGCGGCCGATGTCCGATGTGCTCATCCGTGGCGTGCCCGATGACGTGCTGGCCGCTGTCGAGGCGCACGCCGCCCGGCTCGGCCTGTCCCGCAACGAGTACCTCCGCCGGCAGCTCGCCCAGGATGCGGCACGCTCGGTCACCCCGGTGACCCTCGACGACCTGCGCTGGTTCAGTGCCGCATTCCGCGATCTCGCCGACCCGGAGGTCATGCGGCAGGCCTGGTCGTGACCGCCACAGCCGAGACGGCACGGCGCTGGCTCATCGACAAGTCCGCCCTCGTCCTGCTGAGCGAGACCCCGACGCCGACCGGTGGCTGTCCCACATCCAGCACGGCCTGATCCGGATCACGACGGTCACGATCCTGGAGGTCGGCTTCTCCGCACGATCCGCTCAGGATCTCCGCGTCCGGCTACGCCGGTCACTGGTCTCGGCGATGCCCGTCGAGAACACCACGCCCCGTATCGAAGCCAGAGCCGTCGAGATCCAAGAGCTGCTCGCCAGCACCGGGCACCACCGCGCACCGTCCGTCCCCGACCTGATCATCGCCGCCACAGCCGAGCTCGCCGGGCTGGTGGTACTGCACGTCGACAAGGACTTCGAGCTGATCGCCGCGCTCACCGGGCAGCCCACCGAGAGGCTCCGCCTGCCGTAGCGGGTGGCGGCCGGCCGTATCTGCCCATCATCCCGGCGGTGGTACCGCGCGGTCTGGCGCATGGTCCACCGCTCGCACCCGTAGAGAGCCGACCAGGAAGTTCCCCTCGACGACCAGCCTTCCAGCGGCGAAGCCCCTGGCAGGACCTGCACTATTCTGTAGCGAGCCCCGTTTGGGGCACACTTAAAGTAGTCAACCTGCTACCAGACGGCCTTATTTAGCGGGTTAGGTCGGCACTTTCTCACCCGATGAAGCGCCTCAGCCGCATCACGCGTCCGACTCAAGCGACGGCAGTCCCGCGGGCGACGAACCCGGTCCCGCGCCTTGCACCGGTTCGTCGCCTCCCGGGCGAGAAACCCGCTGGTCCGACCTGACAGCCCCGAAGCGCCGCACGCCGTGTCTAGCGGGGAGCCGATCACGCGTCGCTGCGGGCCCCATTCGCAGACCTCCCAGATCACGCCAGCCTGTACCCGCACTGACCCGTCCGCCTCCGCACCGGTCACCACCTCGACCACAAACATCATCCCGGGCAGCTCACATCGACCGCGGCCCCGCCCACGCGCGGGGTCGGGTCCCGCTGTGACCTGGCCGCCCGGCTGATGATCCTGCTCTCCGCGCAGGCCATGACCCCGAAGAAGATCGCCGAGGTGACGTCACACCAGCGAAGACCGGGTCTACCCGTGTTGGAGATCCAGGCGGACGTCGAGGCGGGCGGGGCGCTCGACCTGCTGCCGGAGCCGACGGTCGCGGTGCGCGGCTGCCCGGCACCGGATAGTCGGGCGTGCCGTGGTGGCGGCCGGCACCGCACGGGACCAGGGCGGGTCGGCGGTGCTGCCGCTGGCCGGCCCCGGGGTACTCGTCACCGCCCTGGCGGTCGACGCCGCCGTCGCCTCGGCCCCTGACGGCCGGGCCGCGGCCCGGCCCGTTGGACTTCACCGACGGAGTGGCCGGCGGGATGACTGACGGGCCTGCCTCATGCCGACCCGGTAGCTCCCGTCAGGCGAGATGGGCGAAGATGACGAGGTTGTCGACGTAGTGGCCGGTCCCGTGGTTGAAGGTGCCGCCACAGGTGATCAGGCGGAGCTGCGCGCCGTTGCCCGAGTGGTAGACCTCCTGGTCTGGGAAGTCGGCGCGGCCTTCGTGTCCTCGGTGTCGACCGGCCAGCCGCACTACGGGCGGGTGAGCACCTCGGCCGGCGACGTGCGCTACGTCGCGGTCCCCGTACGCGTGTGGGGCCACCCCGAGCGGGGCGTCTTCGTGTCGGCCGTGTTCGTCGACCGGGAGCGCGCCGAGGTGGACGAGGTGGGCAGGGTGCTCGGCGTCGTCGGGTTCGGCGCGCTGGCCGTCGCCGGCGCGGCCGGCTGGATGGTCGCCGGGCGGGTTCTCGCCCCGGTGCGGATGGTCCGCCGGACCGCGCAGACGATCACGGAGACGGATCTGTCCCGGCGCATCCCGATCGGCGGCGGGTGGGGCGTCCGCCGGTCGCGCCGTGCCGTGGCCGTGCGGCTCCACGATGGAGCCGGTCGGGACAGCGGCGCTGGCTCAGTTGGCGGTGCCGGGGGGAGCCGTGGGCGTCGCGGCCGTCGCCGCCGTCGCGTCGGCCGGCTCGGCCGGCTCCGCTGGGGCGGGCGGGACGAGATCACGGAGCTGGCGCGGACATTCAACAGCATGCTGGATCGCCTCGAGCAGGTGTTCGAGACCCAGCGCGCTTTCGTCGACGACGCCGGCCACGAGCTGCGCACCCCGATCACCATCATCCGCGGGCATCTGGAACTGCTCGGCGACGACCCGGACGACCCGGACGACCGGGCCGAGACTGTCGCCCTCGTCCTGGACGAGCTCGACCGGATGAGCCGGATGGTCGACGATCTGCTGGTGCTCGCGAAGGCGGAGCGGCCCGACTTTCTGCGCCGCGAGCCGGTGGACCTCGCCGGGTTCACCACCGACCTGTTCGTGAAGGCGAGGGCGCTGGCCCCGCGCGCGTGGCGGCTGGACGCGGTCGGGGACGGCCGGGTGCTCGCCGACCGGCAGCGGCTCACCCAGGCGTTGCTGCAGCTCGCGCAGAACGCGGCCGAGCACACCCGGACCGGCGACACGATCGCGATCGGCTCGGCCGCCGACGATCGCGTCGCGCGTTTCTGGGTAGCCGACTCCCGCCCCGGGGTGGCGCCGGGTGACCGGGCGCGCGTCTTCGAGCGTTTCGCCCGCGGTGCCTACACGCGGCCGGCGTCCCCGGCGGGCGGGGGAGCAGGGCTCGGTCTCGCGATCGTGCGGGCGATCGCGACGGCGCACGGCGGCACCGTACGGGTGAGCGGCGAGCCAGGCGAGGGCGCGACCTTCACCCTCGAACTGAGCCTGTTCAATCAGGGTTCTCGTGACCACGAGCCGCGTCCCGCCCTGCCGGGTGGACCCGCCGTGCCGGGCGAAGCGGAACCAGGCGGCGGCGCGCCGGTCGCAACCGGTCCCGATGCCCCCGCTGTCCACGAAGCCGGCCGCGAGCCTGGACGCGTCGAGCTCGGCGGCCCCGCGGCCGACGGCGGGGAACACCATGGCGCGGCGGGCGTACGTGGGCGCGGCGGAGCCGGTGGGAGACAGGGATGACGAACCGGGTGCTCATCGCCGAGGACGAGCACCGGATCGCCTCGTTCGTGGCGAAGGAGCTGTGCTCCAACGGCTTCGTGCCGACCTGCGTGGGCGACGGCCAGCGACGACTACATGAGCAAGCCGTTCCGGTTCGAGGAGTCGCTGGCCCGGATCCGGCTGCGGCTGCGCCCGGAACGGGCCGACGGCGAGCCGACTGTGCTGCGCTGCGGCGACCTCGCCCTCGATCTGCGCACCCGCCGGGCCCGCGTCGGCGACCGGGTCGTCGATCTCACGGCGCGGGAGTTCGTCCTGGCCGAGACATTCCTGCGCCATTCCAGTCAGGTGCTCGCACGCGAGCAGCTGCTGTCCGCCGTCTGGGGCTACGACTACGACCCCGGCAGCAACATCGTCGACGTCTACGTCGGCTACCTGCGCCGCAAACTGGGCGCCGGCCGGATCGCCACGGTCCGCGGCATGGGCTACCGCCCGGAGGCCGGGGAGCCGCCCGGCGCCGGCCCGACCGGGGTCACGAGGTGAACATCCGGACCGGCGCGGTGCTGCCAACACGCATGTAATTTTCGATATGCCGACGATATGCGCAGGTCGTACCATCGAGAGTGTGCGTGTGTTGGTCGTCGAAGATGAGCCGTACATGGCAGAGGCCATCCGCGATGGGCTGCGTCTGGAAGCGATCGCGGCCGATATCGCCGGTGACGGTGACACCGCTCTGGAGCTGTTGAGCATCAACGCCTACGACATCGCCGTCCTCGACCGCGACATTCCCGGGCCTTCCGGTGACGAGATCGCCGAAAGCATCGTCGCCTCCGGCTGCGGCATGCCGATCCTGATGCTCACCGCTGCGGACCGGCTTGACGACAAGGCCTCCGGGTTCGAGCTCGGAGCCGACGACTACCTCACCAAGCCGTTCGAGCTGCGAGAGCTCGTGCTCAGGCTCAGGGCACTCGACCGCAGGCGCGCGCACATCAGGCCGCCCGTGTGGGAGATCGCAGGTCTGCGTCTGGATCCGTTTCGCCGCGAGGTCTACCGGGACGGCCGATATGTCGCGCTGACCAGGAAGCAGTTCGCCGTGCTCGAAGTTCTCGTCGCTGCCGAAGGCGGTGTCATTAGCACCGAAGAGCTGCTGGAACGGGCGTGGGATGAGAATGCCGACCCGTTCACCAACGCCGTGCGTATAACGGTCTCGGCCCTGCGCAAACGCCTCGGCGAACCCTGGATCATCGCCACCGTGCCCAGCGTTGGGTACCGCATCGACACAGCACCCGGCACCGGGCGTGAGGGAGGGGACCGTGGATAGGGCGCCCGGTTTGAGCGTTCGCCTCAAACTCACCCTCAGCTACGCCGGCTTCCTCATGCTTGCGGGTGTCTTGCTGCTCGCGGTCGTGTGGGTGTTCCTGCTGCGTTACGTACCCGAGACGATCTACACAGCACCTCCCGAAACGGGATCGCGACCCGGCCCCTTTATGTTCATACCCGACCGCTCCGACCTGCTTCAAGCCTTCGTCCCGAAGGCAGCCGCAATGCTGGCGTTCCTGCTGATGTTCAGCCTGCTGGGAGGATGGATCCTCGCCGGCAGCATGCTCGCGCCCCTGACCCGCATCACCAACGCGACCCGCCTGACCGCGAACGGATCGCTCTCCCACCGGATCCAGCTGGAAGGCCGCAAGGATGAATTCCGCGAACTCGCCGACGCCTTCGACGCCATGCTCGCGCGGCTCGAAGCACACGACGCCGAACAGCAGAGGTTCGCAGCCAATGCCTCCCACGAACTGCGCACCCCGCTGGCGATCACGCAGACCCTGCTCGACGTGGCCCGCAAAGATCTGAACCGCGACGCCGGCGAACTTGTCGACCGCCTCCATTTGGTCAACACCCGAGCGATCGACCTCACCGAAGCACTGCTTCTGCTCAGCCGTGCCAACCAGCGATCCTTCACGCGAGAACGCGTCGATCTGTCCCTGGCGGCGGAAGAAGCGACTGAAACGCTTCTCCCCCTCGCAGAAAAACATGGCGTCACCATCGAGACCTCCGGCGACATGGCCGCCACCATCGGCTCACATGCGCTCCTGCTGCAGATGACCACGAACCTTGCGCACAACGCGATCGTCCACAATCTGCCTGAACAGGGCACCGTGTGGGTCACGACGAGCGTTCACTCGATGACGGTTGTGCTCACTGTCGAGAACACCGGCCAGAAGCTCGCCCCACAAGTGGCTTCCACGCTTGTCGAGCCGTTTCAACGCGGCACTGGACGCACTCGCACCGACCACGCAGGTGCCGGCCTCGGCCTGGCAATCGTCAAGAGCATCGCCCAGGCACACGACGGAACCATCACCCTCACCCCCCGGGATGCTGGGGGGCTCTGCGTCACGGTGCGACTACCCGTCGCGCCACTGCGCGCTGGCAGATAACGATCAGTCGAGGTCTGCCGTGGGTGCGTGGTCGGCCGTGGTCCTCATGAGGCGAACCCCCGTTGCTCGGCGACCGCGGTGAGCACGTGCCGGGCCAGGACGACATCCGCGTCAGGTGCGCCGGCCGCCGACGCGTGGGCCGACATCGCCGCGATCCGCTCGGGATCGATGAGCACCGGGATCAGGGTGGTCTCGATCCAGGCCGGGTCAAGGTCGGCGTCGTCGACGAGCAGTGCCCCGCCGGCCGCCACGACCGGCTCGGCGTTCAGCCGCTGCTCACCGCCGCGCAGCGGCAGCGGGACGTATGCGGCCGGCAGGCCGACAGCGGCCAGCTCGGCGCACGTCATCGCCCCCGAGCGGCAGATCACGAAGTCGGCCGCGGCGTAGGCGTACTGCATCTCGTCGACGTAGGGGATGACGACGTAGGGCGGGTCGGCGGGATCGCCGTCCGGCACCTCGACCATGTGCTGCGGCCCGGTGATGTGCAGCACCTGCACGCCGGTCGCCCGTAACGCCGCGGCCGCGCCGGACACCGCGGTGTTGATCGCCCGGGCGCCCTGCGAACCGCCGGTGACCATCAGTACCGGCCCGCCGACCCGCAGGCCGAACCGCTGCCGGGCCGCGTCACGCAGCGCGGGGCGGTCGAGCCCGGTGATCGCCGGCCGCAGCGGGATCCCGAGGGCGGTGGCGTGAGCCAGCCGGACACTCGGCGCGGCGGTGAACACGCGCGTCGTCATCCGGGCCCCCAGCCGGTTCGCCACCCCGGGCCGGGCGTTCGCCTCGTGGACGACGATCGGCAGACCCTGCCTGCGGGCGGCGAGGTAGGCCGGCACGGCCACGTAGCCGCCGAAGCCCACCACGACCTCGGCCCGCACGCGGTCGAGCACCGCCTCAGCCGCCAGCACCGAGTCGCGCAACCTGCCCGGCGTCCGCAGCAGGGCCTGGTTCAGGCTGCGCGGCAGCGGCACCGGCGGGATGAGTTCGAGCGGGTAGCCGCGGGCCGGGATGAGCGTGGTGTCCAGGCCGCGGACGGTGCCGAGGGCCGTGATCGCGGACGTGGGCTCCAGCCGGCGCAGCGCGTCGGCGAAGTTCATCGTGGGCTCGATGTGCCCGGCCGAATGGCCGCCGGCGACAACGACGCGCGGTGCCGTCACGCCTGTCAGGACAGATTTCCGAGGTGCCATTCCCGTTCCTTGTGTGGAGTGAGCTGCAAAATATCGGTCGCCGTCAGCGCTTCGAAGTTTCACCAATTTTCCTGGCCCGGCCCAGCGGTGTGATGGGAAAATCGAAATAGGTGTCTGGATGGGGTTCGTCCTTCAGTGTGTAGTGCCACCACTCGCATTCGTAGGAGCTGAAACCACAGGCCTCCATGACGGAACGAAGATGTTGACGGTTTCTCGCTTCGATCTGCGTGATTCCCTTTGCTCCATGATGTGAGACTGAGTCCATCAGATCATGGTCACCGCCCATGGGAGCAAGGTCACCGGTGGCCAGGTGAAAGAGCGTCAGGTCAATGGTGCTTCCCCGGCTGTGGCCCGACCTGGCGGCCACGTATCCCTTCTCGAACAGCTCGGCTCTGTCAAGGTTCGGATAGTGCCGTGGCTTCGTCTGGCCGTCCTCCGGCTGTGTTGACCAGCGCAGAAAGCAGTCTACGGCGCGTTGCGGGCGATAACCATCCCAGAGAAGCAGGCCCAGGCCAAGGGATCTGGCTTCTTCTCGCGCACCTTCCAGGGCGGCGCACAGAGCCCTCGTACCGACGATTCGATTTGCCAGGTATCCGTTCACCGGTCTGCCGGTGAAGTTGTCCCAGGTGGCGTACTTGGCATCCCAGCGTATTCCGGGTACAAACTCGTCCACAAAGACGAAGTCATCCTTCATCGACTTTTCCCGCCAATGTCAGCGACACCAGCCGGTCGATCACCTCGGCGAGCGGCAGCCCCGCGGCCGCCATCATTCTCGGATAACGGCTGTACGATGTCATGCCGGGCAGGGTGTTTACCTCGTTGAGGACTACTTTCCCGTCTTCCTGCAGGAACATGTCCACCCGCGACAGGCCCCTGCATCCCAGGGCGCGATAGACGGCCTTTGCCGTCTCCTGAACGAGCGAGCGCGCCTCTGCCGAGATGTCCGCTGGAACGATTGCCGTCGAGTTCTCGGAACCGCTTTCAGGCGCACTCTCCTGATGTATCCTGAAAAATCCATGAGACAGCGAGATTCGATCTACCTCGCCCGCGGTCAGATCCAGATCGTTCCCCAGCAGGGCACATCCGACCTCGCTGCCGACGACAGCCTCTTCGATCAGCACCTTCGAGTCGTACTGTCGTGCGGTATCCACTGCACCCGACAGCTCTTCTTTTCGAGACACCTTGCTGACGCCGAAGGATGACCCCGAACGGGCCGGCTTCACGAATACGGGATAGGTGAGCAGGTCGGCATCCACTTTCTCGTTCGCCGTCACGGTCCAGAAATTCGGCGTAGCAATTCCCGCGCCTCTGGCGACGGTGTAGGCAAGGGACTTGTCCATGCACAAAGCGGAACTCTGGACATCGCAGCCCACGTAGGGGATGCCGGAGAGCTCCAGCAGACCCTGCATCGCACCGTCCTCGCCGAGTCTGCCGTGCAGAACGGGCAACGCCAGGTCCAGGCTGATCGTTTCGTATCTTCCCTGCTCCAGAACCAGCAACCCGTGGACGCTTCTGTCCGGTGACAGCACAGCCGGACGGCAGCTGCCGTTCTCCCAATTTTCGTCAGGGCGTTCGCACAGCTTCCAGGCACCGCTCCTCGCGATCCCGATGTAGAACGGTTCGTACTTCTCGGCATCGATGTTCTTTGCGATCTCCTGTGCAGACCGGACGGAGACGGGATGCTCCTCGGAACGGCCCCCGAATATGATTCCGATCCTCAGTCTATCCATGCTGAATCCTGCTTTCGAATTCGAGGCAGTTGGTGATGGAGTTTTCAACGGTGTCACGCAGGGCGTGGTCTGTGTAGTAGGCGGTGTGGGGACTGACCAGAACATTCGGCAGTTCTTGCAGCCGTAGCAGCGGTGCGCATTCGATGGGCTTGTTCCTGTGATCGGCGTAGAATATTCCTTCCTCTCCTTCGAGGACATCCAGCGCCGCACCGCCCAGTCTGCCGCTTTCCAATGCCTGAACAAGGGCCTCGGTATCAAGGAGTGGGCCGCGTCCGGTATTGACAAGGAACGCGCCGCGCTTCATCCTCTCGATACGTCGACGATTTAGGAGGTGGTGTGTATCCGCATTGAGGGGGGTATGGAGCGTCACAATGTCGCTCAGTTCCAGCAATTCGTCGAGCGGAACGTATTCGGCGGCGGCCTCGGGGCGATCGTCATAGGCCAGTGTTCGGCAGCCGAAACCCCGCAGCCTGTCCATGACCGCCGCGCCGATGCGTCCTGTTCCAACCACCCCGATGGTCAGATCGCGTAGTTCCCTCCCGCGCACATCATTCAGTCTGTAGTCATGAATATCCGCGCGGCGGATGATGGACTTTGCGTTCCGCACCACCATCAGCATCAGCATCAGCGTGTAGTCGGCCACGCTGTCGGGCGAATAGGCGACGTTTCCGACGGAGATGCCGACGCCCGCAGCGTATTTCACGTCGATATGGTTGCACCCGATGCTTCTTGTGGAGATGTACGTCACGCCGACCTGGCTGAGTGCAAGAAGAGTGGAGCTCGTGACCCGAGTCCTGTGGTCGACGCTGATGCATCGGTTTCCGAGTGCCAGTTCGATGTTGGCTTCAGATACCGCCACGTCTGTGATGGTTGGCAGTACGCCGAAACGGGGAGCCATCTCTCGGAAAAGAACGGCCTCGTCCTGCCCGCATCCATAGATCGTGATTCCCGTTGCCGGGACGGCTGAGGAGGACGAGGGCGCCGGCGACCGGGTGCGGCGGGCCGCTGTTCGTGCGGGTTCGCTGCGGGGCATGCCTCCAGCCAAGGCGGCGTGGTGTTGCCGGCACGTATGTGTTTTTCAATATGCCCACGATATGCAACCGATCGGCACCATACGGGAGCATGACCCGCAGAGAACCAGCCTCCGTCGACCGCTACCTCGTCAGCCTGCTCCCGCTCGCCGGCCGCCGCCCCACCTGGGCATGATCCCGCTCAGCCTCGGCGAGATCGCCGCGGTCGTCGGCGGGACGGTCGCGGGCGACGGCGCCGTGACGGTGACCGCGCCAGCCGTGCTCGACGGCCGGCAGGCCGAGCCGGGCGGCCTGTTCGTCGCCTTCGCCGGCGAGCACGTCGACGGCCACGACTACGCCGGCCAGGCCGGCCGGGCCGGCGCGGTGGCCACGCTCGGCTCCCGGCCCACGCCGCTGCCCACCGTCGTCGTCGAGGACGCCCAGTCCGCGCTGCAGGCGCTCGCCGCCCACGTCGTGGCCCGGCTGCGCGACGGGCTGACCGTTGTCGGGCTGACCGGCTCCCAGGGTAAGACCAGCACCAAGGACCTGCTGGCGGCCGTGCTGTCGAGCGCCGCGCCGACGATCGCCACGATCGGCTCGCTCAACAACGAGCTCGGTGTGCCGCTCACCATGCTGCGCGCCGACCCGGCCACCCGGTTCCTCGCCCTGGAGATGGGCGCCCGCCACATCGGCGACATCGCCGAGCTCACCGGCCTGGTCGCACCCGACATCGCCGTCGTCCTCAACGTCGGCCAGGCCCACCTCGGCGAGTTCGGGTCGCGCGAGGCCATCGCCAGGACCAAGGGCGAGCTGGTGCAGGGGCTGGCGCCCGGCGGCACCGCCGTCCTGGGCGCCGACGATCCCCGGGTGGTCGCGATGCGCTCGCTCACCGACGGTCCGGTGCTGACCTTCGGCCGGGTCGAGCACGCCGACGTGCGCGTGCTCGACCTGGCGCTGGACCGGCTCGGCCGGCCGTCCTTCACGCTGCGGACCGCCGACGCCTCGGCTCCCGTCACGCTGCCGCTCGTCGGCGGCCACCAGGCACTCAACGCCTCGGCTGCCGCGGCGGCGGGGCTGGCGGCCGGCGTACCCCTCGACGTGGCAGCGGCGGCGCTGGCCACCGCCTCGCTGTCGCAGTGGCGCATGGAGCTACGCGATCTCGCCTGCGGCGCGACGCTGCTCAACGACTCGTACAACGCCAACCCCGACTCGACCCGCGCCGCCCTGGACGCGCTGGCAGCGATCGAGGGAGGGCGCCGCATCGCCGTTCTCGGCGAGATGCGCGAGCTCGGCGACGGCAGCGAGGCCGAGCACCGCGCCGTCGGGGAGTACGCCGCCTCCCGGGCCGACGTGGTGGTCGCGGTCGGCGAGGCCGCCCGACCGATCGCCGACGGCGCGGGAGAACGGGTGGTGGCGCTGGCTGACAACAACGCGGCCGTTGACTGGCTACGCGGCCACCTCGCCGCCGGCGAGGTGGTGCTCGTCAAGGCCTCCCGCGGGGCGCGCCTCGACGAGGTAGCCGTCGCACTCGCGTAGTTGGCGGGACGCACCAGAAGATCCGCTTCGCCGTGCTGTTCGGGCCCAACGTCCAGGAGTTGCCGAAGCCGAACAGGAAACTGAGCCCCATCACCAGCACCATGATCACATTGACACCGCGGACGGCAGAGTCCCCTGCCCCATGGCCGCCACGACCGCCCGGCGCGTTCACCGGGCACATCCACGCACGGGGAGTTCAAGATCGCCCTCGACGACAAGCCGCCCTGATGCCAAAACGCTGGTCATTCCTGCACGGTTCTGCTGCGAATCCCTTTGGGGGCACCCGAGAGTAGTAAATCAACCACCGAAAGTGAATATTTCACCTGGTTGACGGAATCTGGGTAACGATACGAGATCCGTCAACGATGTTCGGCTACAGTCCGCGGCTGTTCGTTCCTTCGGGCTTGGTACCCGCCAGCAGTGACATGCACGGGTTCGAAGCCCACTTCGGCAGGAAATCGGACCTGACAGCCGACGCGGATCTTTCTCCCAGCAGTCACCTGAGGCGGGATCTGGTTCTCCGGTGGTACGGGCAGACCAGACTGCTGTCCTCCGTCGATGGACGGCGCATCCCGTCTCACGCGTCACGGTCCCGACCCAGATCCTGGCCAGCCTCACCGGCGGCGTGGTCCTGCACGACCCGCTCGATCTGCTCACCACGCGGCGTCGGGCGCTGGCGTGGTACCCCGACGACATCTGGCGCTATGTCCTGGCCGCCGGCTGGCTGCGGGTCAGCCAGGAGGAACCATTCGTCGGCCGCACCGGTGGTCGCGGCGACGACCTCGGCTCGCGGATGCTCGTGGCCCGCGTGGCCCGTGACCTCGTTCGGATCGGATTCCTCCTCGAACGCCGCTGGGCTCCCTACGGCAAATGGCTGACCGCCGCGTTCGCGCAGCTGACCCTCGCCGACCAGATCGGTGAGCACCTGCACCACGCGCTGCGCGCGACGCGGTGGCGGGAACGCGAAGCGGCACTGTGTGCCGCGGCCAGTCATCTCGCCGCCGCCACGAACCGGCTTGGTCTGGCCGAGCCCGTCGACCCCGCGCCGCGCCGCTTTCACTCCCGAGACATCCACGTACTCGGCGGCGAACGCCTCACCCGTGCACTGACCGATGCAATCAGCGATCCGCCGCCGCGACTATGCACCAGCGCTTGGGCTCCGGGCCTGAGTGCCCCGGCGCTGATCCGACGGTGCGCGGAGGTCAGGCGCCTCGTCCGAGCTGGAGACGGCGTAGTCGGCACCGCGCGGGCCTTCTTCGTCGACCGGGTTGGCATCGACCCCGCCGACGGGACTTCAGAGGCACGGACCGGCAGTTCCCAACCGCGCTGGCCCGCACATCATCCGGCCGCAGAGTGGCACCACACGACATCTACCGCGGAGGGCATCCGCAGCTGCGGTTAGACCGGATTTGGCCGCCATCGGTTTGGGATTGGCCTCGCGGGACGACCACGACACGCCATATGCCCGTGCGGCCTGACACCTCGGGAGGCGCGTGGCTCGGGTCCGCGTCGCTGCGTAAGGATTTCCCTCGTACGAATCGAACCGATCTCTCCATGTCCCAAGGAGGCTCCCTTGACCGACACGAACACCTACGCGTACGTCGACGCTGACACCCTCGACGTCCGGATCATCCGTGGTGAGGCTGACACGGAAGGCACCATCGTCGGCCGCCTCGACGCCGCCGACCTCCCCGCCCTCAGCGAGGCCGCCGACAAGCTGCTCGCGACCCTCGGCGTCCGCCCCGTCAGCGACTGGCGCGATGTTGAGGGCGGCCTGTTCGCCGTCGTCGAGGAGACCGCGGCGGTGCCAACGGCCGGCTGACCGGCGACCACGAGCGCCCCGGTCTGGGGCCAGGCCGGGGTTTCTCTTTGCCCGGATAAGACGGTGAGGGCGGCGCGCGCGATCAGGCGGCGAGCGGGATGTCTTCCACCTGGTAGTAGATGGGAAGTCGTGGACCACCCGTCCACCGACGCGCTCCTAATCGGCGGCCGGCTCTTCAGGCACTCGGCCGTCACCTGCGGCGCGGCCGCCGCCGAGGCGGCCAACCAGGTGCGGGCCGACCTCCTCCTGCTGGGCGTCACCGGCGTGCACTGCGAGGCCGGGCTGACCACCGGCGACGCCGACGAGGCGGCGATGAAACGCACCCTCGCCCGGCAGACCGCCGACACCTACGTGCTGGCGCTAGCCAGCAGCGAGAAGATCGGCACCGCATCGCCGTTCACCGTGCTGCCGGTCGCGTCGGTGAGCGGCCTCATCACCGACGCCACCGACGACCGCCCGGTCATCGCCGAGCTGCTTAAACAGGAACGACGATCCTGAAAGCTCGCTGACCGTTCCCGTCAGGCCGGCGGCAGCGTTGGCTGGGCCACCATCCCGTTTGGGGGCACGTTAGGGGCACGTTCGGCTGAAGATCGGACAATGGGAGTGCCTCACGCGTTGCCCGGGGTCCACTGCATCGACATGCGCGGATCCTCGATCCGCACGACTTCGAACCCGAGGCGGGTATAGAGGGCCTGACTAGAGCGCGGATCGAGCGGACAGTGCGGGGCCGACCGCGCCGTTTGGGACGGGAGGCGGCGGCGTGGTGGCGGGTGATTAGGGCGCGGTGCCAGCGCAGAAAAGTCTCCGGGCGGACCAGTAGCCGCAGGCGGTGCAGGGTTGGCCGCGGCAACGTATGCAGGAGTGCGGCGAGCAAGGCACGGTCGGCGGGCTGGAACTGAATCCGTTGCGCCGTCGAGCTGGCGTTGCAGCACGGTGATCTGATGGCGCAGGGTGACGATCTCGATGTCCTTGGCACGGTCACCGCGGGGCAGCAGCAGCCGCAGCAGCGCACGTCGACGACGCGGTGCAGGCGCTGGAAGGCGTGCCCGAGCCCGAAAGCCGCGCCAGCCCAGGCCGGCCAATCGGCTCATCCACCGGGGACTTGCTCCTAGACGGCGCGAGCCACCACGGTGGCCGAGGCCAGGTCATGCGGCAGACGCTGCCGGGCAGGACCGAATCTCCCCATGGGCATCCAGCACCACCCGACACAGACGCGCCACAGCCCAGCCCGGTCCACCACTGGAACCGTCGGCGCCCGGTCGGCCGGACACCCGACACTGGCACCCGGCCGCAGTTCATGCCAACTATCATGCTAGCTAGTGTGTTAGCTGGTGAGGAGGATGGATGCTCGACGTCGAGCTCGCGGAGATCGTCGACAACCTTCGCACCATCGGTACAGACATCGCCGACGTGGAGGTGAAGAAGGCCCACGGTGGGCTGCCGAAGTCGCTGCGCGAGACTCTCTCCGGGTTCTCGAACACGCGAGGCGGTGTGGTCGTCCTTGGTCTGGACGAGACCCAGGGCTTCGCGCCGACGGGACTTCCCGATCCGGCGAGGCTCGCGGCTGATCTTGGTTCCATGTGCTCCGAGGACATGGAACCGCCGCTCCGACCGTTGATCAAGGTCCACGACTTCGAGGGCGCCCAGATCCTGGTCGCCGAGGTCCCCGAGCTCGATCCCGCGCGGAAGCCCTGCTACTCGCGTGGGGCCGGCATCACCAAGGGTA
Organism: Parafrankia sp. EAN1pec; assembly: GCF_000018005.1. GTDB lineage: Bacteria > Actinomycetota > Actinomycetes > Frankiales > Frankiaceae > Parafrankia > Parafrankia soli. The sequence continues at coordinate 8,724,800 of NC_009921.1, forward strand.
GCTACGTCAGGGTCGGCGACGGTGATCGTCGGCTGTCGGCCTACGAGGTCCAGATGATGCTCTCCTCACGTGGTCAGCCTCGTGAGGACGAGCAAATAGTCTCTGGCGTTGGTCTCGATCATCTGGATGCGGCCATGGTCGATGCGTTGGTCGCCCGGCTGAGGACCAGCAGGCCCTACGCGTTCAAGGACTTGGACCGCTTGGCTGTGCTGCGTCGCGCCAAGGTGCTCGTGACTGGAGACAGCGGCGAGGACGTGGCGTCGCTGGGAGGCCTGCTCGCCCTGGGCAGGTATCCGCAGGAGCACTTCCCGCAGCTGATGGTCACCTTCGTCCACTACCCGACCGAGACCGGCGGCCGGTCCACCGAGAGGTTCCTGGACAACGTGACGTTGGAAGGCCCGGTCCCGGTCATGGTCCGCGACACGCTGGCCACCGTCCGCCGGAACATGTCTCGTCGGGCTGTCGTCGGGGGTGCGGGTCGGCAGGACGTCTGGGAGTACCCAGAGACCGCTCTGCGTGAAGCCGTCGTCAACGCACTGGTCCACCGCGACCTGTCCGGGGGCGCTCGAGGCGCCCAAGTCCAGGTCGAGATGTACCCCGACCGCCTGGTGATCCGTAATCCGGGCGGTCTGTTCGGTCCTGTCACGGTCGACAGTCTCGGCGAAGAAGGTGTCTCCTCAGCCCGCAACGCCACCCTCATCAAGATCCTCGAAGATGTCCCGCTGCCCGGCGAGACCCGCACCGTCTGCGAAAACCGCGGGTCGGGCATCCGCGCCATGCTCGACTCGCTGCTCGCCGCGGGAATGAGCCCACCGGACTTCAACGACAAGATCTCGTCGTTTGTCGTCGTCTTCCCCAACCACACCCTGCTCGGCGAGGAGACCGTCGCTTGGATCACCGGGTTGGGTGAGAAGGGCCTGACCGACAGCCAATGCGTCGCCCTCGCGCTCCTACGCCAGGAAGAAATCCTTGACAATCGCGCCTATCGCAACGCGACTGGCGTCGACTCCCGTGTAGCCACCAGCGAGCTTCGGGACCTGGTCGCTCGCGAACTCGTCACCCAGACCGGAACCCGCCGCTGGGCCAGGTACCAGCTGTCCTGGCGAACAACCTCAACGAAAGGCCAGTCCTCTCGGGCCGACCGCCGACCGGAGCTGCTCGTCGCCCTCGGAAACGAGACTCTCTCACGCTCCGAACTCGTTACACGGACCGGTCTCAGCGACCAGACCATCCGACGATGGCTGAAGATCATGCGGGACGAAGGCTCGGTCGACATCGTCGGTAGCAGCCTCAAGAGCAGACACGTTCGATACCGCCGCACCTACCAGGATCTGCTCTTCCACTCCGAAGGCACAGACCGCGACTGACCACTCTCCGCGGGCCCCTGTACCGGCCTTGGGTAAAGCGGGGCTTCAGCGGGATTTCGGGGCGGTGTGGGCGATCCGGCGACCCATCGTCCGGACCGTGACCGGGCTGACGGCGAAGGCGGGACCGATCCGAATTTCGGAACACCTGTTCGAGGACGGTCAAAACCCGTCCGCCCGTGCACTCACGGGATATCGTCCCTGGTCAGCAGCCTTGTCGCGACCGGACGAACGGCGATCTCAGGGCCCTCGACCAAGATCGGAAGATTCGTCCAATGACGCGTAAGGTCCACCATAGGCGCGGCGCTCGGGGGAATTCTCATCGACCCCGAATATCGCCTGGGAGAAACCACTGCATGCGCCATTACCCAACAAGTCAATGGACTTCAGTCGACATCGGGCGGTTGATCCCCGGCGCCTTCGATCTGGATGTGGGTGTCGCTGCGTAGCTGCGCGACGAGTCTGCGAGCGGTGGGAGCACCCACGTGGAGCCGTTTCCGTAGTGTGTCCGCCGAAATCGGACGCTGTTGATGCTGCCAGTGCAGCACATCCTCCGCACGAGCCCGATGAAGTAGGTCTTGTTCGCGCGCTTTCTTATCAAGCCGGCGCTGGTCCGCCTCCCCTTCTCCGACCTTGGTTGTCGGGGATGAATCCTCCGGCGTGCCTCGTTCCGGATCGGAGGCGGCCTCGCCCATCGTCGCTCCTGACGAGGATGCATTATTCGACTCGACCATCTGAATGTGCCGAACGGGGTTGGCGTCGTCCTCCGACTGCCTTGCGTGAGGTAGCGCCGACGCAGCGGACGTAACCCTGCAAGCTTCCGACTGCACGGATGCCTCGTCCGCTGCGGGCAGGCCATAAACAGACATGGGCTGGGCCGCTTTGGTCTCGATAGCCTTCATCTCTTGAAGCAGACCTGGCCCCACCTCGGCCCAGCCGATCAGGAGAAGCGGACCAACAGCGTCGAAGGCCTCCCTGCCGTAGTTCCGCTCGATGAGAGGTTCGGCGACATTCAGCGCCAGCGTGACGAAACCGGCGAACACGAGCAGCCGCCACGCCGGCCGCATCTGCCGGGTAGTCGCACCGCCGAGCGCCAGCTGGCGGATGCCGAGCAGAAGGCCGACCACCGACAGGTCCACCGCGGGAGCGACCAACGGCTCGACGTACGGCGACACACCCAGATGGAGACCCAATGCCCAGGAGTTACCGAAGCCGAACAGGAAGCTGATCCCCATCACCAACACCATGATCACAGTGACACCGCGGACGGCAGAACTCGCCGCCCCGTGGCTGCCACGTTTGCCCGGCGCGGTCACCGGGCACTTCCACGCACGGGAACCTCAAGTTCGCCCTCGACGACAAGCCTTCCTGACGCCGAACCGCTGGTCAGTTCTGCACGGGTCTACTGCGAACCCCGTTGGGGGCACAGATCGTAGTTGATCGTTTATTTTGGGTAGTCGATTGAAACGCTTCCAGCCGACGGTGCCGGCTGCAGATTGATCGGGAAAATCCTTGGAGTGACCGATCGGTCAGCCTTAATGCACGATTGTGCAGCATTCATACTTCACGGGTTCGTCCCATCGGGGAGCACCCGGACCGACCTACCGAGAGCCGTGCGGTTCGCGCCGCAGAATCGGCTGGCGGGGCTCCCACCGCACCGGCTTGGGGAAGCCGGCGCTAGTGGACAGAGAGCATATGTAGGCCTGCGCCTGCGCGTCGAGATGCTGCCCGGCCGTAAGAACTCGTAGCACTCGCTCAACGCCCGTCCCGTACGTCAGTTTCGGTAAACGGCGTAGCGCGGAAGCCTGAGTCGTCTCCCATGTGGAAGAACAGGTGCCCGGCGAGCACGCCGTTCTCGCTCAGTGCGGCCCAGCCGCGCCCGCTGACCTGGTGGCCGTCGTCGTCGCCGTCCCAACTGAACTCAACGAGGGGCCGGTCGCCGCGTTCGGTGGAACGGCAGTCCATCCCACCGCGGACGGCGATGAACCCGAACTGGCCGGTCCCGCCCTCGGTGAACTCGATGAACCCGGGCTCAACGAGGTCTATGGCGTCCTGGTCCCACAGGTTCATCTCCACGATCCGCCACCGCCCGACCAGGTGCATCATTCGATCCTCCACACATGCTGTGACCGTGACCGCGCCATGCCCACGGGACTTCGGTTACCGGCGATGAGGACGCGCACAGGACGACAGCAGATCAGCCAGTTTCTGCCGCAGCGAGACGATTCCGCCGGTGCCGTTGAGACGGGCTCGCTGGCAGGGTCCCGACCCCTGGTCCGAGGATCCCGCCAGGATGGGCCTGAACGAGCTTCAGGAAGCGGAGGCCGGCACCTGCCCCCGGATCCGGGCGAAGTAGGAGGCCATCGCGTCGGTATGGGTCGGGAACACGAGCTGCCGCGGCTCCGTGACGACCAGCCACTCGGTCGTCTCGTTCGTCGCGATCACCGGCGGTAGCTCGGCCCAACGCCGTTCCGGCAGGAGGCCGAACACCAGCAGGAACCGGCCGTCGTTCCCGCTGTGCACGTCGAACAGGCGGACATCCGCCGCCTGCTCGATGATTCCCGTCTCCTCGCTCAGCTCCCGAACGACAGCGTCGCGCCAGGCCTCGTCCAGCTCCATGAAACCGCCGGGCAGCGCCAGCTCGCCACGGCCGGGGTCAATGTCGCGGCGCACCACCACCAGACCGCGTCCGCCGTCAGGTTCCACGACGGGCAACAACGCCACCGCCACCGGAAGCGGATTGAGCCACGTTGTCTCACCGCAGCCAGTGCACACCCGCGGCCACGCCACATCAGGCTGGTATTTCGTGCCGCAGGACGAACAGAACGAGTTCCGCATGGCGCACGACCATATTCGGTCGGCGCCCGTCCGGGAGCGGCAACTTCCCGGTTCCCTGGTCGGGCCCACGCCGGCCAGGGACCCTCCCCCCGGTGCCGAGCCTGGTCCGAGTCTGGGAGATCGCCCCAGCGTCCGTGGGCTACGGCGACCTCTCATCCAGGGTGGACGGTTACGGCTGGATCCACAGTTCCTCGGGAAGCAGGGAACCAAGGCCGTACTGCACGAGGCCGCCGACGTTCTTGCCCGAGATGGCGCCGAGCCCCCCACGCGCGATGAAGAACATCGGGGTCAGTTCGGTCAGCCGTTCCTGCACGGTGTCGTAGGCCGCCTTGCGCTCCTCCTCCGAGGTCGCGGTCCGGCCGGTCTGCAGGGCCGCGTTGAGCGCCGGGTCGTTGATACCGGCCAGGTTCGCCGGCGAGCCCCCGGCGAAAACCGTCGACAACCGAGGCTCGGGGTCCTGGAAGAGCGCGGACGTGATAACCGCGTCGAAGTCGAGCGTCCTGCGCAGCTGGACGAACTCGGCGAGCTCAATGGTCTTAATTTGGACCTTGACGTTCCTGAAGGCGCTGAGCTGGGCCTGGATGTTCTCCGCAAGCGCCTTGTTCTCGCTGGCGGTGGAGCTGGTGAACGTGAAGGTCAGTGGCTTGCCTTCGGCGGCCAGCTCGTCGAAGAGCCGCTGGGCGGTCGCCTTGTCCGTCTTGCGCAGCGGCGTCTCCGAGTAGAAGGGGGAGGCGTCGGTGAACAACGTATCGGCCAGCTGCGCGGTGCCGTTGTACGCTGCGAGGTTCAGCGCGTCCGAGTCCAGTGCCGCCGCGAGCGCCCGACGCGCACGAATGTCGTCGAACGGTGCTCTGCGCATGTTCAGCGCTGCGAAGACGCCGCCGCTGAGCCGCATGACATTTTTCGGCAGACCCGCCTTGGTGGCCTTGTCGAGGTTGATCCAGCTCGAGTCGATGGCCACGTCCGCGCCCCCGGTGAGCAGCGTGTTGTAGCGCTGGTTGCCTTCGAGCGCCGCGCGGAGGGTGAGGCGGTCGAGGTAGGGCTTGGGCGCGTCCCAGTAGCGGGGGTTCTTGACGAGCCGGATGTCGGCCTGACGGGTCCAGCTCTCCAGGGTGAACGGTCCCGCGCCGATCGGCTTCGCGTCGAAAGCCTGCTGGCCCTTCTGCAGGGCCGCGGGTGAGGCGATCCAGTTCATCGAGGAGGCGAGGACGGACAGGGCGTACCTCGGCACGGGGGTGACCAGGGTAACCTTCAGCGTGACGTCGTCCACCACCTCGGACGACTCGATCGTCGCCGCCTCCGACCGGTGGGCCGAGCCGACGGCCGGGTCCTTGGTCCGGTCCCAGTTGAACTTCACGGCCTCGGTGTTCAGCGGAGTGCCGTCGGAGAACACCAGGCCCGGCCGCAGCTTCAGGGTGAAGGTCTTGCCGTTGTCGGTCGTGGTGAACGACTCGGCCATCGAGTAATGGACCTCGTCTGCCTCATCGTTGGTCATCAGGGTCCCGTACAGGGCGTTGCCCAGGAAGGCGCCGGACGCATACGCGTTGCCGAGGATCGCCGGATCCAGAGTACGCGGATCACTCAGCGTGAGAACCCGTCCTTCGCCACCCGCCACCGGCTCGCCCGAGGGCCCCGCGGACGTGGCGGGATCGCTGCCGCCGCCGCCGCAGGCCCCCAGGAGGAGCGCCGCACAGCATGCGGCAGCGGTGACGAATAATCGCGTCCCACGATTCATCTTCCACCCTTCCATGGGCATGAGCGTCATCCCTGCCCTCCTGGATTTACCGGCGATGCCGTCTCGACACATCATCGGCGGTGGGACCGTGGAGGTCTTTGCGCATTCGGTCAACTCTTTGCCCGTAGCAGCCAAAGTCCGGCACCGGGACAGCGCCCGATACCGGGCCCGACAGCGTCACGGATCTGTCGCTTCAGCCCGGGGAGGGTCCCACAGGGCTCCGGCACGTTGGGGATACGACCGGTTGATCCCACCGGAAGGGTGATCGTTTTTCTGGTGGTGGGGCCACGGGTCGGGGCACGTGTCGGTGACAGACAAGCAGGCACGCCGCTTGTAGATCACGGAGGTGTCTAACGTCTTCGTGGTCTGGGGTGCGGCGTGCCTGTGGGGCGTTGTCTCGTGTCGTGGCCGGTGTGGTGGCAGCCGGTGGCGTGTTGCGGGAGGAAATCCGGGAGCGGCTGGCGAGGGTGCCGGACGAGGCGACGCTACGCCGGCTGCTGGCACGGATGATCGGGACGCGCTCGCCGCCGCGCTCCTCGGCGACACTGCGCTCACCCCGGAGGGCGCGGGTTACCCGCGGCGGTGGCGGTCGACGGAAAGACCAGCTGGCCAGGCTGCCCTGGGTCGACATCCCGGCATCCGTGGTCACCCATGACCACGGACACGGCCGCGACGAGACCCGCACGCTGAAGGCCGCCACGGTCGGCTTTCTCGATTTCCCTTAAGATCATCTGGACCGGTTTCCGATCATTCGCGGACGAGAACAGCAGCCTTCCTGTGACCGCCTGGCCGCTATAGGCAGGCTCGGGCCCAGGGTGGTGGTTAGGACCCTGTGCTGGCGCTGCTCGTGGATGATCCCTGGCTCATCATGAGGACGGCGTCGCGGCGGCTGGTCGCGCCGAAGGGTGAACCGCCGGTGGGGTTCGGGCTGCCGAAGATCCAGGTGGGCCCGTCGGCGAGGTGGTCGAGTGCCTGCTTCGCGACGTCGGCCGGGTCCGCGGCGTCTCCGTAGGGTTCGTTTTTCGCGTCGAACACGCGGCGCATGGACGGGGTGTCGGTCCTGCCGAGCACGAGAGCGAGGACGTCGACGCCGCTGGTGTGCCATTCAGCCCAGAGCGCTTCGGCGAGGAGGAGATCGAAGGCCTTGGTGGCGCCGTAGGTGGCGAGCGTCGCGCCGCCGGCCCAGGCCGCGCCGGAGGTCACCAGCACCAGGCCACCGCGCCGCCGGGCAACCATCGGGCCGCCGAAGCGGTAGGCGGCTTCGAGGACGCTGTCGCAGTTGCGGTGGATCAGCTTCAGGTGGGTATCGAGGTCCTTGTCGAGGAAGAGCGCGCTGGTGTCGTCGCCGCCGGCGTTGTAGACGAACAGTCCGATTTCGAGATCGGAGGTTGCGTCCGCGAGCGATGCGAGGGCGCCCGGCACGCTGAGGTCCAGCGCGACCGTGCGGACCTCGACGCCGTGTTTGGCCCGTATCTCCTCGGCGAACGCCTCCAGGACGGGAACCCGCCGGGCGACCAGGACGACGTTCAGGCCTCGGGTTGCCATCTCGTGCGCGAACGCGGCGCCGACTCCGTCGGACCCGCCAGCAATGATGCCCCACGGTCCGTATTTGTCTGTCATAGCTGTCGTCACCTTTCGATGGTGGGTGAACAGTCGGCGGCGCCCGCGGCGCCCGCGGCGCCCGCGGCGCCCGCGGCGGTTAGGAGGTCGTGTGCCGCCTGCACGCAGCGGCGGGCGCGTTCTTCTGACGGCTCGCCGGCCTGGGCGGCGGAAAGCATGGGAACTTCGAGGCCGATCACGATGTCCGGGGGGAGTACGGCGAGGATGTCCTGGAGTGGGAGCTCGCCCTCGCCTGGCACCATCCTGTTGATCGAGTCCTCACGGTAGACCGTGCCGCGCTGCTGGAGCGTGTTGTCGCTGAGCTGCGCGTAGGCGATCAGGGCGGGATCGACCGCGGCCAGGTCTGCCGGGGTGTGCCCGGACCGCGCCAGGTGCATGGTGTCGATGAGTAGCCGGAAGTCCGGGCGTGCGACGTGACGGACCGCCGCCAGCGCGGAGTCAAGATCCTTGATGGTCAACGAGGGTGCGAACTCGACCGTCGTCTGCATCCCGCGTTCGCCGGCCATCTCGGCGAGCGTCCCGAACTCGTCATGGCTGCGGTCGAGGTCCGGGTCCATGGTGACGGTGTTGACCATCGCGACGCCGAGTTCGGCCATCACATCCAGGTCCGCGGCGTAGCCGCGCATGTCGCTCCCGGGACGGACGACGAACCCCTCGCCGAGGGAGATCGACACCTCGCGTTCGCGCATCGCCGCGATCGTCCGTTGCCGCAGCGCGGCGTCGTCACGCAGTGAGAACGGCGGGTAGCCGTGTGGGTTGATCGGGTTGCCGGAAAGCACCGCGGCTATGTATCTGCAACCGAGATCCGCGGCAAGATGCACGAACTCCACCGGCGGCAACCCGAAGACGGTCTGGTGCTCGATACCCAGCTGTCCTGCGGTCGTCGACATCCGGGTGTCCGTTCGCATTCAGTTGGACTTCATGGCGGTGACGAAACGCTGTGCGACCTCGACCAGCCCGTTTCCCGGAGCGTCGCCGAGAATTTCGGCCATCAGCGTGGCGTCTTTGGTGAGCGTCAGATTCGCGGGCGAGTCCGCGAGACCGGCGAGGGAACCGGCACGCAACCGTACGCCCGAGGCTATACAGGCCGAGCTGCTGGTCGCCAGGACCGCCGCGAGACCCGCGGGATCGATGCCGAGCGATTCCCCGGCTTTCATCGCGTCGTCCGCGAGTGCGATCTGCGCGGCGAACATCGTGTTGTTGATGAGCTTCGCGTACGACCCCGCCCCGACCGCGCCCAGGTGCACGACATGGTTCGACAGCGCCGAGAGCAGCTCGGCGACATCGGCGAGCGTGTCAGCGTCACCGCCGATCATGATCGTCAGCTCGCCGGCCAGCGCCCTCGGTTGCCCGCCGCTCACCGGCGCGTCCAGGACACGTAGGCCGTGCGTCGCCGCCCGCCCGGCGATCCTGCGGATCTGCGCGGGTGCCACCGTGCTGTGGACGAGCACGACCGCGCCAGGGTTGAGGGTGCCGGCCAGGCCGTCCGGTCCGAACATGACCTCTTCCACACCGGCCGCGTCAAAGACACAGATGCCGACGGCGTCGACCGACGCGCCCATCTCCGCAGGGGTGGCCGCGATGGTGGCGCTGGTGCCGGCGAACGGTTCCAGCGAGGCCGGCCGCCGGGCGTAGAGCGTGAGGTCGTGGCCCTGCGACTGAAGCCGCTGTGCCATCGGCAGCCCCATGCTGCCGAGCCCGATGAATCCAGTCTTCACGGTGTCCTCGTCGTGGTAGCTCTCGGCGTACTGGTGGTCATGACGTCCGGGCGGGTGCACCGGTCTGGCGGAGCACTTTCGTCTCGACGGCGTCGGAGGCCAGCACCGTCCCGATGACCCCGAGGTCCACGCCTGTGCTCCGGGCGACCTCGCGCACCACGGTGACATCCTTGAGCATGAGGTCCCCGATGCGCCCGGGGACCGCGTCCACCGACCCGCCACCGGCGACGATCGCGAGGGCGCGGCTGGCGCCGCTGCCGTGCTGAACGGCCGCCAGGATCGCCGTCTCCTCGATTCCCAGCGAAGCCGCCAGGCGCACCGCGTCGATCGCGAGTCCGACCTGCGCGACGAACAGCGCGTTGTTGACGAGCTTGACCCGCTGACCGTTACCCAGCTCCCCCACGAACATGATCGGCGACGCGTACGCCCCGAGGACCGGTCGCATCTCGTCCAGCAGCGCCTCGTCGCCGCCCACCCACAGGGTGAGGCGGCCGGCGGCGATGTCATGCGGACCACCTGAGAGGGCGGCGTCAAGGACTCGTATTCCCCGGTCCGCTGCCTGGTCGGCGAGCAGGCGCGCGGTCGCGGGGTCAGAGGTCGTGTGCTGGACGAGCGTCGCTCCCGGCCTCATGGCGGCGATGGCCCCATCGGGGCCGAGGCACACCTGCCTGACCTGGTCGTCCCGAAGCACCACGGTGAACACCGCGTCGGCGTCATGGACGGTCTCCGCCACGGTCGCCGCCCAGCGCAGCCCGTCGGCCTCGGCCGCTGCCCTGGCCTCCGGGCGGCGCACCAGCACCGTGACGTCGTGGCCGGCGGCTGTCAGCCTGTCGAGTATCGGCCGGCCCATCCGGCCCGGCCCGACGAATCCGATCTTCATTGATCCTCCAGACGGCGTGTGTACTAGCGCTCGACCGGCGGGTCACCGCCGACAGGCCGGTCACCGAGGGCGGGTCAGTCGCCACCGGCAGGCGGGTGTGGGGCCAGCATGGCGCGGTGTTCGGGGGTGCCGTCGAGGTTGGCGTTGACCCGTTCGCTGATACGCCAGCCCTGCGGTGTGCGCGTCCAGCGCCAGGTGTTCGCGGAGACGCGGGCGACCCAGAACCGGTCGGCGTCGGCATCCCAGCGGATGTTGAGCGCGTAGCTGCGGCCGGTCGCCTGGTCCCCGTCGACCTCGATGTGCGGGACGGTCAGGACGTGGCCGCAGCCGCCCTGGATCAGGCGCTGGTGGCCGCCGTTGACCATGTCGACGATGTCGCTCCGGCCGCGCATCCGCAGGTGGGGAACCGCGTCGAAGGTGCCGTCCTCGGTCCACAGCTCCGCCGTGGCGGTGGCCGACCCGCTGTCGACGGCGGGCCCGTACTGGGCGACGAGCTGCATGATCTCGACCTGGTCCTCCAGCAGCCGGACCCTTGCCGCCAGCGTCTCGACAGCGGCGCGCAGCTCCTCGATCTCACTCATCCATCAGTCCTTCCGAACGTGTGCGGGGGACCCGGTTCAGGGCACGACGACGATGCGGACGGGTCCGTTGGCGTCGCGGGAGGCGTTGAGCGCCTCGGCGACGTCGTCGAGCCCGACGGTTCGGCCGAGCATCGGTGTGACGTCGAGGTCGCCCGAGCCGACCGCCGCGAATGCCTCGTCCCAGTGCTGCATCGACGGGCCGCCCCCGAACTGGATGTTGATGCCTTTCCGCTTGGCGGTGAGGGTGTGCAGGTGATCGCCTTCCGGCGGACCTCCCACCGAGAAGATCCGGGTGTTGCGCTCGCAGCCCTTGATGATCGAATCCAGGACACCGGGAATACCGACGCACTCGAACACGACGCATCCCGGCAGGCCGGCGACCGCCATCAGTTCCCTCATCGCCTCGGGCGACCCGTAGGCCACGTCACGCCAGGCCTGGTACGGGGACACCGCGGCGGGGTCGATGACCACGTCCGCTCCCATGGCCAGCGCGGTCTCGCGACGCGAGGCGACGAAGTCCACCGCCAGGATCGGCCCGACCCCCAGCCGCTTCAGCTGCGCGATCACGGACAGAGCGATCGCCCCGCAGCCGATGACCAGCGGCACCTCCTTCGCCGTCACCTGCGCTCGGGAGGCGGCCGACAAGCCGACCGAGACCGCGTCCGCGATGCACACGATCTCGTTCGGGAGCTCGGAGACCGCGACCCGGGTCATGGCCTCGTCGAGCAGGAGATACTCACCGAACCCGCCGGGCGACTCCGGATTCTGCCCGATGATCTTCCGCCCGGTGGCCGTGGACAGCACCGGCAGCGAGCTCACCCGGGCGCCCACGGGGATCCGCCGCTCGGTGCCGGGGCCGTAGTCGACGACCTCGGCGCAGTACTCGTGACCCATGACGATGTCGACATCACGGTCGTAGGTCGACATCCCGCTGTCATCGTCGACGCCCGCTTCCAGATGATCCATGAAGTGGATGTCCGACGCGCAGATCCCACACGCGAGCGACCGCACCAGCAGCTGGCCCGGCCCCGGCACCGGGTCGTCGATGACCCGGGCCTCGACGACTCCCTCCCGCAGCACAGCGGCTCTCATCGGCGCTCCCTCGTCAGCGATCAGGACGTGCTCCCGTCACGGGACTGTAGCGACACCAAACCAGTTATAGAAGACATCGTCCTGAAATTTTTCGGGAGACACTGTCCTGGAAGTTGGAGGAAGCGGTGCCGGCTGGAACGCTCGGACCATACGATCGCGGGCATGGCAGAGCCTGCTCGCCGCCCCGGACGCCCACGCGACACGAGCATCGACGAGCGCGCGCTGACGGCAACCCGCGAGCTCCTCGTGGAACGCGGCTTCGACGCGACCACGATCCAGGCCGTCGCGGCACACTCCGGCGTGCACGCCTCGGCCATCTACCGCCGCTGGGGGTCACGGATCGAGCTGATCGAAGAAGCGACCTTCCCCGGACTCAGCCCGCCGAGCGTGCAGCCGACCGGAGACCTCCGCCGAGACATCCGCCGGTTCGTCCACGCCTACCTGGCAGCTTTCAGCGCCCCCGCGTCCCGCGCGGCCGCAGCCGGTCTCCTCGCCCACCACCAGGCGTCCAGCCGGCCCCGCCCGCCGGATCTCTACCTACGGGTCTCCGCGCGGCCACAGTTCCAGGACATCCTCCGCGCCGCACCGCCCGGCAGCATCGACCCGGACATCGACCCCGACGACGTCTTCGACATGCTGCTCGGCGCCATCCTGGCCCGCACCCTCCTGTCCGCGGTCACGGCACGGAACCGTCCCGTGGAACGCACCGTCGAAATGATCATCAGATTGCTGCAGCCCCGACCCGGCCACGCCGCCGACCAGGCCAGCCCGAGTACCCGGATGCAGACCAGCCACGGCGCCGTCGGCCGGGGACAGCCTGCCGCTCCGGGAAAGACAGGAAGGTAGCCGTGTCCAACGTCCGAGAAGACCACGCGCAGATCAGCGACGTGGTCGTCCGCTACGCCACAGGAATCGACCAACGAGACTGGGAACTGTTACGAACCTGCTGGACGCCCGACGTCGAGGCCGACTACGGCTCCTTCGGACAGTTCACCGGCGCTGACGCGCTCACCGAGGTCATGGCACGGACCCACGAGAACATGGGTCCGACGTTCCACCGCATATCGAACATCGCCATCAGGATCGACGGGGACCGGGCGGCTGTCCGGTCCTACGTCCACGGCGTCCTCCTGGTAACTCCCGACGATCCAGCGAACTGGGTCGACGTGATCGGTAGCTACGAGGACATCTTCATCCGAACCACGGAGGGCTGGCGCATCAGCCGGCGTGTCGCCCGCACCGCCCGGACGCTGACCGCCAGCACCACCCCTCCGAACTCACAGCCTGTTTCGAAATGATCTTCGGAGCGTGCGCAGGCAGACGGGCTCAGCAGGGTTCGATGCCGCAGTCAGCCGCGCTTCACCAGGTCGGCGGGCACGGCGGGCACGGGTTCACATTGCCGTAGAAGATCGGCATCGCCTGAGCCCACCCGGGGCAGCCGGCGGTCGAGCCAGCGGGGTAGCCACCAGTTCGCCCGGCCCAGCAGCGCCATCGTGGCGGGAACCAGCACCATGCGGACGATCGTCGCGTCGAGCACAATCGCCGCCGCCAGCCCGAGACCCATCATTCTGACCAGCGGAGAGGGGTTGGCGACGAAGCTGAGGAACACTACCGTCATGATCAGTGCCGCGGAAGTGATCACGCGACCTGTTCCCGCCATGCCGCGGGCCACCGATTCGGCGTTGTCCCCAGTGGCGTCGTACTCCTCACGGATCCGCGAGAGCAGGAACACCTCGTAGTCGATGGACAGGCCGAAGAGGACCGCAAAGAAGATCGTCGGCAGCGGCGACGCGATCAGGTACGTCCCCTCCAGGCGGAACAAACTCCCGAGCCACCCCCACTGGAACACGGCAACGACGACGCCGTACGCGCCGCCGATCGACAACAGGTTCAGCAGGGCGGCCTTCAACGGCAGCACGACAGACCGGAACACCACCATCAGCAGCAGGAACGACGCGGCCAGGATGGCGGCGATGAAGATCGGCAGGGTGTCGGCGAGCTGCCTGGTGAGATCGTCGGTCAGCGCGGTCGTCCCTGACACCGCGACGTTGCCGGGGACGAGGTCACGGATGCGCGCGAGGGTCTCCGACGTCGCGGTGTCCGCGGGGGCCGTGGTGGGGAGAGCGTGCAGCACAGCCGTGTCCCCGGCGGGAGAGATCTGTGGGTCGCCGACCGTGGCGATGCCGGTGTCCGCGGCGACGTGCCAGGCCAGCGCGCGGATGGTGTCGAGGTCCGCGCCCGGCCGGCGCAGGTCGGCGACGAGCAGCAGGGGGGCGTTCACCCCTGGGCCGAATCCCTCCGCCAGCAGGTCGTAGGCGCGGCGGTGCGTGGTGCTGGTCGAGTCGTCGCCGGCGTCCGGGAAGCCCGTCCGCATCCACAGCGCCGGCGCGGCCAGCACGAGCAGCGCCGCCGCGGCGACGAGCAGGTACGGCCACGGCCGGCCGGAGACGCGGTGGGCGAGGCGCCACCAGGCCGTGTCCCGGGGATGCCGGGCGGCGCGCCTGCGCCCCAGGACCCGCCCCGCGTCGATGCGGCCGCCGAGCAGCGTGAGCAGCGCCGGCAGAAGTGTCAGGGCGCTCGCCACGGCGAACAGCACTACCAGAGACGTACTGAGACCGATCGAGGCCAGGAAGCCCAGGCCGGTCAGCACGAGGGCGAGCATCGCGACGACGACGGTGCCCCCGGCGAGCAGGACCGCGGTGCCCGACGATCCCATCGCGTTCGAGAGTGCGGTGGGATCGTCCTGGCCGGCCGCGCGGTTCTCGCGGTAGCGGGCCACGACGAACATGGCGTAGTCGATGCCCACGCCCAGACCGATCATCGCCCCGATCGTGGGGGCCGCCGAGGACACGTCCATGGCGTTGGCCAGCAGCACGACGCCACCCACCCCGGCGGCGACGGTCACCAGGGCGAGCACGATCGGGACGAGTGCGGCCACGATCGTGCCGAACGCGACGACCAGCACGACCAGCGCCGCCAGCAGGCCCACCATTTCCGTGCCCGAAGTCGCCGCCTCGGCGTTGATGAACGCGGCGTCGCCGCCGAGCTCCGCCACGAGACCGGCGTCCCGCGCCGGCCGCAGCTGGTCGGTGATCGCGGCGAGGGCCTCCGGGCCGACCTCCGTCGCCGGCACGTCGAAGGTGATCTCGGCGAAGCCGATGCGTCCCCCGGGCGACACGGTGCCGGCGGTGAACGGATCGGTCACGGTGGCGACGTGCTCCACGCCCTCGATGCGGGCGACCGCCACGGAGACGGCGTCGCGGTGACGCTCGAGTCGCTGTCCTTCCGCCACGGCGAACACCGCCAGGGCGCTGCCGCCGGCCGCCTCGGGAAAACGTTCCTCGAGCAGCTCCATCGCGTTCTCGCTCTGGCTGCCCGGAGCTACAAGGTCGTCGGCGAAAGGGCCGCCGACCGTACCGGCCAGAGCCAGCAGAAGAGCGGCGACGACCCCCCAGACGGCGATCGTGAGCTTTGGCCGGCGCGCGGCCGCGTCCCCGACGCGGCGGGTGAACTGTTTCATGGCTGGTTCTCCTGAAAGCGGCGTCGCGTTCCGTTCCTGCGCCACTCCACTGTGCTTGTCGGCGTCCCGGGTCGTCGCCCGCCCGCGGAGGGGTTCGGTGCCCCGCCGGAAGGCGGGTCGCACGGCGCGGATTCGGGGTTCCTCTCCGCCTCACGGGGGAGGCCGCATTACGCCTGGAGGCTGGCGACTACTGATGATTAATGTGCGAGGTTATTTTGATCGGAGATTTTCCCAGGCCAGTCCGGTTTCGGCAAGGAACCCGACGAGAAGCTCGGGCCGGTACTGCATACGTTTCAGTCCATGCTTGAACGCCTGAAATACCTCGTCGATACCACGGGCAGCCAGATGCACCAGGGTTGTGCGTTTCAGATACGACCAGGCACCCTCCGTGGGATTCAGATCGGGCGCATAGGCCGGCAGCCACACAACACTGATCCAGCCGGTGTGCGCGGCCAGAAACGCGGCCATCTGCGCCTGGAGGTGGATGTTCAACCGGTCCCACACCACCACCAGCCGACCCCCGGGAAGCTGCACGTGCGCGGCCAGCAGAAGATCCCGACAGTCCGCCCAGCACAGCCCCTTGCGCTCACCCGAACGGCCGTGACTGACCCGGACCCGGTAGACCAGCCGGGCCCGCTGCCCGGGTTTGTAGCAGACCATCCCGACCACACTCACCCGCCCGGCCCCACCCCGCCCCGGCACCCGCACCACCGGGGTCACCCCGCGGCGCGCCCACGTCCGTCCACGTGGCGGCCTCAGGCCCTGCCCTGTCTCGTCGAGGAAACAGACCCAGGCACCCCGGGCCGCCGCGGTGGTTTTACCGCCGGCCATCCCCGGTCCTTCCACTCCTCGACCACAGTGTCATCACGTTCGACCGCGCGCCGCACCGGCAGCTGGCACGACCAGCCGTTGCGGTCCAGCAGCATCCACACCCCCGGCACGGTGTAGGTGATCCCGAACTCCCGCCTGATCACCTGCGCGACCCGGGCCAGGGTCCACCGCTGATCGGTCCAGCCATACACCCCCGGCCCCCGACGCAAGATCGCCTCCAACCGGGCCAGATCCCGATCATCCAACCGGCACGAGGACACCGGACCGGTCGACCGCAACGCCGCCGCACCCCCCGATTCCCATGCCCGATACCAGCAGCCCGCTGTTTTCGGGGTCACCTTGAATTCCCGCGCCACCTCCGTCCGTGTCGCTCCCGCAGCGAACCTGTCCGCCGCGGCCAACCGAACCCGCTCCCGTTCCACCTGCCCGGCGGGCGTCAACCCGCCACCCGTCGCATACCTCATGCCGATAGATGTACCCACACACCACAAGCCATCACCAGCAGCATTAACCCCGTGCATTAACCATCAGTACTCTTCCGGCCTCGCCTACCGTGAGGCGGTGCCCATTGCGAAACCGCGGCCGCCAGCCGTGAACCGCGCTGAGAAGTGACGGTGAACCGCACGGCGTCGCCCTTCCGGACGCCACCAGAGAACGCTCCGGGGCGGTTTCGGGGTCCTTTCGCCCGCTGGCCGCGCGCCGCGGACGCCGCCCTCGCCCTCGCGTCCTTCGTCATGACGGTGTTCGTGGTGGACGGGCCCGGCGACACGCTGTTGTTTCGTTCGATCGGTGACGCCCCGTTCCTCGTCCTCGTGGGCTGCGCCGTGGCCAATCCGGCGCTGTACTGGCGCAGACGAGCGCCCCTGCTCGTGCTGGGCGTGGCGCTGACCGCCTGGGCCGTGCTGCTCGGCGGCGGTACCACCCATCTCGGCTGGCCCACGATCATCGGCCTGTACGCGGTGGGCCGTTACGCCACCGTGGACTGGCGGGGACCCGCGGGAGCCGCCGCCGCAACCGCGCTGGCCAGCGTCGACGGTCTCGACGATCCGGGCCCCTGGTGGCAGGTGCCCGTCTTCGGCAGCCTCGTGATGTTCGGGGCCTGGTATGTCGGACGCCGTGTGCAACTCCGCGCGGACCGTGCCGCGCAGCTCCGGCGGGAACGGGCCGCCGAGACCCGCCGGATCGTCACCGACGAGCGGACCCGTATCGCACGGGAGCTGCACGATGTCGTCGCCCACCGGGTGAGCCTCATGACGGTGCAGGCCAGCGGGGCCAGAGCCGTCGCCGCCGAGGACCTGGCGGCCGCCCTGCGGGCGATGGAGGCGGTGGAGGAGGCGGGGCGCCAAGCGCTTGAGGAGCTGCGCCATCTGCTCGGCGTTCTACGACCGGAGACCAGCCCCGACGATCTCGGGCCCCAGCCCAGCCTCGCGGAACTGCCCCGGCTCATCGAGCAGATCCGCCGGGCGGGCGTGGACGTGACGCTGGCCACGGACGGACTGCCAGCCGGGCTTCCGGCCCGCCTGGACCTGTTCGCCTACCGCATCATCCAGGAGGCGCTCACCAATGTGCTCAAGCACGCCGGCCCCGGCGCACCCGCCACGGTCAGCCTGGTCACCGAACAGAACGGCCTCGTCATCGAGGTCCGTGACGACGGGCGCGGCGCCACCGCGCTCGAGCCGGGTGCCGTCCGCGAGGGCCCGGGCGGCCACGGCATCATCGGCATGCGGGAGCGAGCGCTGCTGCTGGGCGGGAGCCTCGACGCGGGACCGTGCGCGGGCGGCGGGTTCCGGGTGGTCGCCCGCCTGCCGATCGGAGGGAGTCCCGCATGAGCATCCGCGTCCTCATCGTCGACGACCAGGCGCTGGTCCGCGGAGGCCTGGCCATGGTCCTGCGGGTACACGGCGACATCGAGGTTGTGGCCGAGGCCGGGACCGGGCTCGAGGCGATCGAGGCGGCGCGACAGCATCGTCCCGATGTGATCCTCATGGACATCCGGATGCCGGCGATGGACGGACTCGAAGCGACCTCAAGAATCCTCGCCGAGGCCGACTGGGACGTGCGGGTGCTCATCCTGACCACGTTCGATCCGGACGAGTACGTCTACCAGGCACTACGCGCCGGCGCCAGCGCCTTCGTGCTCAAGGACATCCCCGCCGACCAGCTCGCCGGCGCCGTCCGCACGGTGGCAGACGGCGGCGCGCTGCTGGCACCGTCGATCACCCGGCGTCTCATCGGGCGGTTCACCGAGCGCCGGGCTGTCGGCTCCGCCCCCTCCCGCCGTGTGGAGCGCCTCACCGACCGGGAGCGTGATGTGGTGGTCGCCGTCGCCCGGGGGTCCAGCAACTCGGAGATCGCCCAGGAACTCTTCATCGGACCCGCGACCGTCAAGTCGCACGTGTCGAGCATCCTCACCAAGCTCGGATTGCGCGACCGTACCCAGGTTGTGGTCTTCGCGTACGAAAGTGGACTGGTCGAAGCCGGCGACCATGACATCGGCCGATGAGTCCGGACCGACGGTAGCTCGCGCAGCTCGAGCTGCCGGTCGTCGGCGGAGCGCCGCGGTCAAAGATGCTGAACATAGCGAAAGCCACTTTTGTCTTTTCCTTCACGCAGCCCCATCACGGCCAGCGACTGACTGCGTGGCGACCGTTCGAGCCAGCACGTCAGCCGGTCTGCCTCGGCTTCCGACGGCGGAGCGTGCCTCGCCGTGCCGACGAAGAGCGGGAGCTTGGCCGCGGCTGCGCGGACCTCCTCCTCCGCATCCAGGTCGAGAAGTCCTGCGCTGTGCCACAACATCGCCAGCGCTACCAGCTCGTCCCGGTAGTCGAGGCTGTTGCGGCTGGCCACGCCGATCGCGACCAGGCCGGCACGGAGCAGCTCCGGGTCACGCCGCCGGACCGCGAACGTGGCCGCGCGCCGCGCGAAGAGCCACAGCGCCTCCCATCCCACCCTTGGCGTCAGGGCACCAATCAGTTCAGGGAACCGATCAGACGCCTCAACCTCACGCAGCAACGCGACAATCTCGTCGTCGATGGGATGCGGAGAAAGCAATTTTCCGTAGTCGCCGTAGTCCTTCGGCGTCTCGGTGAGGCATCGAATATTCAGGGGTGGCGGCGCCGAGCCGGTACTCACCTCAGCAGTGTCCCAGACGGCTGGCCGCAACGAGAGCATTCTCGATGTTGGCTGTCACCGTCTCACATCATGCTGACAGGTAGGGGCCTCCAGCATGCCAGCCCGACGTCGGCGACCACGCCCTCGAGGCCAGGGATCTCCCGATCCCCCCCACACCGCTCTGTTCGATTATGGCTGGCGCCAGCTCACCGACGACACCCTGGCGTGGCTGGCCCGCCAAGGCCACTGAGACTCGTTCCACGTTCGACAGGCCGCGGAGCGTGCCTCGCCTATTCTGTGGCTCATGACGCAGGAGTTCGATGCCGAGGTCCGGCGGATGATGCGGGCGAACGAGGCGAACTGGGACGCCCGCACCCCGGTGCACGTGGCGAGCGCGTTCTACGGCCTCGACGGTAGCAGGAAACCATTCGACTGGTTTGCGCCGTTCGAATGGGAGGACCTCGGCGACCTGGCGGGCCGGGACGTCGTCCATCTGCAGTGTCATCTCGGCACGGAAACCATTGCGTTCGCACGCCGAGGCGCCCGCGCGGTGGGACTGGATTTTTCCGGAGAATCCGTCGCACGGGCGCGGGAGATCGCGTCGCGGGCCGGCGCCGACCTACGGTACGTGCGGTCTGACGTATACGACGCGGCGGGCGTGCTGGGCCAAGGTTGTTTCGATGTCGTCTACACCGGCAAGGGTGCGCTGTGTTATCTACCCGATCTGCCCCGGTGGGCCGCCGAGGTCGCGTGTCTGCTGCGTCCCGGTGGCCGGCTATATCTGGTGGAGTTTCATCCGCTGTTCAATGCGCTGGGTCCCAAGCCCCCGCCGGGCGTCGGCGAGGAACTGCTGCTGCGCCATGACTACCTGGCGGGCCGGGGCCCGATCGAGCGCGACGCGACCTACACATACACCGACGGCCCCGCGCTGGGGAGCGCGACGGTCGCCTATGAATGGACGCACGGTCTCGGCGAGGTGATCGACGCGCTGGTCGGGGCGGACCTGACCGTGACCGGGCTGAGGGAGACCGACGCGCTGCCGTGGCCACGGTGGAAACGTATGGTCCGCGGGGAGGACGGCTGGTGGCGGCTACCGGAGACGGATCCACGTGTGCCGCTGCTGTACGCACTGAAGGCCATCAGGAAGGCGTGACAGCGGACTGCGGGTTCATCCCTTCCTGAGGGGAACCGGACCGGGGCCCGCTGCGTCCAAGGGCCATGGCGATGATGATGCTCCGCGGCGCCCGCCTGGTGGCCGCCGGCGTACCCCTGGTTCTCACGGCCGCGGCCTGTGCCGGAGCCGCCGCCGACGTGCGGGACAGCGTCGTCGGCGGCAGCGCTGCCGCCGGTGACAGCCCCGGCACCGGTGCCCGCGCCGACACCGCCGCGCTGCGAGTGGACTGGGTCGGTGGTTTCGTGACACCGGAGATGCTGGCCACCCGGCTGCCGATAGTGGCCGTCTACCCCGACGGCCGGGTGATGAGCGAGGTCCCGCGGGCCGCCGTTCATCCGGGGCCAGCGCTGTCCTACATCCAGCTGCGGCGGATCTCGGCCGCCGACGTGCGGAAGCTCGTCGACCGCGCGGCCGCGGCCGGCGTCGGCGCCGAACAGGACTTCGGCCAGCCACCGGTCGCGGATGCACCGTCGACCCGATTCACCCTCCGAACCGCGGCCGGCGTCGAGACGATGCAGGTGGAAGCGCTGTTCGAGGCGGACGGCCACGGGCTGACAGCGCAGCAGCAGTCCGCGCGGCGGGCAGCCCAGGAGCTGTTCACAGCACTCACCGACCTGCCCGCCACGCTGGGCCCAGGTGCGGTCAGCGAGCCCGAGCCGTACATTCCGGCTGCGGTGGCCGCGATCGCCTCCCCCTGGGTCGGAGACTGTTCCTCGCCCTCCGACGCGGCCGTTCCGTCCGGCAGCGACCTTCCGTCCGGCGGCACCGCTCCGTCCGGCACCGACGTTCCGTGCGGCGGCGGTACCGCGGGTACGGAGCGCGTGTGGCCCGGGCCGGCGCTGCCGGGCGAGCCGGTCGGCGGAGGTGTCGATCTGAGCTGCGTGACAGCCAGCGGTGAGGACGCCACGAAACTGCTGGCGGCAGCGCGTACGGCTGTGACCACCACGCGGTGGGCGTCCGACGGCAGGCAGTGGAGGGTCAGCTTCCGCCCGCTGCTGCCAGGCGAGTCCGGATGCGCGGACCTGCGTGCGACCGATTGATCGACCCCCACCCGACGGTCCGGACGGGATCGCCCAGGCGGAGACAAGGCGGTTCTACTCCATCTTCGATGGAGGACCGAGGGGTGGCGGCACGCTCCTTGCCGTACAACCATGTTCATGGTCGACGGCGGGGAAGCGGGTTGGCGGCGCACCAGACGCTGGATGTGGCTCCTCGCGGGAGTTGCCGCCGCCTCCGCGGTTTTCGGGGCCGTCCGGAGCGGCGTGCTGGAACGACCTGTCCCGCGAAACTCGATCGCCGCGCCGGCGCGAACAGGTCATCCTGGCTCAATGACCAAGGGCACCGTGAAGTTCTACAACGCCGAACGGGGGTGGGGAGCGATCTCCTCCCCCGACCTGCCGCCTGGGTTCGACGCGTGGGTTGGCTTCAGCATGATCGAAATGGACGGGTACCGCTTCCTGGAGGCCGGCGACCGCGTCGAGTTCGACTACGAACAGGTCCGACAGGACAGCTTCCGCTACCGCGCGACCCGCGTCCGCAAGCTCTGACAGGTGCCCCCACCTGCGCCGATGCTGTTCACGGGCTGGTCTCACCGGCGGGTGCGGGGGGCGACGCGGCGGGTCGGCGGGGCGGTGGTCGGGTCGTCCGGCCAGGGGTGGCGGGGGTAGCGGCCGCGCAGCTCCGAGCGGACCTGCGGGTAGCCCGTGCGCCAGAACGACACCAGGTCGCTCGTCACCGCCACCGGGCGTCCCGCCGGGGACAGCAGGTGGAGCACCAGTGGCGCGTGGCCGTCGGCGACGACGGGTACCCGCTCCCACCCGAACACCTCAGCGATCTTCACGGCCAGCACGGGGCCGGCCGCGCCGCTGGTGCCGCTGTAGTCGAGGCGCACCCGGGAGCCGCTCGGCACCGCCACCCGTTCGGGCGCCAGCTCGTCCAGCCGGGCGGCCTGTGGCCAGGGCAGTAGCCGGCGCAGCGCGCGGCCGGCGTCGATGCGCTCGAGGTCGGCGCGGCGCCGCACGCCGTCGAGGTCCGGACCGAGCCAGTCGGGGGCGGAGTCCAGCAGGGCGGCGTCGGTGACGTCGGGCCAGGGGGCGCCGAGCACCCGGTGGCAGAACGCAAGCCTGTCCCGCAGCGCGAGCGTGTCGGCGCTCCAGCGCAGCACGGGGAGACCCGCGTCACGCAGCCCGTCGAGCACCGCGGCCCGCAGCAGGTACGGGTCGGGCCTGGTCACCGGGCGTTCGGCGAGGATGATCGCGCCGAGGCGCTCGAGCCGGCGGGCGACGATGTCGCCGCCGGACCAGGCGACCTCGTCCTCGGTGCGCAGCAGCGCCGCGCCCGCCTCCCGCGCGGTCGCCGCGTCGAGGGTGACGGCCAGGCGCACGCGGGCGGATATCCGGCCGGGCCCGCGGTCGGCGACCGCGATGGCGAGCCATTCCGCCCCGGTCAGCGCCGAGCCCGCGGTGAGCTCGGCGCCGGTTCCGCCGGCCATCAGATAGCTCGCCCCGCCGGGGTCGCGGGCCCGCGCGAGCCGTTCGGGGAAGGCGAGGCCGACCACCAGCCCCGCCGCGAGATCGTCGGTCATCCCGCCCGTTCCCCCGGCCGCGGGCCCGGCAGGCCCAGCCGGCCCGGCGGGTGTGGCGTCCGCGGCCGAGCGCAGCCGACGGGCCTCCTCCCGCCAGCGGGCGGACGCGGCCCGGTCGGTGTCGTTGCGCAGGCGGCGCCACGCGGCGACGAGGTCGTCGGAGGGGCCGCCCACCGGGCCGTCCCCGGAGAGCATCGCCACGACCTCCGCGGCCCGCCGCGCGCCGACGGCCCGGGTGCCGTCGAGCAGTGCCCGCGCGAGCCGCGGATGGGCCCCGACCTGGGCGATCGAACGTCCTCGCGGGGTGACCCGGCCGGTCTCGTCGACAGCGCCGAGGGCCCGCAGCGAGGCCCCCGCGGCCTCCATCGCGCCGACGGGAGGGTCGCTGAGCAGCGGAAGGCCCACGCCGCCGGGATGGCCCCAGACCGCCAGCTCCAGCGCGAAGCCGGTCAGGTCGGCGACGCCGATCTCCGGTTCCGGCTGGGCGGGCAGCCGATCGTGCTCGGCGGCGGACCAGCAGCGGTACACCCGGCCTGGCGCCTCCCGGCCGGCCCGGCCCGCGCGCTGCCCGGCGGACGACCGTGACACCCGCACGGTGACCAGCGAGCCCAGCCCGCGGGCGTGGTCCATCCGCGGGGAGCGAGCCAGGCCGGCGTCGACGACCACCCGCACGCCGGGCACGGTGAGGCTGCTCTCCGCGACCGCGGTCGCCAGGACGACCCGGCGACGCGTGCCGGCGCGCAGCACCGCGTCCTGCGCCCCGCCGGCCTGGCGGCCGTGCAGGGTGAGCACGTCGACCGTGTCCCGGTGCCCGGCGAGCCGGCCGGCGACGGCGGCGATCTCACCGGCCCCGGGCAGGAAGACGAGCACATCCCCGGACGTCTCCCGCAGCGCGCGCCCGACGGTCGCGGCGACGTGGTCAAGCAGCCGCGGGTCGACCCGCAGGCCGTGCGCCGGGGCGATCACCCCTGGTGGGGGCGCCCAGACGACCTCGACGTCGAACATCGAGGCGTCCGTCCCGACGACCGGCGCGGGCTGGCCGGGCGCGCCGAGCATCGCGGCCAGCCGCCGGGTGTCGGCTGTCGCGGAGGCGGCGAGTAGGAGCAGGTCGGGGCGCAGCGCCGCGCGGACGTCGAGCAGGAACGCGAGCGCCAGGTCCGCGTCGAGGTGCCGCTCGTGGCACTCGTCGAGGATGACCGCGTCGGTACCGGGTAGCTCGGGGTCGCGTTGCAGCCGCCGGACGAGCACTCCTGTCGTGACCACCTCGACCCTGGTGGACGGCCCGACCCTGCGCTCGCCGCGGATCGTGTAGCCGACCGCTCCACCCACCTCGCCACCGCCCACACCGCCTCGACCCACAGCATCAGCGCGAGCCCCGGCACCACCCGCCACACCACCGCCGGCGAGGGTGGCCATCCGCCGTGCCGCAGCGCGGACGGCGATCCGCCGCGGCTCGACGACCAGTACCCGACCCGGGACGTGGTCGGCGAGCGCGAGCGGGACAAGCGTCGTCTTGCCCGTGCCGGGCGGGGCCACCAGCACCGCGGCCCCGCCGACGGAGCGCGGCCCGTGCTCGTCACCACCGGTCAGCGCGGCGACGAGCGCCGGCAGAGCGGACCGGACAGGCAGGTCCGCCCCGGCGACCGTGAGGTCGGGCAACATGCGCCCAGTGTCCTCGGATCAACGCGGCTGAGGGCGGCGCGGCCCCGGGCTGTGGATGACCGCGTGGCGGAAGACCAGGCTGTGGAGAAACAGGCCACCGAAGCACGGGCCGCGGCAGACCGGGCGGCAAGCGGGCGGTGGTCGGGCGGTGCCCGCACCGAGGTGCCATCCGTTTCGGTTCTGGGGCCATCCAGCATCTTTCGCGGGGCGGGCGGGTCGGTCAGGCTTGGTGGCATCCCCGTCGGGTGATCGTCGTCGTTCGCCGCCCGGGGCGCCGCCCGGAACAGCCCCGAGGGCGTCACCCACCCGGATCCGGTTCAACGGCGAACGACCGAACCACGCAGTGAAGGGGAACGATGACCGACCTCACTCCAGTTGACCGCGAAACATGGCTCAGCGAGGAGGAACGGCTTTCACCTCGATACCGGATCGATATGCCGGTCCTTCCCTATCAGCGTCGCGCGAGTGAAGGTCCGGACTGTATCGAGGTTTCCCGGGATTCACCGCTCGACCTCCGGCAGGCCGCCGAGATGTTCGGAAACGCGGCCAAGCGGGAATGCGGCTACGATTTTCCGCTCGCCCGGGCGTTGAACTTCGGGGAGCAGCGGGTATGGCTGCTCCCCGCCCCGCGGGTGAACGCGGTCAGCTTCGTGGCCGCCGGCGCCGTCGCTTTCAAGCTCATGGACGGGGTGTGGGAGCTCAGGTGGATGTACGTCCACCCGTTCGAGCGGGGAAAGCAGGTGATCGACTTCTACTGGCCGAGATTCGTGGCGCTGTACGGCGACTTCACCGTTCAGCCGCCGGTCACGGCCACTGCCCAGGCGGTGCTGAACCGCCTGGGCTGGACCGCGCACGGCCCCCGATCCGCGGCATAGACCGGCCGACGGCCTCCCGACCGCGTCCCAGCGGCGGGCCGGCGGCGTCAGCTCGCGGGTGGCACCGGGTGGTTGGCCCGGATCACGTCGGCGGGGTCGTAGGCTGCCTTGATCCGGGTCAGCCGACGATGGACGTCCACGCCGAACAGCGCCTGCCCCGACTTGGGACGCTCGGCGAAGTTCAGGTAGCACCCGCCCGTCGACCATGGTGCGAGCGAACACTGGACGACGTCGACCGCGGCCGTCACCGCGCGGGTCGCCTCCTCGGTCGGGGTCATGCCGGCGGCGAACACCGCGAACGCCGCGTCGATCCCGTCGACGGCCCCGCCCGCCATCGCGCCGGGGCGCAGCGCGCCGCCGAGGTGGCGCAGCTCGAGCGACAGCAGGGCCGGCCCGTGCGTGCGGGAGACGTCCACGAACACGTCGACGGCCTGTTCGGGCAGCTCGCCGAGCAGCATCCCGTCGCCGTGCGCGGGGACGGGGCCGGGCGGGTCCATGTGCAGCAGCCCGAGCTCACCGACCGGTGTGGGTTGGAAACGTGTCCAGCTCGGGCTCGAGGGCGCGCAGCGGGGCGAGCAGCGCGTCGGCCTGCCCCACCGAGAGCTGGCAGGCGGCCTCGACGACGACGTACGAGCGGCCGGACAGATGCGGTGGCAGCTCCGGTAGCGGCGGGAAGAACAGCACTCCCGCGTACACCTGCGTGATCGGGTACAGCCGGAACTCCAGAGCGGTGACGACGCCGAAGCTGCCGCCCCCGCCGCGCAGCGCCCAGAACAGGTCGGGGTCGTGGTCGGGGCCGGCGGCGGTGAACTCCTCGACGCGGCGGGCGACGGCGTCCTCGTCGGTGGCGGCGGTGCCGGCGATCCAGCCGAGCTGCCGGTCCAGGCGGGCGCCCCGGCTGCGGAACGGGATCTCGCAGGCGGCGAAGTCGTCCTCGCGCACGCCGACGCCGAGGGTGAGCCGCCCGCCGCTGGCCCGGTCGATGCTCGCGGCCTGCTTGGCGAGCAGCGCCGTCCGGTGCTGCGGGGCGATGAGGACGTTGGTGACGAGCTCGGCGCGGTGCGCCCAGGTCGTCACCGCGTCTCCCGGTGCGCCGGGAACGGCATTGGGCAGGGCGATTCCGAGCTTCATGATGTGCTCCCGAACTGGGGTTCGCTGTCATCGAGAAGCCTGCCGCCGTTCGCCGAACGGACCCATCCCGCGAATCGCGGGACCACAGATGGGGGGTGTCGCCCCGCGTCCGCTGACCGCACACTTGCCACGCGGACGCATCCGGGTGATGCGCATGGCCGACGGGGAAAGCAGTGCGCGGGTCGACGTCGACAGTCGAGAGCCAGCTGTCATCACTGGCGGATGTCTGCACGAAAGCCGAGACCAGCGAGGAGCTGTTCGAGCAGATCTCGAACCGGCTGCGTCGGCTGGTGCCCTTCGACGGGGCGGGCTGGTTCGCCACCGACCCGGCGACCGTTCTGGCCACCAGCCCGGTACGGGTGGAGAACATCGAGACCAGCCGCTGCGAGTCGTACTGGGAACGCGAGTTCCTCGTCGAGGACGTGCTTCTCTTCCGCGACCTGGTCCGGTCCGAATCGGGTGTCGCGACGCTTTACACGGCGACGGACGACCAGCCCGCCCGCAGCGCCCGCTACCGGGAGTTCATCGCCCCGCAGGGCTACGGTGACGAGCTGCGCGCCGCGTTCCGGTTGGGTGGAAGCACCTGGGGCGTCGTCGACCTGTACCGGGACCGGGCCCGGGGCTCGTTCACCCCGGCCGAGGTCGGGCTCGTCCGCGCGCTCCTGCCGGTGATCGCGACCACGCTGCGTACCTTCACCACCGCCGCGCCCCGGCGCCCCGGCAGCCCGCGGACGTCGACGTCGGCGTCGGCGTCGGCGTCGGCGTCGGCGCGGCCAGCGGTCCGGGCACCGCGCTGTTCGACGCTTCAGGGGCGCTGCTCTCGCTCGGCGAGAACGCCGAACGGCTGTTCACCGAGCTCGCCGGCTCCTCCTGGGCGGCGCCCTCGGTGTCGATGACACCGGTGCTCGCCGTGGTGGCCCGGGCGGTCGCCCGGGGCCTGTCGAACCAGGAGATCGCCGGCGAGTTGTTCCTGTCGCCGCACACCGTGCGGGACCATCTCAAGGCGGTCTTCGCCAAGGTCGGCGTCGGCAGCCGCGGTGAGCTCGTCGCGAAGCTGTTCGCCGAGCACTACGGACCAGCCCTGTACGACCCGACAGCCACCGTCACGCACGTGCAGTACTGACCCACGAACGATCCAAAAAATCCGGGCGATCCGGACAACTCGCGTACGCCGCGCGGCCAGCCTGGTTCGCGGTGTCGAAAACGTGGGACGGCCGGCATCTCACGGATGATCCGTGGCACCGCTCGTGCCTCCGTGTGACCTCCTGAGTGTCGTCCCGTGCGAATTGTTGGGCCGGTCACGCCGCCGACAAGCTCGTGACCTGCGGTTTCGATGGGAAGCCCGACGGCAGACGAACCAGTGAACGACCGGGTACGATGCAGTGTATGTGTCGGGGGAATATTCGCTGGATTAATCCGCCAGGCCCGGGGGCCCACAGCTGGATATGGAACCAGCTCGCACAGGTCCCGCGTGGGCCACGAACTCCGTAGCGCTCCAGCGGTACAGAGCCCGCTTTGATCGACGCGCCCAGGGCGGCGGAGCGACCCACGGGCCACGACTCCATTATCGGCGTCGTGGTTACGGCGTTCAGCATGGAATGGAACGCCTCTCGGCGCGCTCCAGGCTCATCCAGGTGATTCCGCGAGGCTGCGGCGGCCACCCGTTCACGCCCCCGTAGCGCCTCACTTCCGCACCGGGAACAGGCCTGACCAGACCGTCGGACATCGGGGGAACAACGGTGAGTCAAGCGAGGCAGATTCCGACACGTCAACCGCTCTATGTCGTCTCCGACGGCTCCCGTCGTATGGATTCCGCCCGGCTGACGGCCGCCAATCTGCTGTTGGGCCACCTGGTCGACGGAGTCACGTCAACACCCGAGCTGGCGGCAGCCGTTCCGCTGTGCGTCCAGGAGTTCGACCAGGAATCGACGACGCTGATGCGGCTAGCCCCGTTGGATCCGGCCGTGCCGGTCCGCGAGCTGACGGCCAGCCTCGCGGAGCCATCCCTGACAGCGGCGTTCACCGGGCTGCGGGCGACAGCCACCGGTGACCTCGCCCAGCTGTTGGCCGACGACTTCGAGGTGGGTCAGCCCATCGTGGTCGTCATCACCAGCGGCCACTCCCGCGACACCGAGGCCGACCGGCTGCGGGCCTTCACCGAACTGGTGACGACGAACCTGTGGCCGGACCAGACCGCCGACTGGGAACCGTCGGTGTACCTGTTCGCCCTCGACGCTCCGGACTCGGCGATGCTCGATCGGTTCGCCAGCTCCGGTGCCCGTTGCCGGGTCCGCCCGGTGGCCGTCGGCACCGACCCCGCACCCGATGTCGCCGACGTGATCAGGGATCTGGAGCTGCGTGTCCAGGGCGGGGCGCAGGGGATGAAGGTGGCACGCTGGGTGCTGTCGGTCGCCCAGCTCGGCTCCACCGCGCCGACCGCTCGCGTCGACGGCGTGGAGATTCACGAGATCCCTGAGCTGACTCTGCCATGGGTCACGAAGCCGCTGTGGTACCGCCGCTTCCTCGACATCACGGACGCGGACGCCCATCCGTTCGACCCGCTGGTGGACCTCGTCGCCCTGTCCGACGAACCGCCTCCCCCGGGCTCCCCGGGGCAGCTCGCCGACCAGGCCTGCTGGCCGGTGCGAGTCGTGGTCGCGGACGACTCGCCGACCGCCGTCGTCGGGCTGGTCGCTCCGAGGCCGCCGGAGCGGTTCGTCGACGACGACGGAGCACAGCGCCGGGACCGCACCGCCGCCCAGCTTCACCTGGATGCCGCGGCGCTGCCGCTGGACCCCGGAAAGGTACCGGCCGCCACCGACAGCCTCATCCGGGCCCAGCTGTGCGAGCGGCTGGCCGCCGCCGTCGCCACCGCCCACCACTACGGCGTGCGGCTCGGCCGGCAGACGCTCGAGAGCGCGGTCTACGCCCTCGACCCGGAGCCCGACGTGCTCCTCGTCGACTGCGACACCGCGAAGCTCGATCCGTCCGATCAGGCCAGTCCACAGGAGGACCTGACCTGGCTGGCGCGGTTCGTCGAACGCTGCGTGGACGACCAGCAGCTGCCGCCGGTCGCCCTCGGCGAGGAGGCGCCGCCGGTGGTCCTGGACGCCACCGGCTGGAAGATGATCGCCGACGCGAAGTCCAAGGTGGGACTGGCCGTGCCGTCCGCCAGTCGCTGGCAGCGCTACCTGGCCGACCGGGTGCTGGAGCTGCGTGGGCCGCCCACCGTCACCGCCGTGCGGGTGAGCCCGGTCCTCGTCCCTCGCGGCGAGAAGGTCACGGTCCGCTGGCGAAGTCGGTACGCCGAGTCGATGATCGTGATCAGTCCGGACGGCAAGCAGATCCAGGTGCCGGCGAAGCAGCTCGCGGACGGCGCCGCGCGCATGACCGTGACCGCCGCCGGGCCGGTCCGGTTCCGGGCGGTCAACCAGGTCGGCACGACCGAGCTGGCCAGCGACTGGATTCACGTCTTCGACCTCCCGACGGGCGCGGATGTCGACTATCCGAAGATCTCGAACCTGCCGGCGATCTGGCTCGACGGCATGATCATGAACACCTGGGCCTTCGACGACACGAATTTGGCCGCGATGCTGCCGGCGATACCCGGCGGTGCCGGTAACAGCGAGGGCAGGGGGCGCGCCGGCCACGTCGGCCCCGTAGGCCGGTCGGGTCGGGTCGGCCGGGCCGGCGGGCGTGGCGGCGACCCCGCGGCCTCGGTGCCGGGGCGCGCCGAGTTCCCGATCGACCCGACGACCTGGTTCGCCAACCCGCCGGAGATTCCCCGACGCGGCCGCGCGAGGAGATGGAAACTGCCATGGACGTGAGACCCAGGCTGGCCTCCGTGGCCGGCGCCCAGCCCCAGACACTGGCGAAGTCGCCGGGGGATCTGATCCGCTACGCGGCCCTGGGCGGTGTCATCATCTCGACCGCGCTGGTGGCCGCCGCCTCCGCCGCGCTCGCCGTGCACATGACCATGCACATGCCCGTCTTCTGGGCGATCGTGGTGGGCGCGTGCTGGGGACTCATCATCTACAACCTGGACCGGCTGCTCGTCGTCCAGATGGTCCGGCAGGACCGCAAACTGCTGGTGCTGGCGACCGCGCTACCCAGGGTCGGGCTCGCGCTCGTGCTCGGCACGGTCATCTCCACACCGATGGTGCTGCAGATCTTCGCTCCGGAGATCCGGACCGAACTGGAGGTCATCCGCCAGGAGGAGCAGAAGGAGTTCGCCGAGCAGCTCGCCACGAACCCCGACTACGCCTCCATCGATGGCCTGGCCAGGAAGGTCCAGGCAGAAGAGGATCTCATCAATCGCGGTGTTACGGGCGACATCTCGCAGGTGCCCGAGGTCGTCGCGGCCCGGGAGGCGCTCAGGATTGCGCAGACGGCGTTCGAGACGGCGGAACAGGCCGTCGTCTGCGAGAAGGAGGGCACCTGCGGCTCCGGCCGCAGCGGCGCGGGTATCGCCTACCAGGAGAAGGTCGAGATCCGCAACGAGGCCCGGACGGCCCGTGAGCTGGCACGGAACAATCTCACCGCGGCAGAGACCACGGCCCGGGCGACCATCAGATCCTCGGAAAGTACTGCCATCGACACCGCCCGCGAACGACTCAGGACTGACAAGCCCAGGCTCGAGCAGCTGCGGGCGGACCGGGCCGCGGACGCGGCCCGGTACAGAAGCATGAACTCGCGGAACTCGGGTCTGCTCGCACAACTCGAGGCACTGCACAGGATCTCCGGTTCGCACCCGACACTCCTGCTCGCGCACCTGGCGTTGTTCCTGCTCTTCCTGTCGATCGAACTGCTGCCGGTGCTCATGAAGCTGCTGCAGGTGCTGGGCCCGAAAACCCGCTACGAGAAGCTCCTCGAGACCGACGAGCAGGATGCCCTGGCAGCCCGTGCGCGGGAGTCGGCCCACGCCCAGGTTCTGCAGCAGAGCCGGCTGGACATCGCGGAGAAGGCTGAGGCGCACCGCGCCAAGCACGCGATCAAGGCTGCCCGGGCCAACAACCGGCTCATGATCGAGACGCAGCAGCGGGTCATGGACGAGATCCTCGTCGCCTGGCAGGAGTACGCGCTCAGGACGGCCGAAGCCGATCTCGATCAGTGGCGCCGCGACCACCCGCTGCCCGGTGGGCCCACACCGCCGCCAGCCCGGCTCAGCCCGCTGGTCGGCCCGCTCCCCACCGCGCCTGACGACGACCTGGACGACGGCCTGGACGACGAGCCCGACGATTACGTGACGACCGCCCCGATCCCGAGCCTCAGCTCTCCGGTCCGGATCCCCGGCCCGGTTCCCGGTCCCGCGCCGGGTGCCGGGCCGGGACCGGCCACGCCCGGCCCTGATCCCGAGCCGGAACCAGGGCCGGAACCAGGGCCGGGAGCCGGCGTGGCCGCCGGCAGCGGCGACGACACGGTGGTCGGGTTCGACAAAGCCCCGTATCCGGATGCGTATCCGGACACGGACGCGGACACCGTGATCCCGGCCTCGGACGACGACGACCGGGGCACCTGGCGGGTGCCTGGCGGAGCGGGCAGGGGGACGGGCTGGCTGTAGCGGCGCGCTCCCGCGGTCAGCTCCGGTCCGGATCGGCGGAAGCCGACCGGACCCACCCCGTTCCCTCCTTCCACACGAAGCTGCCGATGCGGTGCCCGTCCGGGATACGGGAAGCCTGCGAGACCCGCTGCGTGGCACCGGCCGCCACACGACCCGCGGGCCCGGACGAGGGCCGCTCCCGGCCCTTCCCGTGGCGCAGCACGTCGTACCACTCCCGCATGGACGGGCGCACGGCCGGATCGGCGTCGACGCTGCGTTCCAGCAGTGTCGCCGCCGGCCTGCCGATATGTGTACGCAGGATCTGCGCCGCGGCCGCCGGCTGCCGGTTCCGGGAACGCTGGCGGCCATGGTCCAGAATCCTGATAACCAGCAGGCCGAACTTGTAGACATCGGTCCTGGTGCTCTGCACGGCCCAGGTGTTGCGCAACTGGTCGCTTTCGTGGGGAGACAGCGACGTGTCCTTGTTTCTCGCCGCGGCGACGAGTGCCTCCGGCGGCTCCCAGCCGGGTGTGTGCGGCTGGGAGCTGAAAATCGACCGCGTTCCCCGGACCCGGGCGCTGTCGACATCCACCACCAGAACGGCCGGGCGTACCGAGTCCGGATCGTAGACCACGTTGCGGGCGGAGATGTCGCCCAGGATCACACCTTCCTTGTGCATCATCCCGTATGCCTCCGCGATTCCGAGGATGAGGCGCAGGCGGGTGACGACACCGCTGTCGGGCAGGCCGACACGCCGCATGGTCTCCTCGTCACCGAACAGGGCGTCCACCTCGCGGGGCCTACGGTCGGTCTGGCCGCTGCGGCGCTGGTAGATCTGGAAGAAACGGTCCGGGATGATCGGCATGACGATGCCGGAAACCTCGTCCCCGGCGTCGGTCACCACCATGACCGGCCAGATGATCCGGTCGTCCCAGCTTGTCTGCTGGCGTACGGGCAGCTTCCCCCGGAACCGTACGAGGTTCTCCAGTCCGGAACCGAGCGAGGGCCCGGCGGCTTTCCTGGTCTTCTCCCGGTATTCCTTGTAGACGAACTCCCGGCCCGGATGACCTGGCAGCGTCAGGTCCGGGAGGCGGTGGACCACCGCGGTCCCGCCGGTTCCGAGCTGCTCC
The DNA here is from genome assembly GCF_000018005.1 of Parafrankia sp. EAN1pec. Taxonomy (GTDB): domain Bacteria; phylum Actinomycetota; class Actinomycetes; order Frankiales; family Frankiaceae; genus Parafrankia; species Parafrankia soli. The sequence goes on from NC_009921.1 coordinate 8,758,185, forward strand.
AGCCGGCCCAGCGCCGACCGGCTGATCCGGAGCGAGCTCACGGTGCGCCCCATCGCTGACCGGCCCACACGACGACCGCCGTCCGGTCGTCGGCGAAGGTGCGGCGGTAGAAACTGACCCGGGCGGCGAAGTCCGGCAGGGCCGGCGGCGAGCTCCATCCCTCAGCCAGGAAGTCGCTGACGACCCCCGTCGCCGAGCCCAGCGGATCTCCCAGGCCGTCCGTCATCACCACCAGTGCGTCTCCCGCCGACAGGGTCGCGGGGATGACCCGGACTGACGGGGTGTCCGCCGGCAGTGACCGCACCACGCCGGACACGACGCTGGCGCCCTCGTTCTTGACCTCGGTCAGCGCCGTCCACCTGCCCTCCCGCAGCAGAAAGGCCGAGCAGTCGCCGGCGGCGTTGCCGAGCATGACGAGGTGTCGGCCGTAGTCGTCCGGCTCCGTCCCGACGATGAACGCGAGTGCCGTCGTCGACATCACCCCCCGGGCCTCCGCCGCGGTCGGCAGACCGTTCTCCAACGCGGCCAGCCGGTCCAGCTCGTTGCGATGCCGGTACTTTCGCCGCAGCACCGGGTGGGCACGTTCCAGCACCGCCAGGTTGGCCACCTGGACGACTCGGTCCCAGTCCAGCCAGGCCTCCAACGAGGCCTTCCGGTCCGTGACGTCGATGATCGCCTCGGTCATGTGGGCGCAGACGGTCTCCGCGGCCTGGTGCGACAGCGGCGCCTGCGACACGCCGTCGGCGATGCACCCGACCAGCCATCCCCCGTCGGCGCTCGTCCGTACCGTGAAGGCATCCTGGCGGGGCTGGCCACGCTCCTGATGGCTGATACCGCGCACGCTGGCCGCGCGGTAGACCAGCTGGCGCGCCTCCCCCTCGGCTAACGCCGTGTCCTGCGGCGAGCCCTCCCGCGGGGCGACCACCTGCACCAGCGGCTGACGCCCCGCGTCACCGACGATCCACCGCCCGTCGCTGTGCCTTCTCCAGGGACGATCCGCCGTCGACTCCTGAACCGGTTCACGGGTCGCCTCGGCAGCGCCGGCAGCCTCGGCAGCCACCGAGCTCGCCCACCGGTCGTGCCAGAAACCGACGGCCGCGGGGGGCTGACCCGCCGGCTGTTGGACGGGCGGGTCCGCCGGTGGCGCTCCGCCGGTGGCGCCGTACGGGTCGTCCGCCGTTGCCGGGGGCTCAGGCCCCGTCTCCAGACCGGGCGGCGGCTGGCGCGGTTCCGTCATGTTGCTAGATCCAGTCGTCGAGATCGTCGTCGGGCGGGACGAAGCCGCCGGCGGTGCCGGAGTCGTTCACCGAGTTCACGGACGCGACGATGCTCGAGATGAGAATCTCGGCGATCTGCCTGATCGCGGTGGCCGCGTCCCCCTGGCCGGAATAGACGTAGCTGCGCATCGGCTTTCCCCGGTCGGCGGGCTTGGGGTAGACCCACGGGTCCAGGGTCTGCTTGTTGACGCTGCTCACCACACCGAACGGGATGATGTTGGGCCGGCCGCGGAAGTTCGCGTCGGTGAGCTCGGCGAAGGCCGCGTCCAGGTCCTTCTGGTCGTCAGTGGGCTCACCGTCGGTGATGAAGAAGACCGCGGGGCGGTACACCTTGTAACCGTCACCCTTGAGCTGCGCAAGATCACTTTCGATCTCCTTGCGCAGCTGACGGAATCCGGCCGCGTAGGACGTGCCGCCGCGCGCGGCGAACTGCGGCACACCGCCGATGTTGCGCAGGTCGTCGAGGCGCAGGACCACCCGGGCGTCGTCGGCGAAGTCGAGCGCGCCGAGGCGGACCACGTCACCGAGGGTCGGGCTCTGCTCGATTGTGCTGATGACCTCGGGGAGAATCTCGTTCACCGCCAGCATCGGCGCACCGGACATCGAGTACGAGGCGTCGACCAGGATGTAGAAGGCGAGGACGAGCAGGTCGTCGTCGGTGTTCTTCCGAAGTGGTTCCATGGTTTCCTTTCCGCAGGCGTCCGGGCCGGCCGGCGGCTGTCCGGTGGCCAGGCCGTGGCCTGGCAGCGCTCCCGGCACCGGTGGCTCTGTCTGGTTATGGGAGGGCGGTGGGAAGAACCTGGTGTTTCTTCAGATGGTCAAGGGTGCGGCGGACACCGAACCGGGCGACGGCCGCCTTCGCCTGCCGGAATCCGTCGCCGTACACCGGGTCGGGATTCTCTTCGATCTGGCGCCGCTGCGCCGCGGCGAGAACACCGTCCTGGCGCCGCGCCCAGGCGTAGGCCAGCAGTTCGCAGAGCCCTTCGGCGGCCGTATCCGGCAGGTCGCCGAAGTTCTGCTGAGCCAGGTAGACGTGCATGGTCTCGTGCGCAACGACGCAGCCGAACATGATCGCGGGTAGGTCGCGCCGGATCATCAGGTCGATGACATCCACCCCGCTGGCAAGGGTCGCGCCGAGGACGTGTGGATTTCCGCCGAAGGCATGGTCGATCTCGCTCGCGTCGGCGAGCCTGACCCGGACCCTCCTGGTGGTGGCGATGCCGAGCGCCCGCAGCTGTGCCGTGATCGGCGGCAGAACCCGCTTCACCTCCGGCTGGGTCCGTACCGACGTCGCGGCGCAGCGCCGGCACAGCGCCACCGCGCGGTCAAGGTCGGGCTGCTCCGGCAGGCCGCAGCACACGCAGGACCGCTCACCCGCGTGCCGGGTGCAGAACACCTCTCCGGTGAGGGCCACGTACTGCACTCCGGTCAACGGGCCCGCGCACGCCGCGCAACGGAGCCGTTCCGACCGTGGAACCATCGTCGCTGGTGTGCGGCCGGGCCGGCCGAGGACCGGGTGCCTGGCCGACACGGCCGAACTGTTCCCGACCGTCATACCGAATTCCACCGGGCGGCCGCGGACGTGACAGCAAGCACCGCGCCGCGCCTCAGCCGGCGTCGAGTGCGTTGATGTTCTCGATCGTCCCGCCGACCGGACCGCCGTGCCCGCACCCGGCGCTGCCACATCCCGGGCAGCCCTTGTACTCGGGCGACACCGTGAAGGTTCCGCCGACCGAAATCCGGCCGGGGGCCGACTCACCTGCCGGGGGTTGGCCGGCGACGGCGACCAGCTGCCATTCCCGGCCGGATTTCCGGAAGGTCGCCACCCGGACCCTACTGTCTTTGGAGCAGAAAAACCTGACCCATGCGCTGTTCCGCGCCGCCCCCGCAGCCATCTGGTTCCTCACCTGTCGAGTACTGGTCCGCCTCGAACAACACCGTCCGCCTCGAACAACGCTGCCCACCTCGAACAACACTGTCCGTCCCGAACAACACTGAGGGTAACAGAGGTTCCGGAGCTGCTCCGCCCTGTCGCGGTTCCGGCCGACCGGCCGTCGACAGCACGGCCAGGGCACCATCACGACAGTCGGCCGGCCGGTGCGCGGACCACGCCCGTTCGATACACTCCGGCACGCAACACCGGCCGCCACCGGGGGGAAATCGGCGAGTCGAAGGGGCACCGAATCCGATGAGATCAGGGCGACCCGCCAACCCGGCCCATCGAGCCGGACCCGTCGAGCGGGGAAAGCGCACCCGCGTTCACGCCCGTGCCCGCGCGCTTCTCGCGCCGCCCGCTGCCGGGTATTACGCGGGACCTTTGTCAGGTGCGGAGAAGCAGAGAACGGGGAGGACGGGAGCATGGCCGGGGGGAAACGGGGACGGTCGGGGCTCAGGCAGGCGTTCGACCAGCTGAACAAGCTGGACCGGCAGAGCCTGTCACCGGAGCGGTGGGACACCGTGGTCGAACTGCGCGACGTCCTGGAGCAGATCGAGCGGCTGCAGGCGGGCGAGTTCCGGATCGTCGCCGCGGGCGCCATGGCCTCGATGAAGTCCACGATGCTGGAGCTGCTCCTCGGCCGGCCTGACACCCTGCTGGTCGGAGCCGGCGCGGTCACCGCGGTGCCGACCCTGCTCCGGCTCGTGCAGGCCGAGGACGGGCGTCCCGGGCGGACCCGGGTGACGATGCTGACCGAGGCCGCGGCGCTGCGCCGGGCACGCGCCCTGCTGGATCTGGATCACGCCGACGCCCGTGCCCTCGGCGAGCTGGCCGCGCTGGACCACCCGAACCGTCACGTGGTCGGCGCGCTCGCCCGGGCGGCGCAGACCTTCGAGTACGGCGTCAGCTACGAGTTGAAGGAGTTCCTCGCCCTCGGCGGCGAGCTGTCGATCGGCGGCTTCGGCGTGCCGCTTCTGGCTCGGGTGATCGTCGACGACGTGCCGGTCCCGGCCTCGGTCTGGGACCTGTCCTGGGCCGGCGGCCGCACCGTCGTCGTGACCGACCTGCCGGGCACCGGGCAGGGGCGCGCGCTGGAGAACCTGGTCCGGGCCGAGCATCAGGCGGTCACCCACGTCTCGCTGAACGTCGTCGCCTTCTCGGGCGGCAGTGATTTCGAGCCGCCGCCGGTCCAGGCGGAGCCGGACTGCGTCCTCGTCGCCACCAAGCTCGACCGGATCGAGAACCCCGCCGATCCGAACGAGCTGCGCGCGGTGGAGGAGGCGGTCGCGGCCACCCTGCGGCAGTGGCGGTTGAGCGGCCGGCAGGCGCTGGTCGCCGCGGTGTCCGGCACCTGGGCGTTCGCGGACGAGACCGGGTGGCTCGACTTCGACCCGCGCAGCCCCGCGGGGGCCTGGGGGTCGGCGCAGGACAGCCGCCGGGTCTGGGCGGACGCCGCCTGGGACCCGCACGGGCCGACCGAGGGCCAGCTGCGGCAGGCCGTGGCGGCCGCGATGCTCGACGGCGGCGCGAAACGGCTGCGCGCCCAGATCGCCGGCCTGGCCACCGACGCCCCGGCCCGGGTCGACGAGGCCGAGCTGGACCGTCTGGTGACACAGGCACGGCGACTGGTCACGGCGGCGCTGACCGACGCCGGCGATCCCAGGGAGGAGGAAGACAAGGTCGACCGGCTCCGGAACCTCTTCGACGGCGACCAGGAGCCGGTGGACGCCCTGCGGGAGATCGCCCGGACGGCCGCCGCCACCGCGGTCTACGGGCTGCCCGCCTGGGACGTCATCCGCAACTCGGCGTTCCGCCGCGACGGCGTCTGGCGCGGTTCGATGCCGCAGGTGCGGGGCGTCCTGGCAGCCGTCGACCTGGCAGGCATCGCCACCGACGCGATCACCGAGGCAGAGGACGAGCTCGCGGACAGGCTCGCCAGCTGGTCCGGGACCTTCGGCATCACGGCTGACGGCCGGGGCCGTTCGCCCGCGGCGGCGGACACCGACCATGGCGCCGCCGAACAGTTCGCGGCGCTCGGCGGCCGGCTGCTGCGGCTGCTGACCGACAACCGGGCCCGTGGCGGCCCGGCCGACACCTCGGGCGGCCCGGCCGATGCCCCGGGCGGCCGGGATTTCGGATCCGGCGACGGGCAGTCGGAGCGGCTCAGCTTCCGGCTGGTGGCACGCACCCGGGCGGAGCTGGCGATGTTGCTGGAACACCGGCTCGTCGACCTGCTCGGCCCGATGGTCGACGAGGCGCGGGCCGACGTCCGGGCGGAGCTGCACCGCCGTTCGGTGGCACTGAGCCATGTCGGCGGCGCCCCGCCGGCGCTGCGGGCCGTCGAGCGGGAGCTGCGCAGGCTCGCGGCCGCGGGGACCGGCAGTGCCCGGTGAGCCGGCGGAGCCGCCCTGGCTGGAGCTGCGCCACGCTCCCACGGCCACGGCTCCCGCAGGCCCGTCCGCCGCGGCACAGCCGCCGGGCACGGTCACGCTCCGGCTGGGCGCACACACCGTCCCAGGACTGATCGAACGGGTCGACCTGCTCGACGGCACGACGGTCGTCTCCACGACCCGGGTACGCCCGCCGGTCGACGCCGGCACGGGACCGGTCGAGCTGCGGCTCGAGCCGTGGACACGTCACCCCGCCGCCCCGACCGTCGGGATCTTCTACCGCCGGCGCCAGCAGGGAAGCCGCCTGGCCGCGCCGCTCACCCGCGGCAGCTTCCGGCTGCACCCGTCTCAGATCAAGGAAGCGAAGATGACGCAACCGGAAGCGACCAGCGTGGACGGCGACGTGAGCGGCGGCCCCGCCATGCCGGCAGCGGCGCCGGCCGGAATCTCGGCGACGCTGGACTTCGGCACCAGCGGTGCCGTGGCAGGCGTGCTGGACGTCCGCAGCGTGCAGCGGGTGGACGACGGCTCGCTACCGGCGGACAGCCTCGCCCGGGCCGAAAGCCTGCTGGGCCTCGATCAGCCGGACCCGGCTGTCGACCGTGCCCTGAACATCGAGATGGAGACCCGCGACGACCCACTCGCCCGGGCTGAGGCGTGGAAGACGGTCTTCGAGGGTCCCCCGCTGCGGTTCAACCATCTCAAGACCGGTCGGCACCGCAGCAGCGATCTCGTCATCGACGGCGAGCGGGTCGACTTCGCCGACGAGGTGACGGGCGTGCGGCTCCGCCACCGGGGAGTGAAGAGGTTCCTGGCCGATCTCGACCATCGACTGCCGAACACCCGGTTGTCCGCCCGCGAGGTGTTCCCCCGGATCTACCAGCGGTTCGCGGACCTGACCCGCGACGACGTGCAGCTCGCGGTGCCCGTACCGCGAATCCACGTCACCTTTCCGACGAAGCTCCCGCCGGACCGCCGCGCGGCCGTGCTCGACGAGCTGCGCCGACACGGACTCGCCCCGCTGATCGAGATGAACGTCGACGAGTCCGCCGCCGCCGCCGGATTCTTCCTGATGAGACGCTTCGGCGCGGACGCCCTGCTCGGGGCCGAGGCGTTCAAGCTGCACGCCCGCTGCCCGGACGGCCCGCGGGCCTGGGAGGACCCACGGCTGTGGGACGCCGCCCAGCAGTGGCACGAGAACCTCCTCGTGATCGATGTCGGTGGGGGGACGACCGACTGCGCACTGGTCAAGACGGTCCTCACCGACGTCACCCCGCCCGCGGCGGGAGACTGCCCGGGGCGTTTCCACCGGCTCGCGCCGGAAGTGCTCGCCTCGGGCGGACGTCTTCATCTCGGCGGCGACCTGCTGACCCTGGAGATCTTCCGGCTACTCAAGGAACGGCTCGGGATCGCGACGAACGCGACGGTCTTCGAAGGGCTCGACGACACGAAGGGGGCGCAGCGCCGCGCCGTTTTCGACGCGCTCTGGAACGCGGCCCAGGCGGTGAAACACCGGGGCCTGCGCGACCATGCACCGCGCCCGGTCGAGATCCGGATCGGCGGCGATCCGGTGACCGGCGGCACGGACACCGGCGGCACGGACACCGGTGACGGCCCGGTCCGGATCCCCGCCGATCTGGTGCCGGACCGCACGGCCGCGACCTCCCCGGTCGTCATCACCGCGCAGGAGCTGGACGGGATCATCAGCCCGATCGTGGACCAGATCGCCTCGCTGGCCGCCGGGATAGCCCTCGGCGGCCTGTCGGTGCGGGGCCAGGGCGGCCAGTCGGTGGACCGGGTGGCGCTGTCCGGCGGATCGATGCTGGCAGAGGCGCTGCGCTACCGGGTGGAGGACGCCCTGCGCGCCAGATTCGACGCCGACGGCCTGGACTCGACGTTCGAGGTCGAGTTCGACGCGGTGCACTGCAAGACCGGGACCGCGCTCGGCGGCATGTACCTGAACGCCATGGCCGATCTCGCGCCGGGCGACCCGCAGTCCCAGGAGGTGATCGAACAGCTGCGGAAGGGAGCTTCCTACTTCGGTGTCGACTCCTCCCGCCTGCACGTCAATCTGGCCGCTGACTTCGCCCTCCTCCAGACCATTCAGGGCGTGGCCGCGGAACCGATCTTCAGGCGTGGGCAGCCACTCGCCGGGGACGGCGACACCGCGTACGCCGAGAGCCGGATCCCCTACCCCCTCGTCTCGTTGATCAACGTCCATCGATACGACGTGCCGCCCCTCGATGGCCGCGGCGGCGAGGGAACGGAGGCGGACCCCTCCGTGTGGGGCTCCTACGAGGGGGTTCCGCAGCCCCTCGTAGGCGAACTCACCAGGCAGGGCGTCACCATGCGCTTCGAGATCAACCAGCAGGAACGCCTCACCCTGATCCTGGCGAAGGGACAGCCGCGGCCAGTGCTCGACGTCCCGCCGCTGCCGTTGCAGGATCCGCCGCCCGACGGCTTGGTGCGCGACGGGGTGCTCCGGTACGCCCTCCACCACGACGTGGTGCACCAGGGGGCCGGCATCTTCGACAGCCTGGTGGTCGACGCCCAGTGCCCTGTTCCCGACGGTGGCATCGTGCTGCCGATCTCCGGTGTCCGTCTGCTGTACCGGCAGCAGACGGAGCCGGCTTCCGCGCCGCCCGGACCGCCTCCGCCAACCAGCCCGGCCGCACCCGGGTATGTCCTCCTGCTGGAGGTTCCCGCCGGGCACCGCTGGCTCTCCATCGACTCCAACGGCGATCTGCGCACCCACCGGGAGCGTCCACTGCCGCACACCGTGGACTCGCCGGAGGATCTGCTGACCGCGCCGGAGGGTTACGTCTTCCGCACCGAGCTGACCTCACGACTGGACTACGACCCGACCAAGGATCCGTTCAGTGGCATTCACTGACCCGGGTACCGCCGCCTCGCGGTCGGCGGACACCACTGCGACCACCGTGGAGAGCACCACCGCGGGCACCGCTGCGAGCGACCAGCTGGCGCGCGAGCTGGCGCAGGACCTCGGAGAGGTTCTCGGGCAGGCGGTGGCGCCGGCCGACCTCCTCCGGCGTCATGACGGCGCCGCCGCCCCGGTGGTCGGTCTGCTCGCGCTGGCCAGCCCCCGCCGCCGGCGGACCGCCTGCCAGCTCGCCGCCGAATGGGCGGCGGCCGGCAGCGCCGAGCGGGAGCCCGCCAGCGCACTGGCCGCTCCGGTCAGCTTCGACTTCGCCACGCTGCGGGCCGGCGGCCGCTCGCTGGTGCATGGTCTGCAGCTGAGCGGGTTCCCCGACCGAATCGACCCGACCGAGGCGCTGGCCGCCCTGGTGACCACCACCGCGGCCCTTGCCGGAGCCGTCCGGGAGGTGGTCTGCGTCGAACCTGGCACCCAGCCGGGTTTCGAGCGGATACCCGGCTGGGTGGCCAGGCTACGACTGCTGGCCCAGCTGCAGGAGCTGGGCCCGGCGCCGGCCGGCCCCGACGAGCTCGGCGAGTGGATCTGTGCCACCCAGGAGAACGCCGCGTCGGTGTACCTGCCCGCCGCGGCACCCGGTTCGCTGTGGGCGGCGGTGATGGCGGCCGTCCGGGCCCGGGCGGAATCCGCGCTGCAGGCGATCGGTCAGCAGCTGACCACGCTCGACCAGCGGGAGGTCGACCTGGACCGCAGCCGCGACCCCCAGTTCTGGACGGTGATGGACCGCCGGCTCAGCGTCGAGCTGAGCGACCACCACAGCGCCACCGGCGCGGTCCTGCAGATAGTGCGGCTGCCGCGCCTGCAGGGTGGTCAGCTCATGCGCGGCGTCGCTCTGATCGCCCCGGGAGCCTGAGATGTCCGACTTCCCAGCCATGGACCCGATGGACCACCCGTACCTGGAGCCGGACCTCTACCGGGGGGCGGCCAACAACATCCCGCCGATGCTCGCCTACGACGGCGGGCAGGTCGGCACCCTCACGGTGCGAGCCGGGTCCGTGACCGCCGAGCGGCACCGGCCGCGCCGCAACGACAACGAGTCGTTCACGGTGTGGACGGACCGGGACGGTTCGGTGTGCCTGCTCGCGGTCGCGGGCGCCGTGGGGGACGGCGAGAACGCCGGGCGGGCGGCCCGGATGGCCACCGCGCTGGCCGTCCAGGCGAGCCGCCGACGGCTGGCGTCCACCGCCCCGGCCTCCGGCGCCGACCTGGCGGCTCTGGTCCGCGCCGTCACCGGTGACATCGACGCGATGTTGCACTCCCGGGCGTCCGGCCCGGACTATCTGACCACCCTGCTGCTCGGGTTCGTGCCGACGGTGGTCGCCCCCGGCGGGTCGGTCCCCGCGGTCGTCGGACGGGTCGGTGGCCTGATGGCGTGGCGGATCCGCGCGGGCACCGTCGACCCGGTGTTCTCGCTCGCCGACCCCGGCAGTCCCGGGACGGGTGGCGCGCCCCCGCAGGTGGCCGCGCTGCCAGGCCACGGCGACGCCCTGGAGGTGCGCACCGTGACGCTGTCCGACGGCGAGGTGCTCGCCCTCACCACAGGCGGCCTAGCCAGCGGCGTCCGCGGAGAGCGGGTGACCGGCTTCCTCGGACCGCTGTGGACCGTGCCGCCGACCCCCCTCGAGTTCCTGGCCTCGCTGGCGGTACGCCGCAACGACCGCGACGACGACCGGACGGCGGCCGTGGCCTGGCTCGGTCATCACGAGTCGAGGCCGGGCCGGTAGTCCGGCCGCGCAGGAACCAGGTGCTTCGGGCAGCCGGCCCGAAGCACCTGGTTGGCCTAACAGGTCCGCCGGGCCTGACGGGCCCGACGAGCCCGACGAGCCCGACGGGTCCGACGAGCCCGACTCAGACCGTGAGGGGCAGTTTGAGCGCCTCGGCGAGGTTGCCGCCCATCACCCGGGCGATGTCCTCCTTGGGCAGGCCCTCAAGCTCGTGCACGTAGGACACCGGGTCGGACATCCCCTCGGCGTGCGGGTAGTCGGAGCCGAACACGACCCGGTCGACGCCCAGCAGGTCGATGAGGCCGCGCGGGCTCTCCTCGTGGAACGGGTGGATCCAGACGTTGCGCTTGAGCACCTTCAGCGGGTCCTCGTCGTACAGCTTCGGGCTGTGCGCGTACGAGGTGCCGATGGCCTCGACGAAGGGGCGCACCCACCCGGAGCCGTTCTCGACGGGCAGGATCCGCAGGCTCGGGAACCGGGTGAGCAGCCCGTGCCCGATCAGCGAGGCGACGGTGTCGAAGATGCCACGGCCCTGCAGGTGCATGATGTCGAGGAAGGCCGACGGCGAGGCGAACGGCAGGTGCTCACCGTCCTGCCGGCCCTCCCACATGTTGTAGTAGCGGGTCAGGCCGTCGTCGGAGGAGTGCAGACCGACGGTGACGTCCGCCTCGACGACCTTCTGCCAGAACGGGTCGAACTCGGGCAGCGCGAACGACCGGAAGCCCTCGTAGCCGGGCACGGGCGCCGGCCGAATGAGGATGATCTTCGCGCCGCGCTCCAGAACCCACTCGAGTTCCTTGATGGCCTCGCTCACGATCGGCAGCGTGATGACCGGCGTGGCGAAGATGCGGTCCTCGTAGTTGAAGCTCCAGTGCTCGTGCATCCACTGGTTCAGCGCGTGGACAACGACGTGCGTGGCCTTCGGGTCCATGCGGAGCCGGTCCTCGAGCAGGCTCGCCAGCGTCGGCCACATGAGTGCCCGGTCGATGTTCAGCTCGTCCATCAGGGCGAGGCGGGGCTCCGGGGAGAAGAAGGCCTCCGGGGAGCGGATCGGCTTGCCCATCAGCTCCCGGGTCGACTTCCCGTCCGGGTTGCCGTTCTTGAAGTAGTCCTCCCAGGCACCCGGCCGCGCCACGACACTGAACGTCGGGTTCGGGATGTACTCGGAGATCACACCCCTGACCGCGATCTTGTCACGCCCGTTGACCTGCACATACTTGATCAGGCCGGCGTATTCCTCGGGGAGGAACTTCGTGAATGCGTCGGGTGTCTCGTACATGTGGTTGTCGGCGTCGAAGACGGGAAAGTCGACTTTGGTCGCGGGCACGTATTCCTCCGTACTGGCTGGCCGAACCACTCCAGCCGAATGCCACGAGACAGCCGCGCGACTCCCCGACACAGCACAGGGCCGGGACGCACGACCATCCCTTTTTGTCATCACTGACCTGGGAGAAAATTACCACTTATTGATATCGACGTCAATATTGCCTCAGTAGGGCCTCCCGGTCGGGCCCGACGGTCCGGGCGCGGGGAGAGCCGGGGCCGGAGGCAGGAGTCGGAGAAGATCAGGAGCCGCCCGGGGCCTGCCCCCGGGCGCTCCGGAGATGCGTGGCGGGTGAGCGAGTCGTGGACGACACCCAACCGCCACACTTCCAAACCGCCCGAACCCACAACCCGAACCGGGCCCGAAGCCCACAGATCAAGCCTGGAGCCCAGGACGGACAAGAAGTCCTAGCGCCGGGAAGCGGTGGGACGCGCTGTCGCGGTCAGGAGTCGCCCGGGTTCGGCGGGCTCGGCTGGTCGGCGCCCTGGAGCAGGTGGACCGGGAAGCCGCCGCGACTGACCGGACTCCAGCCGTCGACGCGCAGCCGCAGCAGCACCTTGCCCTGCCGGACCATCGCCTGGCGGTACTCGTCCCAGTCGGGATGCTCGCCGCTGATGCTGCGGTAGTAGTCGACGAGCTCCTCGACGGCCGCCGGCTGGTCGACGACCGCGATCGTTCCGTCCACCTGCGCCCACTCCCCGTTGAACTCGTCGGACAACACGAGGAGGGAGGCCCGCTGGTCGCGGCGGGCGTTGCGGACCTTGGCCCGCTCCGGGTAGGTGGCGATCACGATGTCCCCGGAGCCGGACACGCCCATGGTCACCGGTGACGCCTGTGGCCTGCCGTCCCGGCGCGTGGTCATGAGGATTCCGCGGTGCCGGGGACGGATGAAGTCCAACAGGGCGGCACGGTCGACGACGACGTCTCGCGCGGCGGTCGGACTCACCCGGCCATCGTAAGACCCGGGGGCGGTCCGGGCTGCTGGAGAAGCGCTTGGCCTCATCGCTGCCGCACGTTCCGAGCGCGGTGCCCCCGGGCCGCGGCTGCGTCATCCGGCCTGATCGGCGGAGGCGTCGAACCGATCCCCTTATTCGAGCGAGCGCTCACTTGCATAATGGCGGGAACTCACGAACTCCGACGAAGGGCGAGGAACATGCCGCGTTTGGACGGGAAGGTCGCGATCGTCACCGGCGCCGGGATCGGCCAGGGACGGTCCACGGCGCTTCGGCTCGCCCGCGAGGGAGCCAGCGTTGTCGCCGCGGACGTCAGCGGCGCGGAGAAGGAGACCGCCGAGGGCAACGAGGCCATTGTTCCGTTACACACGGACGTCACCCGGGCGGCCGAGGTGGAGGCCCTCGTCCGGGAGACGACCGAGCGGTTCGGGCGGCTCGACATCCTCTGCAACGTGGTGGGTGTCGCCGGGATCGCGCAGGCCCCGGTGCCCGACATCGAGGAGTCCGAGTTCGATCTCCTCGTCAACATCAATCTCAAGAGCGTTCTGCTCGGCATGAAGTACGCGATTCCGGCGATGGTGGCCGGCGGCGGTGGCTCGATCGTCAACTGGTCCTCGGTGGGCGCGCTCGTCTCCTCGCCCAACACGGCCGTGTACGGCGCGACGAAGGCCGGCATTCTCTCGATGACCAGGGCGGCGGCCCGGGAGTGGGGCAGGTCCGGCGTGCGGGTGAACGCCATCTGCCCCGGATTCGTCTACCCGACCGGGATGACCTTGATGGGCGAGAAGGAGTACCCGCAGGCCTTCCGGAACGCCTCCGCGAAGGCTGCGCTCGACCGGCCCGGCCATCCGGACGAGATCGCCGCCGTCGCCGCGTTCCTGGCCTCGGACGACGCCTCGTTCATGACCGGCTCCCACGTCGTCGTGGACGGCGGCTGGACGGCCGGCTGACGCGGTCCCTCGACCAGACCGGCCGGATGGCGAGGGTGATTCCTACGCCACCCGGCCGAGTTAGCCGAGTTAGCCGAGCCGGCCTGACCGCCCGTCGACGTCCCGGCGCGTTGGTCAGGCGATGCCGACGGTCTTGACCCGCAGGAACTCCTCGAGGCCCTCCGGGCCGCCCTCTTTTCCGTAACCGCTGAGGCCGAAGCCGCCGAAGGGCCGGTTGACCATCAGGTTCGGCGCCCCGTTGATCATCGTCGCGCCGGCGGTGAGGCGTTCGGCGACCCGGTGGGCGCGGCGCAGGTCCTTCGTCTGGATGTAGGACGAGAGCCCGTACCGGGTGGCGTTGGCGATCGAGACGGCCTCGTCCTCGGTGGTGAACGGCATGACGGCCAGGACGGGGCCGAACACCTCCGTCTGGGCCAGCTCCGAGTGCGGGTCGACGTCGGCGAACACCGTCGGTTCCAGGTAGTAGCCGTCCGCCAGGCCGGGCTCGGTGACGCGGCGCCCGCCGTGCACCAGCCGTGAGCCGTCGCGCCCGGCCCGCTCGATGAGGCCGAGAATGCGCTCCACCGCCGCCGCGTTCACCACCGGGCCGATGTCGGTGTCGGTGTCGTAGGGGTCACCCACCCTGATGGTCTTGACGATCTCGGCGACTCGGCCGAGAACCTCGTCGTAGACGGTGTCCTGCACGACCATCCGGGTGGGGAAGCCACAGCCCTGACCGCTCATCGTCCCGAGTACACGCAGTGTTCCCCAGCGCGCGGCGACGTCGAGATCGGCGTCGTCGAAGATGAGGTTCGCGGACTTTCCGCCGAGCTCCAGCACGGCCGGTTTCATCTGCTCGGCGCAGGCTTTCAGGATGGCCTTCGCCGTGGCCGGGCCGCCGGTGAAGGAAACCTTCTGGACGAGCGGGTGGTCGACCAGCCGGGCGCCGGCGGCGGCCGATCCGGGCAGGATGTTGACGACCCCGGCCGGGAAACCCGCTTCCTCCACCAGGTCGGCGAACAGCTCAGCGGCGAACGGCGTCAGCTCGGACGGTTTCACCACGACCGTGTTACCGGCGGCCAGCGCGGCCGGGATCTTCATTGTCAGCGACGGCAACGGCCCGTTCCAGGTGATGACCACGCCGATCACCCCGTACGGCTGGGCCAGGGTGTAGCTGAACTCGCCGTCGGGGCCGAAGGACGAGGCCACCCGACCGGAGATCTTGTCGGCGAATCCGGCGTAGTACCTGGTCCATTCGACGGAGCCGACGACCAGGCCCGGGGCCGTGCCCACCGGGGTGCCGTTGTCGAGGACGGCCCGCCGCACGAACTCGGCCTCGTTGGCCTCGATGGCGTCGGCGAGCCGCAGCAGCAGGCGCCGGCGTTCGGCCGGCCGGGTGTCCCGCCACCGCAGGAACGCCTCGTGGGCCGACTCGACCGCCCGGTCGACGTCCCGCGGCCCGGCGAGGGGAATCGTGGCGTCCACCTGCCCGGTACGGGGATCGATGTGGTCGAAGGCCCCGCCGGAGCCGGTCTCGAGTCGCTCGCCGGCGACCCGCAGATGAACCTTCGGCGGTGTCCTGTCCAACGCGACGGCGGCCATAGTCCTCCTTCGAGCGAAGCCCGTCACAACCGTGCGCGATCATCGTGGCACAGAATTAGTGAATGCTCGCTTTTTCCTGGCGCCTCCGGGCGGTGCGACCAGGCGTCCAAGCCGCACGGCCGTGAGGCCCAAGCGGCACGGCGGCGACGTCCAAGCGGTACGGCGGCGGGGCGCAAGCGGGCGGCGGCGAACGACAAGTGGGGTCCAAGCGGCGGACCGCACGCTCATCTCGTCCCGTTCGACACCGCTCGACCAGACGGAGCCGTCATGTCCTTCACGCCCGACTCCTCGTCCCTGCAGCTGCCGCTGGCCGACCTCGCCGGCAAGATCAGCGGCGATGTCCTGCTGCCCGGCACCGCCGCCTACGCGGCGGCCGCCACCCCGTGGAACGTCGCCGTCGCCGTCTCCCCGGTGGCCGTGGTCGCGGTCGCCGACGCGACCGACGTCGTCACCGCCGTCCGCTTCGCCGACGCCCACGACCTGGACGTCATCGTCCAGTCCACCGGCCACGGCGTCCTCGCCCACACCCGGCCGAGCCTGCTCGTCCACACCGGTCGCCTCGACGAGGTCACCATCGACCCGGCCACCCGCCGGGCCCGCGTCGGCGCCGGGGTGCGCTGGCAGCGGGTGCTCGACGCCGCCGCCGAGCACGGCCTCGGCGCGCTCGCCGGATCCGCGCCGCACGTGGGCGTCGTCGGGTACCTGACCGGCGGCGGCCTGTCGCCGGTCTCACGGACCTTCGGCTACGGAAGCGATCTCGTCACCGCCTTCGACGTCGTCACCGGGGACGGCGAGCTGCGCCGGGCCACCGCCACGGAGAACGCGGGGCTGTTCTGGGCGCTGCGCGGCGGGAAGGGCGCGCTCGGCGTGGTCACCGCCGTCGAGTTCGAGCTGCTGGACGTCGACCGGATCTACGGCGGCTGCCTCTACTTCGACGGCGCGGACGCCGACCGGGTCCTGTCTGCGTGGAAGACGTGGTCGGCGGCGCTGCCGGAGCAGGCGTCGACGTCCATCGCGATCATGCGGCTGCCGGCGATGCCGGCGGTGCCCCCGCCGCTGGCGGACCGGTGCACCGTCGCGGTCCGCTTCGCCTGGGTCGGGGACCCGGCCGACGGCGAGCGGGTGATCGATCCGATCCGCGGCCTCGCACCGGCGATCTTCGGTGGGCTCGGCGTCATGCCGTTCGCCGCGCTCGGGATGATCCACGCCGACCCGGTCGACCCGATGCCCGTCCACGAGCGGTCGCTGCTGCTGCGCGAGCTGCCGGACGCCGCGGTGCGCACCCTGCTCGCGCTGACCGGGCCGGCCGCCGACTGCCCACAGGTGATCGTCGAGCTGCGGCTGCTCGGCGGCGCGCTGGCCCGTGAGCCCCGGGAGTCGAGCGCCGTCTGCCACCGGGAGGCTGCCTACTCCCTGCTGACCATCGGCATCGCCGCCCCGCCGATCGTGGAGGCCACCGCCGGGCACGCCGCCGCGGTGATGGACGCGCTGCAGCCGTGGTCCGGTGGTATCTCGGGACCGAACTTCGGCGCCACCGCGGACCCGACGCTCGTCGCGCTCAAGTACGACATGGCCGCGCTGGCCCGCCTCGCCACGCTCACCGCCAGCTACGACCCGAACGCGCGGATGGCCGCCTCGCACCCGGTGCGGGCCGCCGCCGGTCTGGTGCAGTCGCGGGCACGGTCCTGATCCCGCGTCCCGCGAGCCAGGGCCGCGAAGACGGCATCATGAGGGGCGTGCCGTACTACCGCCTGTTCGGGTCGATCGAGGTCGTCCGGGACGGCCGGCCGGTCCAGCTCGGCGGCCCCAAGCAGCGGGCGGTGCTGGCCGCCCTGCTCCTCGATGCCGGCCGGGTGGTCTCCGTCGACCGCCTGGCCGGCGCCGTGTGGGGCGACGAGCATCCGCCGAGCATGCTCTCCAGCCTGCACGCGCACATCTCCAACCTGCGGCGGCTGCTGCGCGACGACGAGCGGGCCACCTCGCCGATCGTCCGCCGCACCCCGGGCTATCTTGCGGACGTCCCCTCGAACGACCTGGATCTGCGGCTGTTCGAGCGGGAGTGCGACCGGGCCCAGGCCGCCGCCGACGCCGGGGACTGGCCGGACGCGGTGGCGGCCGCCGACCGGGCGGCGGCGCTGCGCCGGGGCCCGCTGCTCGCCGAGTTCGGCGACGAGCCGTGGGTGCGCGGCGTGGCGAACGCGGTCGACGAGCGGTGGGCGCAGTGCGAGCGGAGCGCGGTCGTCGGCCTGCTCGGCTCCGGGCGGATCACCGCCGCGGTGCTGCGCTCCCGCCAGCTGGTGCACGACGCCCCGCTAGCGGAACGCGCCTGCCACCTGCACATGATCGCGCTCTACCGGGCGGGGCGCGCGGCCGAGGCCCTCGACGCCTTCCGCGACCACGCCCGGCGGCTGGCCGACGAGCTCGGTCTGGAGGCCAGCCCGGCGCTGCGCGACCTGCAGGGCGCCATCCTGCGCCAGGACCCGGCGCTGGATTCCTGGCCAGCCTCCCCCCGCACCGCCGACCGAGCCACTCCCACCACCCCGGCAGCTCCCACCGGCCCAGCCAACGCTTCCACCGGCCCAGCCACCACCGCCGCCGCGGCCAACCCCGCCAACCCGATCGCCGCCAACCCGATCGCCGTCGGCGCGGCCCGCCCCGCCGCCCCGACCACCATGGCCGGCAGCGGGGCGTCCGAAGGCGAGGGAACGCCGGGAGCCCGGTACGGGGAGCTCGTCGGCCGGGTGCGCGAGATCGCCGTGCTCGACTCGGTGCTGTCCGAGGCGATGACCGGGCCCGTCCGCTGGGTGGTTCTCACCGGCCCCGCGGGCATCGGCAAGAGCCGGCTCGCCGAGGAGGCCGCCGCCGGCTGGCACCGGGCCGGCGGGGCGGTCTCGCGGACTGGGTGCCCCGACGACGACGCCGTCCCGCCCTGGTGGCCGGTGCGCCAACTGCTACGTGACCTCGGCGCCGACCCCGACGATCTGCTGACCCCACCGAGCGGCGCCGACGCTGACGCGGCCCGGTTCGTCGTCTACGGCCGGGTGCTCGACGCGCTCTCCGAGGCCGCGCGGACCCGTCCGCTGCTGGTGGTGGCCGAGGACGTCCACTGGGCGGACACCGCGAGCCTGCGGCTGCTCACCCACCTCTCCGACGCCGGGGCGTGCCCCGGGCTCGCCCTCGTCGTGACCGCCAGGGACGTCACCGGCCGCCCCGAGCTCGACCGGCTGCTCGCCGCCGCGGCCCGCCGGCACGGATCACGGCGGCTGGCCGTCCCACCGCTGACCGAGGGCGAGGTGTCGGAGCTGGTCAACCGGATCAGCGGCCAGGCCATCGACGACGCCGAAGCCGCCGAGCTGGCCGACCGGACCAGCGGGAACCCGTTCTTCGTCTGCGAGTACGCCCGCCTGCCCGCCGAGGACCGCGCCGGCGGAAAGGTACCCGTCGCCGTGCGCTCGGTGCTCGGGCAGCGGCTCGCCGTCCTCGATCCGGCGGTGCTCCAGGTGCTGCGCGCTGCCGCCGTCATCGGCGACGTCCTGGACATCGACCTGCTCGGCAAGGTGACCCGGCTCGATCGCGACGAGCTCGCCGACCTGCTGGACGAGGCCTCGGACGAACATGTGATCGTCCAGGCCGCCGGCACCGGGCGGTACATGTTCGCGCACGCGCTGCTGCGCGACGAGGTCGTCGCCGGGATCTCCAGCCTGCGCCGCCAGCGGCTGCACCTGCGGGTGGCCGAGGCCCTCGGCCTGGTGGACGGTGGCCCAGTCAACGGAGGCTCCGGCGGAGGCTCCGCCGGGGGCGAGGCGCTCTCCCGCCGGGCCGCGCATCTCGCCGCCGCCTGGCCGCTGGCCGAGTCCACCGACGTGTTCGACGCCTGCCGCGCCGCCGCCCTCGACGCGGAGCGCCGCTGGCAGTCGGAAGCCGCCGCGCACTGGTGGGGGCAGGCGCTGGACGTCCTCGACCGGAGCGCCGGTGATCTCGACATCGACCGGGACGAGGTGCTCGTCGCGCGGGTCAGCGCGCTCGCCCGCGCCGGGCGGGGCCAGACGGTGCTCGACGTCGTCGACGCCGGCCTGCTCGACGCGGTGCGCCGCGGGCGGCTCGACTCGGCCGGCCGGCTGGCCGCCACGCTGCTACGGACCAGCGGATCCTGGCCCTGGGCCGTCTACGGCGACGACCCGGCACCGCTGCTGGCGCGCCTCGCCGGCCTGGAGACCCTTGTCGCCGCCGACCCGGCCGCGCATGTGCGGGTGCTGGCCGCGCTCGCCGTCGGCAGCGCCTACGACCCGGACGGCTCCGTCCCCGACCTGCTCGGCCGCCGGGCGATCGAGCTGGCCGAACGCATCGGTGACGACGAGGCCCTGGCCGACGCGCTACTCAGCCGGGCGCTGGCGTTCTCCGGCATCGCCGAACGGGCCGCGGAGTCCGTCGAGCTACTCAACCGGCTGGCCACCGTCCCGCACGCCAGCGCGCAGATCGACGAGGTGATCGCGCACGGGCTGCTCTACCTGGCGAAGACGGCGCTGGGCGACCCGGGGTCCGCCGAGCACGTCCGGCTCGGCGCGCTCGGCAGCGACCTGCTGCGGCTGCCGGCCAGCCGGGTGCAGTTCCGCTGGGCGCAGGGCTCACTGGCGCTGTGGCGGGACGACGACCTCTCCACGGCGGCGGAGATCTACCACCACGCCTTCGCCCTGCACCGGGAGACCGAGCTCTACGAGAGCGGCGTGTACCACCTCGCGCTGCTCGCTCTGTGCTGGGAGCAGGGCCGGCTGGACGATCCGGACGAGCCGGTGCCGATCAGCCCGTTCGTCCCGTGGGCGCCGGCGCTGACCGCGGTCGCCCGCGGCGACCCTGGGGCCGACAAGCTGCTCGCCGCGGAGATCGCGCAGGTCGAGCCGGTCACCTGGACCACCCACGCGCGGCTGACGATGCTCGCCCACGCGGTCGCGGACCTCGGCCTGCGCTCACAGGTCAGCACACTGACCGCGCGGTTGACACCCGTCGCGCACTGCGTCGCGAACATCGGCCAGTGCGGCTTCGTCGGCACGGTCGCGCTGGCCCTCGCCCGGCTGGCCGCGCTGGACGGCGACCTTCCGGCCGCGCGGGGGCACCTGCGCACCGCCGTGGAGGTCGCCACCCGCGCGCAGGGCGTCGGCGCGCTGCTGCGCTGCCGCCTGTTCGCCGCGGAGCTCGCCTCGCTCGCCGGCGACCCCGTGGACCTCGACGACCTGCGCGACGTCGCCGACCGCGCCGCACGCCGCGGCATGATCGGCGTAGCCCGCGACGCCCGCACCCTCCTCACCCGGCACATCGACCCGACCTGACCACGGCCGGCCGGCTCGTCCGGGAGTGGAGCCCTCGTAAGGACAGGATTTTCACCAGCACCCACGTCCGCATTGCCTGGGAGGCGTTGCGCGACCGGGGCTGGTCCGAGGCGGCCCGACCGGCACCGTAGGTTAACCTGCCCCGTTATCCCTGACCTTGCCGACGGGAATACCACGACCCGCGTTCGCGGGGGGTCGATTTCCGTCAGGCGGTGGCAGGTCCGGTCATGTCGACGCGGAGGCGGGTCAGCGTCGAGGAGGCGATCCGCCAGGAGCCGTCAATCTTCGCGTAGGTCTCGTGGTAGTGACCGAAACCGGTCATCGCGTGGCCGTTCGCGAACCAGATCCGGTCCTCCATGGCCCAGATGCCGGTGGCTTCCGACGGCGAGGTCAGTGTGATCTCCGGGGTGTGACCGTGGTGGACGGTGACCGCGTCGGAAAGATGAGAGCTGACGAAACCGACGAACGCGTCGACACCGACGATCACCCCGCCGCCCGACCCGGTGGTGTCGACCACCAGGTCGTCGGTGAAGAGCCCGCGCAGGCCGTCCCAGTCCTTCGTGTCGAGCAGCCGGAAGTAACGGGCCTTCAACCGCTTGATGGCCTCGACGTCTTTGCTCACCTCGAAGCTCACCTCGAAGTCGTCCACGGACGTTCCTCCATCTCCCGGCGCCTCCCCGACCTGCCAGTCGTCCACGAGGCGGGCCCGTCAGGCCCGGTGCAGCAGGCCGTACAGGCGGTTCACCTCAAGCCGCATGACCATGCGGCTTGCCTCGAGCATCTGGTGGTCGAACGCCGGCCGCTCCGCCGCCCCGTTGAAGACCGAGTGCACGGCGTACAGCTCGTCCGTCGCCTCATCGCCCGGCGCGCTCGGGATCGCCAGCGTGACCTCGCCCTCCGCGACGGCGAAATTGAAGAAGTCGCCGCCGGGCACGTGCAGCACGGCCCTGGGGTCACGGAGCAGGTTGCGGCCCTTGACCCGGACGCCCGTCGTCGAGACACGGACCAGCCGGCGCTCGGCGTCGGCAACGTAGTAGACGTTCGAGAGGTGGGGCAGCCCGGTCTCGCCGATCGTGGCAAGAATGCCCTCGTTGCGGCTGGTGACGGCCTCCCAGAGCGCGTCCTGGCTGGGTGGTCTCACCACGACCGCCCCGACCGGCGTGACCGTTCCACCAATGATCCCCCAGACGATCGCTGCGGCGTCCGCTCACCGTGGTGGCACGCCGCCCCTCGGCCACGGACGGGCATCGCAAGCACGGCTTCACGGCGCTGCTTCTCCCTGGTCGGAGTATCGACCAGGGAGCGGACCAGGCGCATCTGTCTGGAGGCCGGCAGCGATCACCCGCCGGCGTGGCCTCGTGGCGAGGTGCCCCTCCACCCGCCGCGATATCTACTTCTTGTACGCGGCGACGAATTCCGAGTCAGCATTGATCTTGCCGACCTCAGCGGCACCGCCCGGCTCGCCGAGCGGCTCGTCCCGGCCGGGCAGGACCTCGGAGAAGAACAGCTCCTCGCTCTTGATGAAATCCTGCTCCTCGTCCGGGACCATCTCGTCGATCATCGCCGCCCCGACCGGGCAGGCGACCGCACACGCCCCGCACTCGGTGCATTCATCGGGGTTTATGTACATCTTGCGGTTTCCCTCGTAGATGCAGTCGGCCGGGCATCCGCCACCCAGGCACGCGCCGTCCTTGACATCGATGCACGCGGAGGTGATCACGAATGGCATGATGATATCCTCTCCAATCAGCCGAACAGGACGGCGGCCGCCGACCGCGGTGCACCCGCGCCCGACAGCCCGATTTTCTCGGCCGCGCGCCGACCGGAGTAGGCCGAATTCCGGCGAACCCGCATAGATTATTGGCGGGCGCATGTCACAGCGACGCTTCACCCGGTAAACGACAGGTAACGAAGAAAACTTTCCGTTTACCGAAAAAGAAATTGAACAAATTCGCCACGCCGAAACATCGCGGGATCTTCCCGAGGATAATGCTTTCATCGGCGGTATCCCACGCCGCCCGCGCAGGGCAGCCATGCGGAGGGCAGCCGCGCGCGGGGCAGCCGCGCGGCACCGGGGCCACCGGCACGGGCCAGACCATCGGCCCGGGAGCGAGCCGGGCACTCCCCGCACCCGTGCCTCACGGCCCGTCCGCGTGCCGGCGCGTCCGCGTTGTCACCCGGCGGCCCGGCCTCCAGATTATCGAAAACGATAACGGTTATGATGCCGCTCTGATCGCGGCACCGCCGCCACGACCTCGGAGACAGCCACCATGAAGATCGCCTTTGTCGGTAAGGGCGGGAGCGGAAAGACCACGCTCTCGGCCCTGCTGTGCCGCCACCTCGCCGCGCGAGGTCATCCCGTCCTGGCCATCGACGCCGACATCAACCAGCACCTCGGTGCGGCGCTCGGCGGAGCGGGCGGCGAGGAGGCCACGGCGCCGCCGATGGGTGAACACCTCGACGTGATCAAGGACTACCTGCGTGGCAGCAACCCGCGCATCCCGTCGGCCGGGATGATGGTCAAGACGACACCGCCCGGTCCCGGGTCGCGGCTGCTGCGGACGGGTGACGACAACCCGCTGTGGGAGCGTTTCGGCGTGGACGTCGACGGTGTCCGGCTACTCGCGACCGGCGCGTTCACCGAGGACGACCTCGGCGTCGCGTGCTTCCACTCGAAGCTCGGCGCGGTCGAGCTGCTGCTGAACCACCTGGTGGACGGCGCCGGCGAGTACGTCGTCGTCGACATGACGGCGGGGGCCGACGCGTTCGCGTCCGGGCTGTTCACCCGCTTCGACCACACCTTCCTGGTCTGCGAGCCGACCCGGAAGGCGGTCGCCGTCCACGACCAGTACCGGGAGTACGCGGCGGACTACGAGATCACCGTGTCGGCCGTGGGCAACAAGATCTCCGATGACTCGGATGTCGCGTTCCTGCGCGAGCACCTCGGCGCGGACCTGCGCGCCTGCTTCCGCCACTGCCCGCCCGTCCGCGCCCTGGAGCAGGGCCGGCCGTTCCACCTCGACGACCTCGACCCGGAGACCAGGTCATCCCTGGCCACGCTGCAGGGCCTGGTCGACCGGACCGTGCGCGACCCGGAACGGTTCGTGGTGCAGATGCACGAGATCCACCGCCGCAACGCCCGCGCCTGGGCGAACAGGTCCGCCGGCACCGACCTCACCACGCAGATCGACCCCGCCTACCGCCCCCCGTACCCGCCGGTGCCCGAGCCGCGCACGACCCCGACCCGAATCCCAGCCCGGTTCCCCACTCGCTAGCCCCACCCCACCCGGAGTTGCGTGGCGGGTTGGTGACTCCTTCCCGGGCCCCGCCCCCGGGGTGGCGGCTCCGGGTGGCGGCTCCGGTCGCGGTGTGCGCTCCGGTCAGTCCGGGGGGCCGGTTCCGTTCCCGACCGTTGCCTCGGCTTCGGTGGGGGAGGGCGTCCAGTGCTCGTGGTGGACGACGGCGTCCAGGGGGCGGCGGTGGGCCCAGCCGTGGCGCTCAAGGTCGGGGGTGGACTCCAGGTGGGTCACCGGTCCGAGGCAGAGCCAGGCCACCGGACGCAGGCCCGCCGGCAGGCCGAGCAGCTCGCGGACGAAAGCCTCCTGGTAGAAGGACACCCATCCGACGCCGAGCCCTTCCGCCGTCGCCGCCAACCAGAGGTTCTCGATCGCCAGGCACACCGAGTACAGGCCGGCGTCGGCGATGGCGTGCCGGCCGAGGACGGCCGGGGCGCCGCGGGACGCGTCGTAGGTGACGGCCAGCGAGAGCGTCGACTCCAGCACGCCGTCGATCTTGATCTCCGCGAACCGCTCGGCCCGCTCGCCGCTGAGCGTGGCGGCGAACACCTGCCGCTCGTGCTGGACGTGGGCGTGCAGCGCCGCCTTCGTCGCGGCGTTCGCCACGACGATGAAGTCCCACGGCTGGCTGAGGCCGACGCTGGGCGCCGCGTGCGCCGCGGCCAGCACACGGTGCAGCACGCCGGGCCCGAGCGGCTCCCCGGTGAACTGCCCGCGGACGTCCCGACGCTGCCGGATGGTCCGGTAAAGCGCCTCGGCGACGGGATTCACTCCGGCGGATCGGGGTCGGGGATCCTCCGGGAGCGGCTGGTCAGTCAGCGACGAGTTCCACGATCGCGGCGTTGGCGGTGCCACCGCCTTCGCACATGGTCTGCAGCCCGTACCGGATGCCGTTGTCGCGCATGTGGTGGGCGAGGCGGGTCATCAGGATCGCGCCCGAGGCACCCAGGGGATGCCCGACCGCGATGGCGCCGCCCAGCGGGTTGAGGACCTTCGGGTCGGCGCCGGTGTCCGCCAGCCAGGCCAGCGGGACGGAGGCGAAGGCCTCGTTGACCTCGAACGCGCCGATGTCGCCGATGGAGAGCCCGGCCCGGGCGAGCACCTTCTCCGTCGCCGGGATCGGCCCGCTCAGGACGAGCAACGGGTCGGAGCCGACGACCGCGCCGCTGCGGTAGCGCACGATCGGTCGCAGGCCCAGCTCGCGCGCCTTCTCGGGGGTGGTCACGAGCAGCGCGGCGGCGCCGTCGGAGATCTGGGAGGAGCTTCCGGCATGCAGCAGGCCGTCCTCGCCGGTGACGGGCTTGAGCCCGGCGAGCTTCTCCGGCGTCGTGCCGCGCCGCAGGCCCTCGTCGACGGTGAACGGGCCGGACTCGGTCGGGACGGCGACGATCTGCTGCTCGAAGGCGCCGGCGTCGATCGCCGCGGCCGCGCGCTCGTGGCTCAGCGAGGAGAACTCGTCCAGCTGCTGGCGGGAGAAGCCCCACCGCCGCGCGATCCGCTCGGCGCCGACGATCTGGTTGAAGTCGGTGCCGTCGTAGCGTGCCTTGGCGCTCGGCCCGTAGGGCTCGCCCATCTGCCGGGTGGCACCCATCGGGATGCGGCTCATCGACTCGACACCGCCGGCCACGACGAGGTCCTGCTGGCCGGACATGACGGCGAACGCGGCGTGGTCGAGCGCCTGCTGGCTCGATCCGCACGCCCGGTTCACGGTGACCCCGGGAACGCTCTCGGGCCAGCCGGCGGCGAGGACGGTGTACCGGCCGACGTTGCTCGACTGGTCACCGAGCTGGGTCACGCACCCCCACTGGACGTCGTCGACGAGCGCGGGATCGATCCCGGTCCGGTTGACGAGCTCGTTGAGCACCAGGGCGCCCAGCTCCACCGGGTGCACGCCCGCCAGGGAGCCGTTGCGCTTCCCGATCGGCGTGCGCACCGCCTCCACGATCACTGCTTCTCGCACGGCAGTCCCTCTTCTCTCGTCCCTGCGCCCAACCGTGCCACAGTTCGTGCCTTGACGTCCCTGCCGCCCGACTCGTTCCGGGGCCCACCGTGACGAGTGGCACACGAGCACCCGCCGGGGCTGCGCCGTGCGCGTCGGCGGCACCGTCGTAGACGTCGACGACACCGCGCGGGCCGTTCCCCTGTTCGTCCCGACCCGCGCGTCGATCGGGCTCGGTGATCCCGACCACCGTTCGGGCACCCTCGTTGGTGTCGAGGTTCACCGGGTGCCGCACGTTGATTCGGGACGGCCACGAAGGCGCGGCGGCTGGCTACGCACAGACGTCGTCGCGCTCCAGGCAGGCCAAGTAGCACGCACGCGAACAACTCCGGCCGAATAATTGACGCTCCGGCGTGCGCGAGCAGTGTGGCCGATGGGCGACTGTCCGCCACCTTCGAGCCTTCGTAGCAGAGGAAACCCGAGAGCCCGACACTCACGTCACTGTAATGAAGAGCTGACGCACACGACACGGTGAACCGTTACGTGAGAGGCGCGCAATCATGGCCCGTAAAGCACCACGAGCCAGGGCCCACAGCGGCGGTATGTACGATGACGGCCGATTGACGGCAAGCACTTCGTGTTCCTCGAGGGCGGGATACATCAATGGAGGCGGATTCACCGGCAAGGCCGCGGCCGAGCGGGGCAGAGGCGAGAACTCTCCGCTTCCGGCTCGTCACCGCGACTGGACCGGTGTGCTCGCTCGCCGGTGTGATCGCCGCACTCGCGTCGTTCCGTCCCTGGACCCACGCGACCCTCGCCGACCGGGGCGCCGATCTCCTCGTCGTGAACCAGACGGGTTGGGAGCTCGCGCCGGCGGGGCAGCTTGTCTTCGCGGTCGGGGTGGTCGTTACTCTGCTCGTCCTGATCCCACCGGCCGAGGAGAACATCTGGCTGCGCCGACTGATCCCGGTCGCCGGCCTGGTGATGGTCATCATTCCGCTCACCGCGCTGCAGACCGCTGAACCGGTGGCCCGCAAGCTCGAACGGCTCCGAATCGGAACCTTCCAGACCGAGAATCCGGCGGCGACCCACGGAACCGCGTTCGGTCTCTGGGTCATTCTGGCGGCCGGAGCCGTCATCCTGGTCGCGGGATGCGCCCGGCTGGTGTTAGAGCGAAGCACACGACCCGGCGGCGACGTATCCCGGCCCACAGACGCCGCTTCCCCTCCGGCGGGCCGCGCACCCGACCACGAGCTCAGCCCGGAGCGTGAAGGCGACCCCGACCGCAGCCCCGACCGCGACACATCCTGACCTGACCGCGGAGTCCCGCGCCGAATTCCACAGGTTCACCCAGGATCCGTTCGGCACCATCTCCGCGACGACCGTTTGGGACAGCAGTGGCATACGACTACGCGACCTTCTCGACGCTCGCCGGGCCGTTGACGCGCCCGGCCGAAGGTGCGGTGCACCACGTCGAGTACCGGCGCATCATGGCAGGTCGTGTGCTCTGGCAGGTCATGCCGCTGCTCATCGCGACACTGGGCCTGTCGTCGTTGTTCTTCGTCTGGCTTCTCCAGCCCCAGCACTATCCCAGCACGAAATACATACCGACGGCGGTGGCCGTCGGGAACCACATCATGTTCTGGCTGATCGTGGTGACCGAGGGCATCCGCCTGCTCAGCTCCATCATCCTGTGCTGGTCATCAGTGATCATGCGCGACCCGGTGCCGGTGCTGCCACCCCCGGGACTTCGAGTGGCGTTCACCACGACGATCGTGCCGTCCAAGGAACCCGTCGACATCGTCCGCGACACCCTGATCGCCGCCCGCAACATTCAGTACAGCGAGCAGATCGACGTCTGGCTGCTTGACGAGGGCAACGACCCGGCGGTGAAGGCAATGTGCCGGGAGACCGGCGTGCACCACTTCTCCCGCAAGGGCGTGGAGAAGTGGAACACGCCGAAGGGACGGTTCCGCGCCAAGACCAAGCACGGCAACCACAACTCGTGGCTTGACGCGAACGGCCACAAGTACGACGTCGTGCTCTCCGTCGACCCGGATCACATCCCGCTGCCGAACTTCGCCGACCGGATGCTCGGGTACTTCCGCGACCCGAATGTGGCCTTCGTGGTCGGCCCGCAGGTCTACGGGAACTTCCGGCACTATCTGACCCGGGGCGCCGAGGCCCAGAACTACATGTTCCACTCGGTGATCCAGCGGGCCGCGAACCGCTTCGCGGCCGGCATGTTCGTGGGTACCAACCACGCCTACCGGGTGTCCACCTGGGATCAGATCGGCGGGTTCCAGGACTCGATCACCGAGGACCTGGCGACATCCTTCGCCGTGCACGGCGCGTTCAACGAGGTCACCGGGCACCGCTGGACGTCGGTCTACACCCCGGACGTGGTCGCCGTGGGCGAGGGCCCGGCGAACTGGACGGACTTCTTCAGCCAGCAGCTGCGGTGGGCGCGGGGCGCCAACGAGGTGATGGTCACCGAGGCCCCGCGGCGGCTGAAGGCGCTGAGCTGGGGACCGCGCCTGCACTACCTGACGCTGATGGTGCACTACCCCACCGTCGCGATCACCTGGATCGTCGGCAACCTGCTCACCGTGCTCTACATGGCGCTCGGCTCGACCGGCGTCCTCGTCAACGTCTCGTTCTGGCTGGCGCTCTACGTCGACGTGTTCGTCGCGCGGATGCTGCTCTACTTCTGGCTGCGGCGGTTCAACATCAGCCCGCACGAGGAGAAGGGCAGCGCGGGCATGAGCGGGATCTTCGTGTCCGTGCTGTGCACGCCCTTCTACTCGACGGCCTTCGTCGGCGCGCTCACCCGCCGCAAGCTCGGCTTCGTGGTCACCCCCAAGGGGAACGCGGCCAGCCCGGACCGCCTGATGACCTTCCGCAAGCACCTGTTCTGGGCGGCGGTCTCGGGCGGATCCGTGGCCGGAGCCGCGGTCTTCGGTCACCTGTACCCGGCGAACATGGTCTGGGCCTCGCTGTCGATCATCACCTGCCTGATTCCCATCGGGCTGTGGCTGATCGAGCCGATCCTGGCCCCGCGGCGGGCGGTCGCTCCCAACCCGTTGCCGGCCGCCCACATCCCGCCGCAGCGCGCCGGCGACCGCGCACCGGCCGACGCCCGCCCCGGCGCCCAGCGCCACGCCGACCGCATCCCCGCCGGTCGCGGCGGCGTCGACCCGGCCACGGCCGAGACGTCCACCCTCGACCCGAGCGCCGCGGACACGACCGTCATGGGGGCGATCGGCGCAGGGAGCGCCAGTGGGAACAGGGCCGGCGGGAACGGGCCCGGCGGAAGGGGACCCGGCGGGAAGGGATTCGGTGCCAGGCCGTCCGACGTCGACCCGGCGACCGTCGGCACGCCGCTCCCGGAGGCACCCGGCACCGAGCGGACGGTTCCGCCTGTTCCCCCGCCGGCGCCGCCGCTCACCCAGCCGCACCCGGTACGGCCGGCACGCCCGAACCAGCCTCGGCCCGCCCAGCCGGGACGTCCCGCCGCACCCGGGCGGCGGCGTGCCAGGCCGGCAGGCTCCCCGGAGCACGCCGGCACCGGGCGGGCCGGGTGGGAGCGCGACGATCCGACGCTGACCGGCCTCGAGCCCGTCGGCGCCCGCGGCGGCGCGGAGGGCGGCGAGGATGCCGAGCAGTCGCGGCCGCGGGACCCGGGCTGGTTCAGCGACGACACCGTGCGTACGGAGAAGCCGAGGATCGCGGCCATCGTCGCCGCCGCCGACGCCAACAGCCCCGGCACCGGCACTCCTGAGGACACGGTCCGGACGTCCCGGCCGGTCGTCGGCGCCGTCCTGGCCGCCGCCGGGCTGCGCCGTGACTCGGCTAACCCCGACGACGTCGATCAGGACACGGTCGTGACTCTCCGTTCCCGGCAGGGGTCGCCGGAGGAGGTCCTCGCCGCCCGGCGGGCGGCGCTCGCCCGGGAGGGCCGCTCCCCCGCCGGCGTTCCGCACTACACCGAGGACGTCACGATGACCCTGCATCCCCGCCGCCGGCGGGTGTCACTCGACGGCCTGTTGGAAGAGATCGGCTGATGGCCATGACGAGAATCTGATGGGACGATGAAAATAATCAGCGGGCCGCGTCGGTGGCGAGTGGTCCAGGTCTGCTGCCTAGCCATTGTCATCGTGGCCGGGAACGGCCCGTTCCTCAGCGCCTGGGCGACCGACAAGTACGACACCTGGCGCTCGCACCAGCCGGACTACATGCGTCAGTACGGCCGCTGGGACATCGTCGCCGACCCCGGTTCGCGCTCCATCCACGCGGCGCTGCTGCGGACCGGGAAGATTCTGCTGCTGGCCGGTTCGGGAAACAACCAGGCCAACTTCGACGCCAAGCGCTTCGAGACCCTGCTGTGGGACCCGACCGCCAACACCTTCGAGCAGGTCTACACGCCGTGGGACGTCTTCTGCGCCGGCCAGGCGTTTCTTCCGAGCGGTGAGCTGCTCATCGCCGGCGGCACGAAGAAGTACGAGGTCCTCGCCCAGGACTCGCCGGACGGCAAGAAGCAGGAGTACCAGGGGCTGAAGGACAGCTACACGTTCAATCCGCAGACGGAGCGGTACGAGAAGACCGGCGACCTGAACTTCGCCAGGTGGTACCCGACCCTGGTCACGCTGGCCAGCGGCCAGGTGGTCGCGGTCTCCGGCCTGAACGAGAAGGGCGACATCGACCCAGGCAACACGGAGTGGTTCGACCAGGCGAACCGGACGTGGAACCACAACGAGGGGCTGGTCAAGGAGTTCCCGACCTACCCGTCGCTGCTGCTCGCCGGGGACGGCCGGCTGTTCTTCTCCGGCGCGAACGCCGGTTACGGGCCGGCCTCGCTGGAAGCCCGCCAGCCCGGATTCTGGAGCCTCGCCGACGGTACGTTCCAGGCGGTTCCGGGCCTGCCTCAGCCGGAGATCAACGAGACCGCCGGAACGGTGATGCTGCCGCCGGCCCAGGAACAGCGGGTGATGTTCGTCGCCGGCGGCGGCGTCGGCGACACCCAGGTGGCCACCGCCCGCACCGCGATCGTCGACCTGGACGACCCGAATCCCCATTACGTCCCGGGGCCGAACACCACTGTCGCGAAGCGGTACCCCGGCGTCGTCGTCCTGCCGGACGACACCGTGCTCGTCTCCGGCGGCTCCACCGCCTACCGCCAGAAGGACACCCAGACGGCGGAGATCTACCACCCGGACACGAACACCTTCACCACAGCCGCCGACCCGCTCGTCGGCCGGGACTACCACTCGAGCTATCTACTGATGCCCGACGGCCGGGTGGCGGTTTTCGGTTCCAATCCGCTGAGCGACGACAACTTCTTCGAGACCCGGATCGAGATCTACAGTCCGCCCTACATGTACCAGGGTGAGCGGCCGGTCATTAAGACCGCGCCGACCTCGGTCACCCGTGGCACCACAATCGATCTGGGCGTCTCCCAGGAGGTTTCCAAGGTCCGCCTGATCCGTCCGGGCGCCTACACGCACGTGACCGACACCGAGCAGCGCTCGGTGGCCCTCCCCCTGGTCAGCCAGGCGAACGGCAAGGTAACGGTGAGTGTTCCCGACAACGCCAACCTGCTGCCGCCGGACTGGTACATGCTCTTCGTCGACAACGGCGAGAACATTCCGTCCGTCGCCACCTGGGTGCAGGTCCAGTGAGCGCCCACCCCCACCATTCGGGCCAGCCGGACGGTCAGTACTAGCCTGGGACAGGTTGAATCGACGCAACGCAGGCGTCTGGCCCGGCCGGCTGGATCACGGGAGCAAGGGGGATGCCGGGTGACCGTCCGGGCGGAAGACGGCAACGGGCCGAAGCCGCGGTTGCGCGAGCCTCAGGTCCGGCCAGGTCGGCCAGGTCGCACCCGCCTCCGGCGCCGGGCCTGTGCCGCCGGGGCGACGGTGGTCGCGGTGCTCGCCCTCGCCGCCTGCGGCGGGGGCTCGAGCCCCACCCCGGTGACACCCAGCGTGACCGCGGCCGCACCGAACGTTCCCACCGGTCCGCTGACAGCGGTCGGACCGCAATGCCCGGCCGGCGACCCGGCCGGCGCCCAGCGGCCGACCGAGACCGTCGTGCCCGCCGATCCCGCTCCCGCCGCGCCCTTCCTCGTCGACCACGGCAGCCAGGCGGCCGAGGAGGCGCAGCGCAACCCCGCGCGCGCCCAGATCCTCGCGCCACTGGTCAACACCCCCACCGCCTATCCGGTCGGTGACTGGCTGAGAGATGTGCCCGGCGAGGTCCACAAGCGCGCCTCCGCGAGCCGCGACACCGGCACGACCGCGACATTCATGATCTATGCGATTCCGCACCGTGACGCGGAGGCCGTCTACTCCGCCGGTGGCCTGCCCAACGCCGACGCCTACCGGACGTTCACCCGCCAGGTCGCCGGCGCGATCGGCGACGCCCGCGCAGTGATCATCCTTGAGCCGGACTCGCTCGGTCAGATGGACAGCCTGCCCGCCGACCAGCAGGCCGAGCGCTACGCGCTGCTCAACGACGCGGTCGGCGTGTACGGCGCGCTGCCCAACACCAGCGTCTACCTGGACGGCGCGAACTGCGGCTGGATGCCGGCGGGAGCGGCGCCGGTGATCGCCGAACGGCTCCTGCGGGCCGGGGTGAAGGGCGCCCGCGGCTTCGCGGTCAACGTGTCCAACTACTACCGGACCGAGGACGAGACCGCCCGAGGCGAGATCATCTCGGCCCTGACCGGCGGCACCCACTTCGTGGTCGACACCTCGCGCAACGGCCGGGGCCCCGCCGAGGGCATCCAGAACCAGTGGTGCAACCCGCCGGACCGTGGCCTGGGCGTCGCCCCGACGATCGAGACGGGCTCACCGCACGCCGACGCGTTCCTCTGGATCAAGACCCCTGGTGCCAGCGACGGCGAGTGCGGACGCGGCAACCCCGCGGCCGGCGCCTGGTGGCAACAGCAGGCGGAGGAGCTGGTCCGCAATGCGGCCTGAGCGACCTGAGCGGCCTGAGCCTCGACGGGGCCGCCAGGATCTGCGGGGCCGACAGCGCGGGCGGCGTGGGCCGACGTCCACCGGCCTGGCGTGCGCCGCGACGGCGGCCGTGCTGCTGTTCACCGGGGCGGCCTGCGGCTCCGGGGGCGACGGCTCGTCCGGCCCGGCCGTGGTCGATCTCAGCGAGGCCAGCAGGGCGGCCGGGGTGCGCGGTGTGTCTCTCGGTACCCCCGTCGCGAAGCCCACCACGACGCTGATCGACACCGCCGGGGCGCCGTTCGACCTGCGGACGGACCAGGCGACCGCCGGCCGGGTCACGCTGGTGTTCTTCGGGTTCACGAACTGCCCCGACATCTGCCCGACCACCATGGCCGACCTCGACGCGGCGCTGGAGAGCCTCCCCGCGGCCGACCGCGACCGGATCCGGGTCGTGTTCGTCTCGACCGACCCGGACCGCGACACCGGGCCGGTCATCCGCCGCTGGCTGGACCAGTTCGACGCGTCCTTCATCGGCCTGACCGGCGCCTGGCCGCACATCAAGGAGTTCGCCGACGCACTGGACGTCGCGATCGAGCCGGCGGTGCGAGAGGCCGACGGCACCGTGAACGTGACGCACAGCGCGCAGGTGACCGCGTTCAGCCCGGACGGCACCGCCCGGGTCGCCTACCTGACGGGCACCTCGGTCGCCGACTACGCCCACGACCTGCCGTTGCTGGCCCGCGGCGAGACCTGACCCGCACCTGCCGGCGCGGCCGCCCGTCGGGCGCGACAGGACGGCGTCCTGTCCAGTGCGGCCGGCCGCCCGCCGTGACGGCCAGGCGACTGTGCGGCCCGAAGTCCCGACCCGCGTACTAGCGTCGCCCCGTGACTGATCACGGTGAAGGCGGCCAGAACGCCTATGTGCTGACCCTCGATCCGAGTGAGCTGGCTCGCTACCAGTTCATGGCGGCGGTGGCGAAACAGGACGAGTCCGCCGAATGGACCGCGGCCGGGATCGTCCCCGGCGCGCGGGTCGCGGACGTCGGCTGCGGACCGGCCGCGCTCGCCCTCGCCCTGGCCGCCGTGGTCGGACCGACCGGGAAGGTCGACGCCGTGGACCGGGACCCCGACGCGCGGGCGCTGGCCGGGCAGGTCGTCGCGGCCGGGAAGGCCGACAACATCTCGATCACCGAGGGCTCCGCGGATGCCAGCGGACTCCCGGCCGCCAGCTACGACACGGTGATGATGCGCCATGTCCTCGCCCACAACGGTGGTCGCGAGCAGGCGATCGTCGACCACCTCGCGACGCTGGTGAAGCCCGGCGGCTGGGTGTACCTCCTCGACATCGACGCGTCGGCGCTCCGGGTCGTCGGCGGCCCGCCGACGGTCACCGACATCGTCGAGCTCGGTGAGCGGTACCACCGTTTCCACGCGACCCTCGGCAATGACCTGTCCGTCGGGCTGCGGCTCGGCGCTCTGCTGCGCTCGGCCGGGCTCGTCGACGTCCACCACCGGGGCTGGTACAACGTCAACGAGCTGCCACCGGGGATGCGGCCACCGTCCTGGGCCGCTGTACCGGCGATGACGGCCGCCGGACACGCCGACAGCGACGATGTCGAACGCTGGGAGAGGGCGTTCGCCG
This sequence comes from Parafrankia sp. EAN1pec, assembly GCF_000018005.1. GTDB lineage: Bacteria > Actinomycetota > Actinomycetes > Frankiales > Frankiaceae > Parafrankia > Parafrankia soli. The sequence continues at coordinate 8,792,433 of NC_009921.1, forward strand.
AACTGGACGCCGCCACCGACCGCCCGACCTATTTCGTCCCGGTGTTCTCGGCCCGCGCCCGCCGACCGGTCGGCGGGTAGCCCGCCTCCTCCGCGAGCCAGCGGCTCGGCGGCACCCCGGCCAGCGCGCGAAACTCGCGTGCCAGGTGTGCCTGATCGAAGAATCCACAACCGGCCGCCAGGTCCGCCAAGGTGAGCTCCCCCGTGTCCCCGGCCACGGCACGCCGGGCGAGCAGACGGCGGGCGTGGTCGAACCGGATGACCCGGGACGCCGCCTTCGGTGTCAGGCCGATCTCGGTCCGGAACCGGCTCCGCAGGTGACGTGCGCTCCATCCGACCTCGGCCGCCAGGTCCACCACCGAGACGGAGCCTCGGGCACGCTCCAGCATCGCCCATGCCTCGGCGATCTCCGGCGCGACCGCCGACGTCCGGCACGCGGCCCGCCGACACAGGATGTCGTCCAGCACCGCGAACAGTTCCACCCAGCCGGAGGCGGCCCGCATCCGCTCCCTCATCTCCGCACACACGTCGCCGAGGACCGCATCCGCTGGAAGGTCCTGGTCGGCAAGTTCACCCGCGGGCAGGCCGAGGAGCGCCCTCGCCCCGAGCGGCCGCAGCGCGACCTGCACTCCCGACTGGGCGCCGTCGTGTGAGATCAACGCCGGCGAGGTGTGCAGTCCGCCGAGCAGCGTGTCGTAGCTGCCCGGCGCCTGATGCGGATCAGGGTGGCCGACAACGATCAGCGGCTCGTCCAGGGCGAAGATCAGAGTCAGGTACGGCGAGGGCAGGCCGCGGTGCAGGGCAGGTGCGACCCCACGCTGGCGGTAGCCGCTGTACCAGGCGATGTACGGGCGCAACGCGGGCACCGGCGCCACGCGGACGTACTCGTCCACCACGGCGAACGTCTCGGCTGGCGTGGTCATCGCTCTAGTGTGCGTCCCGATGCCCACCATCCGGCGGCGACCAGGAACAGGCCCGCTACCAGCGCGATCACACCGGTGACGACGCCGCGGAAGGCGACGGCATGCAGCCCGTTCGACGCCTGCGCCAGGCCGACGACAGCGCCGACCCCCGCCGCCAGGGCCACCACCGCCGGAAGAATCGCCGCCTCCGCCGAGTACCGCCGTGGCCGCCGCGGTCCCCGTGGCAGCGCCCGCAGGTGGACGACGACAGCCGCCGCGACAACGACCAGCCCGGCCGCGCCCATGCAGTACTGAAGCCACTTGTAGCCGGGCAGGGCTCCGTGGTCGGCGCTCAGCCAGGCCACATGACGGACACCCCACCGGTCTTCGTGCGTGAAGGCGTCCCACCCGGTGTGCGTCAGGCCTCCGACGACCGCGGCCACCGGGGCCAGCAGCCACTGATGTCCCGTGGGCCGTGCCCGGGGAGGCAGCCGCAGCCTGACCGGATCCGGAGCCAGATCGAGCAGGGCATCGCGAGCCAGGCAGAACCAGATGCCCAACGCGACCAGCGACAGCAGCGGAACGAAGGTCACGACACCGAGCAGACTGTGGCTGAGGTGGTACATCGCCGACCACCCGAGGAACACGGGCACATCAGGAACCATCGACCCGGCCACCATCGCACTCATCGGCAGCCCGAGCCGCCGCAACGGCAGCACCGCGACGGGATGACTCAACGTGAAAGGCACAGTCTCCTCCCACGGTCCCGCGCGGGTCAGGTCACTCCCTGCCGTCCGGCCCGTACACCCCTGGCACAACTCGTTTCAGGGCGAACCGTGACCAGTGCACCACAAGCACCGGTTGCCCTTCGGAGGTGGCTCACCGGGGAGTTCCGAAACGTCCAAGCCGGGGGCCTTGGGTTCGGCGAATCGTTGGACGGGCCGGACCCGCCCCGGGTCCGCTGACCATCGGCCGCGGAGAGTCGGCCGTGGAGAGGACGCGAACCAGTCATGAGCGATGACAAGGCACCGCCGCCCCAGGTCTGGCCGACGCTGCGAGCCCGCGACGCGCGGGCGCTGATCGCCTTCCTCACCGAGGCGTTCGGCTTCGAGGAGGTCGTCTCGTACGGCCCCGCCGACCACGGCGAAGCCGGTGACCGGGTGGACCACGCCGAGCTCGCGTGGCCGGAGGGCGGTGGTGTCATGCTCGGCTCGACCCGTGACAACCCCGACGATCCGTGGGCCTTCCAGCCGGGCGGCTTCGGCGCCTATGTGGTGACAGCCGAGCCGGACGCCCTGTGCGCCCGCGCCCGGGCCGCGGGAGCGGAGATCACCGTGGAACTGCACGACACCGAGTACGGATCACGGGACTTCGCCGCCCGTGACCCCGAGGGCAACAGCTGGTCGTTCGGGACCTACCGGGGCGCGCCCCGCACGACCTGACGGAGGCCGCTCGGGCCCGAGACACTCCGCCAACCTGGGATCGATCCACCCGCCTGGGTCAGTCCGTCGAGCGGACCGATCCGTCGGACCGGATGATCATGACGAGATTCGGTCCGACGGATCGGGATCAATCGGTCCATGGATTACCTCAATGAAACATTGGGCGCGAGAACTGTCCGAGTTCGACATAATCGCGGCAAGTGCCCTCCACACATCGTGCCAACACCAGCACGGTGCGCGGTCTCCGGTACCGGCTCTGGTGGGGTTCGCCCGGACGGCTCCCGACCGGCGCGCTCATCGACGAGCGGGTTCCGGACGTCCCGCCCCCGCCGACCGGTCCTGAAGCGGCTGGTCGCGGGCGGTCCGCGGAGAGCACCCGCCTGGGCGACGGCGGCCAGGGGTGACTGCGACAGCCCGGAGGCGGGGATGGACGAGGCCACGCGCGCTGCGGTGAAATGGCCGGCGCACCGGAGTGCGCCCCAGGTCGAGCTGCGCACCGACATCCCACATTCCGCCCGGATGTACGACTACTTCCTCGGCGGCAAGGACAACTTCCCCGCCGACCGCGAAGCGGCCGAAGACCTGATGGCCGTCTACCCGGCCACCAGGACGACGGCGTTACAGGGCCGGTCGTTCATGACGAGGGCGATCCGCCACCTGGCCCGCGACGCCGGGATACGCCAGTTCCTCGACATCGGGACGGGCATCCCGGCCAGCCCCAACCTGCACGAGACGGCACAGGCGGCCGCCCCCGCGGCTCGGGTCCTGTACGTCGACAACGACCCGATCGTGCTGTCGCATGCTCGCGCCCTGCTGACGAGCACCCCGCAGGGCCGGACGGCCTACCTGGACGCGGACCTGCTCGATCCCAGCAGGATCATCCGTTCCGCCGAGCTGCGCGACACTTTCGACCTCGACCAGCCCGTCGCGTTGTCCCTGCTCTCGATCCTGCACTTCGTGCCGGACGACCGGGACCCGGCGGGCATCGTCCAGGAGCTGCTCGGGGCCCTCGCTCCGGGTAGCTACCTGGCTGTCGCCCACGCGACCGGGGATTTCGTGGCCCCGGAGGTCGCCGAGCTCGGCACCACGATCTACCAGGACCGCGGGATCCCCTTCCAGCCCCGGTCCCGCGCCGAGATCACCGCGTTGCTCGGCGGCCTCGAGCTGGTGGCGCCCGGGTTGGTCCCGGCCCACCGCTGGCAGCCGGAGGACGGGTCGGCGGAGCTCACGGACGCCGAGGTCAGCAGCTACGGGGCGATCGCACGCAAACCCGTGAATCGCCCAGACGGCAACAATCACCAGGGCGCGGGTCAGCCCCAGAGGTCGCAGTGGTGCGCCACGGCGTAGCCGGACCGCGCAAGCAGCACGCCTGGCTCGAGGGCCAGCCGGTCCGGAACGGTCGAGTTCCATTCCCCCGGCCAGGGCGGCCAGCCCGGCAGCACCCGCTCCCCGGATTCCACACCGACGGCTCCGGCGGGAGGCGTGTTCGGATCACCGGTGGCGGCGAACCGTGCCCAGTAGTCGACCATCGCCGCGGACAGCGCGCGCTCGCTGGCGGTCGCCCCCGTGTGCGGCGCGTCCGAGGCGGCGGAGCGGAACAGGTACGGCAGTTCCCCGGCGTGGGTGGCTCCCGTGGCCACGCCGTCGGTCACCGGGCCGAGACCCGGGACGTCGAACTCGTACAGGAACGCCCGCCCGGGCACGACAGCCCCCGACCCGGGCTGGCCGCGGGGCTGGCTGAACAGGTCAGCGGAGTACGCGGTCGGGCAGGCGAAGACCCGGTCGGTGATCACCTGCGCGAGCCGCTCGCGGGCGGGGACGGCCCCCGGCGGGTAGGCCGCGAGGACAGCGTCCGCCCGGTCGGGGATCTCCGCCCGGACGATCTGCGCGAACCGTTCGGCGGTGAGCTCCCCACCGGAGTCGTAGCTGGAGGTGAAGGCCCGCCCCTCGTCGCGCACCGTCCCGAGGAGGACCGGTACCCCCGCCGCCGAGCCGGCGGCGACGGCATCCACCGGGAAGCGGGGCAGCGTCCGGCTGCCGACCACCGGCGCCCAGGTCGGAGCGGTCAGGATGTCCGCCTGCCCGGAGCCGGCGACGATCTGCTCCACCGGCCGCGCCCGCAGGCAGTCGAGCACCCCGGCGGGGTCCGTACAGCCCATTCGGGCGGCGAACTGCTGGCCCGTGCCCTCGGCCGTGGTCATGGTCGGCAGCGACCACTGGCACGGCCCGCTCTGCATGACCGCCCGCTGGAACAGCCCGCGCGCGGACGGCGCTGCCAGCAGCCCGCAGACGTTCACAGAACCGGCGGACTCTCCGAAGATCGCCACGTTCCCCTGGTCCCCACCGAAGGCGGCGGCGTTCGCCCGCACCCAGCGCAGCGCAGCGATGATGTCCGCCAGGGAGTACGAGCCCGCGTCGCCGCCCGACTCGGTGTTCAGCGCCGGCAGCGCGAGCTGGCCGAGCGCGCCGAGCCGGTAGTTGACGCCCACGAGCACGGCGGGCCCGCCGGCCGCGAACGCGGACATGTCCACATCGTTGGCCGATCCGGCGACAAAGCCGCCGCCGTGGATCCACACCAGCACCGGCAGCCCCGCACCGCTGCCGCCAGTGGTGCCAGCGCCAGCGCCAGTGGCGCCGCCAGTACCGCCGCCGGCCGCGGCCGGCGGCGGTGTCCCGGTGGCCCGGGGCGCGTCCGCCGGCATGGTGACGTTCACGAACAGGCAGTCCTCGCTGGCGCCGGCTGCCAGCGGTCCCTCCTGCGGGCATGGATGGCCGTGCGCCGAGCCGTCCCGCATGCCGCTCCACGGGGCCGCCGGGGCGGGCGCCCTCCAGCGCAGCGCACCGACCGGCGGCGCCGCGTAAGGAAGCCCGTAGAAGGAGACCACCGGACCCTCGGCCACCCCGCGGACCTCGCCGCCGGTGGTCGCCACGACCGGCACGGCCGTCGCCGTCACCCCGCCGGGGCCCGCCGCGCCGGTGCCCGCTCCCGATGCTCCGGGAGGTTCCCCGGCCCCGCCGCCGCAGGCCGGACACAGGGCCACCAGCAGCACCACGGTGAGGAAGGCCAGGAGGGCACCCGGCATTCGGGCCCGCGGACCACGTCGACCCACGGCCCGGCCACCGGCTGTTCCCACCATGCGAACAGCCTCACGGGTGCCGCCGAACCACGCAAGATCGCGCATGGCCCCAAGCTCCCGCGCGGCATGACGAACGCCGCCCCGAGCTGGGGCATGGCGAAAGCCGTCCCGAGCCGACATGACGAAGGCCGTCCCCAGCCGCCCTCCCAAGCCGCCGTTCCGGCCGCGACGCGGGTGCGTGCGCACCCGCGAGGCGAGCTGGAACGAACGAAACCGACGGACAGCGTGGGTGCCGCCCGTCGGTTTCGACACGTGAACCACCACCGCCCTCCCGGAGCGGTGGAGAGTTCAGGCATATGGGACGTCCGCTCAGCAGGCGGGTCCGGCCGTCGGGTTGTTCGCCCGGCCGGGCAGCCGCCGAACGCCTGGTCCTACCAGGACGCCGCCATCAGCGCCGGTTCGGCGCAGTTATCAGATATCACTTCCGATGCTCGGAACTCCCTTCAGCAGGGCACGCACCTCCGCCTCGCGGTACCGGCGGTGACCGCCCAGAGTCCGGATCGAGGTCAGCTTTCCAGCCTTGGCCCACCGGGTCACGGTCTTCGGGTCCACCCGAAACATCGTGGCTACCTCGGCGGGCGTCAGCAGCGGCTCGGCATCCGGCGTTCTCGTCGTCATTGCGTTGGCCTCCCGTCACAGAGCGTCGCTCCGTCCCATACAGATCGTGCATCCTTCGGGGGCATTTCGGACATGGCACGTCAGGACCATCTGCTGACTAGTCACAGCTCGTCCGAAGCGGAGGGCAACGCTGCGCTAACAGGCGGCGCCGATCAACTGGCAGATTCCCGTGACTGCAGGGGTCTCCACCTGATCAGCACTCGTTCGTACGCCTCGACCGCAAGGTCTGTTCGCCCACGGCGTAACGCGCTGACCGCCTCGACGATGTCCTCGACGGATGTGTCCCGCCGCAGCATGTCGTCGTCCAGCAGGTCAACTAGCCCGTCGTAGTCCAGTTCGACCCTGCTCTGCGGATGGAAGGACCCCAGCCAACGGGCCAGCTCGGCGACGCCCTCGATCGCGGGGGCGTCGGTGTTCGCCGCCCGGAGGGTCTCCATCGCCTCCACCGCGCGGCCGACCCGGCGGCGGGCAAGGCTCATCGTGGTCCGGTAGACCATGGAACGGTCGGCGCTGTCGCCGGTGACCAACGCCCGCTCCGCTGGGTCGAACAGTACGAACCAGGTCGGCGGCACCATCCAGGTGCAGGTCTGGACATGGACCTTGATCTCGGGCCGGCGCGCCTTCCACCGGTCGAGCTCTGTCTCCGCCGGGTCCACCAGCCGGCGCGGGAGGAAGGCCTCGGCGACGCGCTCCGGCATCAGCCCGCGGAACTCCATCGCCGCCTGCCACACCCGCAGCTGCGTCGACCACGGGCAGACGAACATCAGGCCGTCCGCCCACTGGACGAAGGCGGACTCGTCGGCGACGTCCAGCGACGGCCGGACGGCCGCCACCAGCGCCACGACCCGCTCCCGCCGGGCGCCCGCGCGCCGCGAGGGCGGCCCCGAGGCCGCGTACCGCTGCCAACGGACGCGGTCCGCGGGCGGGAAGGCGGCCAATGGCTCGTAGACCCGCAGGTAGGCAGCGGGTGAGACGACAGCCACGCTAGACACCGGCCTCGACGGCGGCGTCACCCGCGATGCCCGCCGGCAGCGGGATCGCCACGGACGCCGACCCCCCGCAGAGGGCCGGAACAGGTGCGGACATGCCCCTGGATCCTGGCATGCCTCCGATCCTGGCACGGACCGCGGGCGCGGCGGGCCCGGCGGCGATGAGAGGTCGGGCAACCCGCGCGATCGCCCCGGTGAGACCCGGCAGCGCCCGCCGCACCGCAGCCGCGCCGGACCCCCTCCCGGGCCGGCTCCGCGCCCGTCAGGGCCGCCCGGACGGCGGCTGTGACGGCGGCGGCCGCACGAGAGGAGCCGCGCGGGCCGGGCCCGTAATGTTCGCCGCAGCGGCCGGCGGGAGCCCGCCGCGCACAGGGCTCACGGGCCGTCGGCTCACGGGCCGTCGGCTCGCGGAGCCGTCCGGAGGGAGGCTCGGTCATGTCAGCGGTGGTCGACACGTCCACGGGAGTCTCGTCGGTGTTCGAGGCCGGCGCGGAGCACGAGCAGGTGGTGTTCTGCTCCGATCGGGCCAGTGGCCTGCGCGCCGTGATCGCCATCTACTCGACCGCGCTGGGGCCGGCGCTGGGAGGCACCCGGTTCCACGCCTATCCGGACGAGGCGTCCGCACTAGCCGACGCCCTCGCGCTCTCCCGCGCGATGGCCTACAAGGCCGCCTGCGCGGGCCTGGACCTCGGCGGCGGCAAGGCCGTCATCCTGGGCGACCCCGCCCGCGACAAGACCGAGGCGCTGCTGCGCGCCTACGGGCGCTTCATCGCCTCGCTGGGCGGCCGCTACGTGACGGCCTGCGACGTCGGGACGTACGTCGAGGACATGGACACCATCGCCAGGGAGACCCGTTGGGTCACCGGCCGCTCGCCGGCGCACGGCGGCTCGGGCGACTCCGGCGTCCTGACCGCGTACGGCGTCTTCGAGGGGATGCGCGCCTGCGCCCGGCACCGATGGGGGACACCCTCGCTCGCCGGGCGCCGGGTCGCCGTCAGCGGGGTCGGCAAGGTCGGCCTGCGCCTCGTGGGGCACCTGGTGGAGGAGGGGGCGACCGTTCTGGCCGGGGATACCGATCCGGGCGCCCTGCGGCGACTGGGAGCCCGCCATCCCGACGTCCAGCTGGTGGCCGACCCCGACGAGCTCCTCCGGGCCGAGGTCGACATCTACGCGCCCTGCGCGCTGGGCGGGGTGCTCACCGACGAGGTCGTGCCCGCGCTGCGGGCGGAGATCATCTGCGGCGGGGCGAACAACCAGCTGGCCCACCCGGGCATGGACAAGGTCCTGGCCGACGCGGGCGTGCTGTACGCGCCCGACTTCGTGGTCAACGCCGGCGGACTGATCCAGGTGGCGGACGAGATCGAGGGGTACTCCCCGGAACGGGCCAGGGCCCGGGCCGCCCGGATCTTCGACACGGCGCTGGACATCTTCCGGCTCGCCGAGGCGGAGGGCGCCACCCCGGCGGTGGCGGCGGGACGCTTCGCCGAGCGCCGGATGACCGACATCGGCCGGCTGCGGGGCATCCTGCTGCCCTGACCGTCACCGGCGGGCACGCCCGGAACCCGTGTGCCAGCACGCCTTTCCCACCCCCCGGAAGCCGTGACGCTGGGCACATCGGGCACCGGCGCGCGGGCGTCGCGGCGGGCCCGCGCGCCCGCTGTCAGGGGAGTCCCGGGACCATCCGTGGGGGTCAGATGATCTCCGCCGTGTTGTCCGACGACAGGTAACTGTCGGGTTGGCGTGCCGAGTAGGCTGCGATCCCTGTAGTCTCGGGAAGCACGAGACAGTGAGAGCACCGGGGCGGGTCCCCGTCGTCATGTTCGAGGGGGTCGAGCCATGGGGCGCGGCCGAGCGAAGGCCAAGCAGACGAAAGTCGCCCGCGAGCTCAAGTACAACTCGCCCACTATGGATCTCGACCGGTTGAAGGCGGATCTGGGCGCGGGTACTACGCGGGAGACCGAGAGCGACGAACCGTACTCGGATGACGACTACGGTTACGACGCCTACCTGGACGATGAGGACGAGCACCGCTCGTCCCGTTGAACCCGGGGCTGCCCCGGCCGACGCCGGGCCTCCGGGAAATCCGGGGGACCGGCTGCGACCACCTGGCGACAGGTGGTCGTCCATGTCGGCAGCAGATCGAGTCCGGTACGCCCGCCTCGCGCGGGCACACCGGGCGCCGAGCCGAGCTGGGCGGAATTGTCGGTGTTCCGTCCTAGAGTCTCAGAGGTCAGGATCTTCCTCGACCGAGGAGCCTCCCATGTCAGTGATGGCTGGCTGCCCACGTGGATGTTTCACGGGCAGGTGTTCGGGCTGGTCCGCACGTGGCCCCCGACGAGCCGGCTCGTGACCAGCCGCCCCTTTGCCCGGGCGGCCGTGGCGGGGCGAGCCGCACCAGGGCCGCCCGTGGCCGGGCCGCCAGCCACATCAGGGGTGGGCACCCACGAGGCGCGCCACGCCGTCCTCTCCAGCTCCGCCGGGCAGCGGCTCGACCCGCCCCGCGATCCAGGCAGCGACGCCGCGGTCAGCCAGCGTCCGCACCACAGCCTCGGCCTCGGCGGGAGCGACGACCGCGACCATTCCGACCCCCTGGTTGAACGTGGCCTCCATGTCGGCCTCGCTCACCCCGCCGCGCTCGGCGAGCAGGCCGAACACGGCCTGCGGAGCCCAGGTCGATCTCTCCACGACGGCAGCCGTCCCCGGCGGGATCACGCGGGCCAGGTTCGCCGCGAGACCGCCGCCGGTGATGTGGGCGAAGGCGTGCACCTCGGCCGTCTCGATGACGGCCAGGCAGTCCCGGGCGTAGATGCGGGTGGGCGTGAGCAACGCCTGCCCGAGCGTCGTCCCCAGGGCCTCTTCGTGCCTCGACAGTGCCTCCCGACCCGCCACGGAGACGCCTCCGGGCTGGTCAGGCTCGACCGGACCGAACAGGATGTGTCTTACCAGCGAGAAACCGTTGGAGTGGAGACCGGATGACCCCATCGCGACCACCACGTCCCCCGGCCGGACCAGCTCCGGCCCGAGCACGGCGTCGGCCTCGACGACCCCGACCCCCGTCGCGGCCAGGTCGTAGTCGTCGATTCCCATGAGGCCGGGGTGCTCCGCGGTCTCGCCACCCACCAGGGCGCACCCGGCCTGCTCGCAGCCGGCGGCGATCCCGGCGACGATCGAGGCGATCCGCGCCGGCTCGAGGGAGCCACAGGCGATGTAGTCGAGCAGGAACAGCGGCTCCGCGCCGCAGACAACGAGATCGTCGACCACCATGGCGACCAGGTCGATGCCCACCGTGTCATGGACGTCCATCGCCCTGGCCAGGGCGATCTTCGTGCCCACGCCGTCGGTGGACGAGGCGAGCAGCGGGTGCCGGTAACGGGCCACGTCCAGCGCGAACAGGCCCGCGAAGCCGCCGAGTGACCCGACGACCTCGGGCCGGGTGGCGCGGGCGACGTGCTGGCGCATGAGCTGCACGGCCCGGTCGCCGGCCTCGACGTCGACCCCGGCGTCCCGGTAGGAGACCGAGCGCCCCTCGGTGGTGCTCCCCTGGCCGCCGGCCTCTGAGCCCTGGCCGGATCCGTTGGCGTGCCTCACCACCGCGCGCTGCCCAGCGGTGCGCCGTCCACTGCCACCCCGTCCGCTGTCATCCCGTTCACGATGGCTCCGTTCGTGGCCACCCCGTCGGCCGGTGCGCCGTCGACCGCCACGGCGTCGGCCCTCGTCCCGTCGGGCCGTGCCCCGTTCGCGCGCGCGGCGCCGACGTCCTGGGCGGGCTCGAGCGGGACGGGTTCGAGGTCGAGATCGTGGTTGTCGGGGGACGGGTCCGCGCCGTTCATACCCAGGGTTACCCGCTCCCGGAGGGCCTGCGCGATGACCTCCTCCGTGGTCTGCGGCCCGAACGGCTCCAGCCGGTACTTGCCCAGCTTGTCCGAGTCGGCGAGCGGAACCGGGTAGATGCCGTCGAAGCAGGCCCGGCACAGCGCGTCCGCCGGCTGCTCGGAGGCCTCCACCAGCTCGTCGAGGGAGACGTAGGCGAGCGAGTCGGCACCCAGCGAGCGCCGGATCTCCTCCACGCCACAGCCGCTGGCGATCAGCTCGGCGCGGGTGGCGAAGTCGATGCCGTAGAAACAGGGCCACCGCACCGGGGGCGACGAGATCCGCACGTGCACCTCGGTCGCCCCGGCCTCGCGCAGCATCCGCACCAGGGCCCGCTGGGTGTTGCCGCGCACGATCGAGTCGTCCACGACGACGAGCCGGCGGCCCTCGATGACGTCGCGCAACGGGTTCAGCTTGAGCCGGATGCCCCGCTGGCGGATGGTCTGCGACGGCTGGATGAACGTCCGCCCGACGTAGGAGTTCTTGACCAGGCCCTCACCGAACGGGATGCCGGACGCCTCGGCGAAGCCGACCGCGGCCGGCACACCGGACTGCGGGACCGGGATCACCAGGTCGGCCTCGACCGGTGCCTCCCGGGCGAGCCGCCGGCCCACCTCGACCCGGGTGGCGTGCACCGACCGGCCACCGATCGTCGTGTCCGGGCGGGCGAGGTAGACGTACTCGAACAGGCAGACGTGCCGGTCGGCCTGCGCGAACGTGAGCGAGCGCGGGCCGTCCGCGTCGATGACGACCAGCTCACCGGGCTCGATCTCGCGGACGAAGCGGGCGCCCACGATGTCGAGCGCCGCGGTCTCGCTGGCGACGATCCACGCGCCGTCCGGCCGGTCGTCGAGCCGGCCCAGCACCAGTGGATGGATGCCGTGCGGGTCCCGCGCCGCGTACAGGGTCGACGCGTCCGCGAACGCCAGCGAGAAGGCCCCCGCCAGCCGGGGCAGGACGTCCATCGCGGCGTCGACCAGGGTCGGGCCAGGATGCGCGGCGAGCATCGCGGTGATCAGGTCGGAGTCGGTGGTGGCGCCCTGGCCGCCCTCGCTGTCGCCGAGCGACCCGGCCAACTCGACGATGTTCGTCAGGTTGCCGTTGTGGCCGAGCGCGATCGGCCCGCCGAAACCCGCCGTCCGGTAGGACGGCTGGGCGTTCTCCCAGGTGGACGAGCCTGTGGTCGAGTACCGGGTGTGCCCGACGGCCACGTGCCCCGACAGGCTGGAGAGGGTGATCTCGTCGAAGACCTGGGCGACCAGACCCAGCTCCTTGAACACGACGACGGTGCGGCCGTCGCCGACCGCCATCCCGGCGGCCTCCTGGCCGCGGTGCTGGAGAGCGTAGAGGCCGTAGTAGGTGAGGTTCGCCACGTCCTCCCCGGGCGCCCAGACACCGAAGACGCCACAGGCGTCGCGCGGGCCGGGATCGTCGTCGAGAAGATCGCTGTCGAGAGGATCACCGTTGCGCGGGGCACCGTGGAGAAGGCCGTCGCGACGGCGGCCGTCGCGAGACTGCGGCGGGCGGCGGACGGACGTCGACTCCCGGCGAGATGCGGGGTCGTCGCTGTGGGCGACGTGTGGCACCAGGTCTCCTAGAGAGGTCAGGGTGACCGAGATGTCGGGAGGAACGGGGCGGGTTCAAGGCGATGTCGTGACACCCCCGAGCACGACGACACTCACATCAACCGACAGCCACGGGAAGCACCCCGGGACCACCCGACGTTCACGCCCGCCCTCGACTCCCCACATAACCAACGCTAGCAGCGGGGACGCCAATCGGCTGGTCGAGCGCGATCTCCCCCGTCACGCGACACAGAGGTCACGGAGAAAACACGACAAACACGCACACCGGCCCGCCCGGTTGCGACCAGGCAAACATCCAGGCGCCGTCAGGCGGATGGCGGGGCCGTCGAGCGGGCGGCGGATGCCGTCAGGGCAGGCCGGCCCGGTGCCGTCCGGCAGGCGGGCCGGATGCGGTCAGGCGAGCAGCGGCAGCAGGAATCGTAGATCGGCACGCTCACCGCTGGCGCGGATCCGGCCGTCGGCGAGCGCCGCCCCCCAGGCCAGCCGGCCCGTCGCGATCAGGACGAACGCGGACGGGTCGGCCTCGACGACGTTCGGCGGTGTACCGCGGGTGTGCCGAGGCCCCTCGACGATCTGCACGGCGGAGAAGGGGGGCACCCGCAGCTCCACCGCGTGCCCCGGAGCGCGCTGGGCGAGCATCGACGTGAACAGCCGCACGACGGTCTTCAGCGCGGGGCGTGCCGGGGGCACACCCAGGTCCAGGCCGTGGACGACCGCTTCCACCGCTCGGGTGAGCAAAAACTCACCCAGCCGCATGCGCCCACCCGGGATGATCACCAGCCGGTCGGCGATCTCGTCCGGTGGGAGGCGAGCCAGGTCCGCCGCGGCGCCCGTGACGGCGTCCCGGAAGGCCACGCGCACCGCCTCCGGAGCCTGGCTGGCGGCGAGATCCCGGGCCGTGGCCGCGATCGCCTCGGCCTGGGCTCCGGTGCCGGCCAGGTAGTCCGCCGCGGTCACGAGCGGCGCACCGCCGGTCCGGGCCAGGCTCGACTCCGCTCCCGAGCCGCCCGCCGGTCCTCCGCCCGAGCCGCCCGCTGATCCCCCGGCCAGGCCGGGCGTTGATCCCCTGGCCAGGCCAGGCGCCGGGTCCCCGCGCAGCGCGGCGCTGAGGGCGAGTGCCGAGCGCGCGGTGTGCAGCACGAGCTCGGCGGTAGTCCAGCCGGGCAGTGCGCTCGGGGCCGCGAACGCCTCGTCGGGGAGCCCGCCGACGAGGCCGGAGATCGCCTTCCACTGCTCCTCCAGGGCCCCTGGCAGCGCCGGAGCGAATCCCGCCGCGCCGCCGCGCCCCCCGCGCCGCGCCGAGACCCCCCGCCCCGCACGACCCCGCCCCGCACGACCCCGCGCAGTACCTTCCCGGGCCGCGCCGCCGCGCGCATCGCCGTCCTGTGCATCGCCCCGTGCCACCGGACTCGTCTCCCCTCTCGTGCGTGCCGCCGTCCCACCGCTGTCCCACCGGCGTCCACACGGCGCTCGTGCACAGCGGTCCCGCGCGGCGGCGGCGTCTCTCGGGACGCCGGTCGCGGCACCCCTCGCCGCTCGGCCGTCCCGCCACGGGCGAGGATGAGGCCGTGGATGCCACCCCGTTCGACACCGCGGCGCTTCGGGCACGTGTCATCGAGGCGTGGGCCGCCTCCGCGAGCCGCTTCCGGGAGGACGCGAACGCCGAGGAGGACGCCGCTCTCGGCGCCTACCGAGACCGCCTGCTCGTCGAGCTCCTCCAGAACGCGGTCGACGCGGCGGCGGCCGCTGGTGTGCCGGCAAAGGTACACATCAGGCTCACGTCGGGGCAGCACCCGCACGGCGGGCCGGGTGGGCTGCTCGAGGTGGCGAACACCGGCGCCCCGCTGACCGCCGCCGGCGTCGAGGCCCTGTCGACGCTGCGCGCGTCCGCGAAGCGCGACGTGCAGGCAGTCGGCCGCTTCGGCGCCGGCTTCGCCGCGGTCCTCGCGGTGACGGACACGCCGTCGATTGTCTCCCGGGCGCCCTCGGGCCCCGGCGACGCGGCGGACTGGCGTGACGCCGACCAGCACAGCGCCGACCAGCGCAGTACGGACCTGCGCGGGGTGGAGCGGCGTGGCGTGGCGTGGCGCGGGGTGGAGTGGTCGCGCCGGCGCACCGCCGACCTGGTTGTCGCGACGGGCGCGGACGCACTGCGCCGCGAGCTCGACCGCCGCGCCGGCGCCGTGCCCGTCCTGCGCCTGCCCTTCGACCTCGGCGACCCGGCGTCCGGGCCCGGCGACGGGTTCGACACCGTCGTCCGGCTGCCGCTGCGGGACACGGCGGCGGCGGCCACGGCACGCGAGCTCATCGCCGCGTTCGACCCCACGCTGCCCCTCGTCCTGCCCGGCCTTGAGGAGATCGTCGTCGAGGTGGACGGCGACGTCCGAACCCACCGGTGTGTCTGGGAGCCGGTGCTCCCCGGGCCGGACGGAACCGACCTCGAAATCGCCACCGTCGACGGCACGCGGTGGCGCGGCTGTGTCCACCGCGGCTCGATCCCGTCCGAGCTGCTCGCCGACCGCCCGGTCGAGGAACGTGACAGGACCACCTACAACGCCCGGGTGATGATCCCGGACGGCGGCTGGCCCGCCGAGGTGGCGCAGGTGGTGCGCGCGCCGCAGCCGACCGACGAGGCCGTCGGCCTGCCCGCGCTGATCAGCGTCGACCTGCCGCTCGATCCGTCCCGGCGGCACACCGTGCCCGGGCCCCTGCGGGACTGGCTCACCGACCGGCTCGCCGACACGGTCGTCGCGCTCGCCGCTCACCTGGCCACCGCCCGACCGGACGGCGCCGAGAGCGGTGACCATGGCGCGGACGGGGGGCGCCACGCGGCTCCCGATCCCCTCACCGTCCTGGACCTCGTGCCGACCGGGCTGCCCCGCAGCGAGGTGGACGGCCGGCTGCGCGACCGCCTGCTCGCGCTGCTGCCGGACGCCCCCGTCCTGCCGGGCGGCCGCCGCGGCCGGGACTGCCTCGTCCTGGACCTCGGCCCCGCCACGGACGCCGTCACCGACCTGCTGCGCGCGGGCGCCGAGACGGGCTCCGGCACCGGCCTCACCACGGACCCGGACCTGGCGGACTTTGCCGCGGCGGGGAAGGCTGACGAGGCCGCGGCCGACGATGCCGTGGTCGACGGGCTGCTGCCGGCCGAGTTCGCCACCCGGCGCCGCCAGCCCGCACTCGACCTCCTGGGCGTCCGCCGCCTGGACACCGGGGCCGTCGTCGAGGTCCTGCGCGGCATGCGGCGGACGCCGTCCTGGTGGGCCGGGCTGTACCCGCTGTTGCTGACCGCACCCGACCGGGACGCCCTGGGCGCGCTGCCGGTTCCGGTCGTGGTCGTGCCCGACGGCGACGACCTCGGCTCCACGCCGGCCTTCGCCCATGCTGATCCGTTCACCGGGACCGGACCGGACGGGGGTGGAGCCGCCCCGGCGACACCACCCAGCCGGATGGTCACCGGACCGCGCGGGGCCCTGCTACCCACCCCCGATCTGGACGTGGTGGCCCTGGCCCGATCGGGGCTGCCGCTGCGCGCCGTCCATCCCGACGCGTGCGCGGGTGCGGCCCGCGACGCGCTGCGGACCCTGGGCGCCTCGGAGGGCACGCCGGCCGGGGTGCTGCGGGACCCGGCGGTACGCGAGGCCGTCACCCAGGCCGACCCCGACGACGACCCCGGCGAGCTGGACGCCCTCGCCGCCGCCGTACTCGCGCTGGTGCGCGCGATTGTCCCGGATGGACACACCGCACATTCGGACGGGCACGACCGCAATGACGGGCTGGACGGCGGCGGCTTCCCGTCCGACACCGTGGGTGATCCGCACCCGGAGCAGGGGCCGTCCGCGATGCCGTCGTGGCTGGGTGGGCTGCTGCTCCCGGAACAGGGCGGCGGCTTCGCGCCCGCGTCCGAGCTGGTGATCGCCGACGGGCCGCTCGACCGCCTGCTGGCCGAGGACGCGCCGTTCGGCGCCCTGGACCCACGGCTGAGCACCGCCTGGCCGGACCATGTCCTCGAAGCCATCGGAGTCCTGCGGACCTTCGGCGTCCTCTATGCGTCGGACGTGACCCTCGACCCGGACGAGCCCGTCCTGCTCGAGCTTGACGACAGCGACACCTGGGCGGACGACGTCCACGATGCCGCCGACCGGGCGGGGGAACGGGGCACCGCGGCTTCCGGTGACGGGCGAGGCTCCGGCCGCGGGCCCGGCGCGGCTGGCATGCCGGGTGGACACGGTGTGCCGGGAGCGCACGGTGTGCCAGGGGCGCCGCGGGTTGTCCGGCATTTCGCGGCCGTCCGCGACCTTGAGCTCGTCGACCCCGACGCATGGCCGGAGGCGCTTGCGGAGCTCGCCCGTCCGCCCCTGCGCCGGGTGGTTCTCGGCGCCGAACCCTCGTACACCCGCTGGTGGCTGGCCCGGCACGCGCTGCTGCCGGTGGATGGCGACCCGGACACCCGGCTCCCCCCGGGCGAGCTCGTCCTGCCCGGCGCCGATCCGTTGCTGACCGGGCTGTTCGCGCCGGGCGCGCCGCTGCCGGGCGTCGACCCGGAGCTGCTGCGCCGGCTCGGCTGCCGGCTCACCCTCGACGACGTGCTCACCGACCCGGACGCGGTGATCGACCTGCTGGACCGGCTCGGCGACGCCGACCGCGAGATCGGCTGGCCGGCGGCCCGGACGCTCTACATGGCCGCGGTGAGCGCGGCCGGCCTGCTCGGGGCCGACCCCTCCGGCACGACCGGCCCAAGGCTGGACCCGCCGCTGACCGTACGAACCCCGACCGGGGTGTTCCGCTCCGCCGACGTGGTGGTCGTGGACGCACCGGACCTGCTCGAAGTGATCGGCGCCGACCATCCCGCGCTGCGCCTGCCACTGGATCGCGCCGCCGAGGCCGCGCACATCCTCGGGCTGCGTCTCGCCTCGGAGCTGGCCGACTTCGCCGTACTGGACGAATCCGCTGGACTGAGCGAATCCACTGGATTCGGTGGATCCGCTGCTCTGATCGACAGCACCGTTCAGGCCGGCGGTTCCATCGCTGGCAGCGCTGTCTCGGCCGGAGCCGGCACCGGTGGCGGTGGCGGTGGTACCGATGGCGGTGGCGTCAGTGGCGTCCGCGGTGCGGTTCCTGGCAGGGCCGTGACGAGGACCGTCATGGTGGCCGGCAACGCGGTCGTCGTCGGGAGCGCGACCCCGGTCGGGGCCGCGGACACCCCGGATTCGCTCGACGGGGTCGACCTGGGCGCGGTGCCGGGCGCCGCGCGTCCCCTCGTCGCGCGGTACCAGGTCCATCCCGAGCTGTGGATCTCAAGCCTGGGCGGGGGACGGGTCCGGGTGCCGTGGCGGGTCGTCGGCGGCATCGGCGGTGAGATCCACGTCGACGCCGAGGCCGGCACGGATGCGCTCGCCCGGGCTCTGGCCTGGCGGGCCGGCCAGTGGGAGCGCCGGCACGGACTGGCCGCCGCGCTGCGGGACCCCGACGGCGCCGGCCGCCGTCAGGCCGAGGACGACCTCGACGATCTTTGATTCCTGGTGCTCAGTCGGGCTCGGCGGCGGTCGCGCGCAGCCGATTCCGGCGTCGCACGACGACCCACAGGCCCATGAGCCCGAGCACGAAGCCGACCGCCGCCGTCGCGATCCACCAGAGCCGGCCATCCGCCCGCAGATCGTCGGCGAACGGGATCATGACCAGTAGGGCGATCAGCCACACGACGGTGCCGACCGCGACGGAGCGGACACCGTCGTAGGGCAGCGGACGCAGTTCCACCACGTCCGGCTCGGCCTTGTCACCCGCTTGTGTGCTCATCCGGGCCGACGCTACCGTCTTCAGGCCGCGCGTCCACCTCCGACAGGTCAGCCGTCGGCGGGCCGGCAGGCGCGGGTCAGCGGCCGGCGGTCAGGGGGAGGTCGCCGCGGTCGAGCCACTCCGCGAAGGAGGATCCCGTCAGCTGGCCGAGTAGGACGATGTCGTCCCGGAACCGGTCGAGGACCTGTTCGCGCAGGCCGGGCGGTGGCGGCGGACCCGGCCTGAGGCTGCGCCGCAGCTCGGCCAGCACGGCGTCCATCGGATCGACGGCCGCCGGGACCGCCTCCCTGACAACGCGCGTCGTGCCGGGATCGATTGTCGCCGGCGCGAAAATCCGGCTGTCGCACCCGAAACCGGCCGCCGGGTCGACCGCCCCGACGAATCCGCAGACGCGGCGCAGCACGGCCGCGGGTTCGAGGACCAGGTCCCGGTAACGCACCAGCAGCACCTGGCTCGGCGGAAACAGGGTGTACAACCGCCGCAGCTGGACGCCGTACCTCCCGAGCTCGGCGTACCGCCACCTGCGACTCCAGCCGGCCGCGCACCGTTCCTCCTCGGCGTCGAGCGCCTCGATCAGGGTCGGCAGCGGTTCCAGCCCGGCCCTTCGGTGCGCGAGCCAGTTCGCGTAGGCGCGCTCCACCGGGTCACGCAGGACGGCGATCATCCGCAGGTAGGGCAGGAGCTCGTGCATCCGCCGCTGGGCGGAGAACTCGGCAAGGTAGTAAGGAGTGCTCTCACCGCGCGGACGACGCCCGTCACCACCCCGAAACAACGTCTCATAGTCCGAAAGGCACCAAATGTAGTTCTCGCTGGTTAGGCCAGCACCGCCCACGGCCCGAGATCCCCCGGTGCCAGCGAGGTCACCGGGGCCACCGGGGCCGGAAAGACCGGCGGGGCTGGCGGAACCGCCGAGACCAGGATGGCCGGCAGGGCCAACGGGACCGCCGGAGCTGGCACCGCCGCCGTGGCCGAGGGGGCTGGCGTCGTCCCGGGGACGTCCGGAGGTCAGGAAGTAGCCCGGTTCCGCCACAGGGGACATGGCCAGGCCCAGGTGGCGGGTGAGTGCGGCGTGCAGGCTCGACGTCCCGGCTTCGGGAGCCCCGATGACGACGAAATCAGGCAGCGCCATGCCGGCCCTCCTCCCGGGCGGAAAAACACGCGCACACCAAGAGTATAGCCCATATTCTCTACCAGTTAAGTAGACAATATGATCGCGCGTAGCGAAAGTGTGGCGACCGAGTGAGTCCATGGACTCACTCGGTCGCCACACTTCGTCGGAGCTCCGCCCGACCCGGAGTTACCGGGGGGCTTATGGGGGATTATCTCTATTTGTTGAGATTAATGGTGCCGTAGGTGCCGTTGTGGTAGATGAGGGGCTGGGAGTGGCGGTGGGAGCGGGTTTCCAGGACTTCGGCGATCACCAGGTGATGGTCGCCGGCGTTCAGCCGGGAGTGGATGCGGGTCCGTAGCCACACGGCCGCGTCCACCAGCAGTGGCTCGCCGGTGGGCAGGCGGCGCCAGCGGGTCGGTTCCGCGAACCGGTCGATGCCCGAGGTCGCAAACCGCGCGGCGATCTCCTGCTGGCCGTCCGAGAGCAGGTGGACGACAAGGGTTCCGGCGGCGAGCAGCGCCGGCGCGCTCGACGACGTCGCGGACAGGGACAGCGACAGCAGCGGCGGATCCGCGGAGAGGGAGGCGACCGACGTCGCGGTGAAGCCGACCGGACCCCGGGGACCGATCATCGTCACGACGGTGACCCCGGCCGCGTGCCGGCGGAACGCACTGCGCAGCGCCGCCGGGTCGACCGCCGCCCCCGGCTGTGGCGCCGCCGACACCGGAACCGGTGCGGGAGCCACCGAGACTGCGGGCACCTGGGACAACGGGGACGCCTGTTCCGGTGCTGGAGCCGTCCGTGGCTGGTCTGGGTGCGGCGAGGGGTCGCGGCCGAGGGTGTCGAGCGTCATCGAGCCGTCTCCACGAGGTCGTTTTCCACCCGGACGTCCTGGGCGAAGAGCGCCGTCCCGATGTGTGCGGCGACGCTGGCGCGAAGCACGGGGGCGTGCGAGACAACCCAGGAGTCGACCACGATGTCCAGGTCCGGGAGCTGCTCCTCGATTACCGCGAACGACCGGGCGGGGACGGTCGCGCCCAGTTCCACGAGGACCGGGCGCAGGTAGAGCTCCCCGGCCACCGAGTGGTCCGGCGCCGCCGAGATGACCACCGGTACGGCGGTCGCTCCCCGCAGTGCCCCACCGGGCAGCAGGTCCAGGAACGACTTGAGCAGGCCGGTGTAGCTGCCCTTGTAGACCGGCGACGCGACGATCAGCAGATCCGCCTCGGCCGCGGTCGTGAGGGCCGCGGCGACCCGGCCGTCGTCGGCGAAGAGGTGCCGGGCCAGCGTGGAGAGATCGATGATCTCGATGCTCGCGACCGGCAGCTCGTCCGCGATCCGCTCCGCGAGGAAGCGGGCGAGGGTCAGCGTCCGGGAGCCGGTCCGTGGGTTGCCGATGATCATGACGAGGCGCGGCGAAGCGGGAGATGTGGTCTGTGGCATGAGCGGCCTTCCGGTCAGGATGGACGTCGCGGAGCGGGTTCGCTGGCTGGACTTCGCGCGAGTTCGTCCTCGTCACTCACCATCACTCGTCGTCGCCATCGCTCGTCGGCACTGTCACTTGTCATCGCTGGCACTGGTGCATTTGTCGTCGCTGGTCACCGATGGCGCGGGCGTCCGGCACCCGGGTGCGCGGGCGTTCGCGCCGGTCGGCGGAACCGTGCCGCGGGGACGGCCCGGACCGCGACCGGGAAAGTGCCGAGCCTGATCCGCCAGCCGTGCCCGGCCGCCGTGCGAAGCCCGGCCGCCGTGGCAGGCGGGCAGCACGCGGCAGATCCGACCGCCGGGCGATCAGGCCACGGCGGAACAGACCACAACAGGCGCACGCATCGGACCGGGGATCCGACCAACACCTTGGCCGGCGGACGCGCGACCGGCGCGACCGGCGCGACCGGCGCGACCGGCGCGACCGGCGCGACCGGCGCGCGGCGGACCGGCTTCGTCAGGAGCGGGCGGTGGCGCGACAGCGGCAGCGGGTGGCGCGACCGTAGTCGACGCAGCGCCGACGGGTGAGCAGCGGGCGGGAGGCGAACCAGGACCTGTGCGATGGCAGCGCCCGACGGGTGGGGAGAACGCAAGCTGCCACGTCGAGAACTGTGCGGAGCGCCGCTTTGTTCAGTCAAGAAGTGATAAAGTGAATCAGATCACATCATTGATCGGTTGGCGGCGATCCGCCGGCGTGTTTCCGTTGCTTCTGTGTTGAAGCCGGCCTACCTCGTGACGCGTGGGCACATCGACTTGTTGCGGGTCGCCTCCGCCGCCTGTTCGGCTTACTGACGCCGCCCGTGGCGTGCCGCGGCACGACCCCCGCCCGCGGGCCCGCCGCCGCGATCCGGCCGCACGCACCACGCCACCGCCCGCACCACGTCACCGCCCGCGCCCGTTGCCACGCGCATCACACCGCCACCAGCCATCCCGAAGTCCGGACGCGTCATCGTCCGGTGCCCCGCCGGTCCTGTCCGGCACCGGTGGACGGCGGCACGGGAGCCTGCCCGAACGCGGCCCCGCCAGCAGGCGGACGCGACGGTGCGGCGGGCGCGGCTGCTGGCCCGGGGCCGCCTCCAGCGGGCGCGTCCGCCGACGCGGTGTGCTGCCACAGACCCGACCGACCGCACCACCGACCTCAGCACCGGAGTGCCGACCCGTGAGTGACCTGCACGTTCCGTCCATTGACGATCTTGTCCCGTCCCCCGAGGAGATCGACGCCTTTCATCGGCGGCTGCATCACATCGCGCCCTGGGCGCTCGATCCCGAGACGGCGCAGACATCCGGGATGCGGCGGCTGGCGGCGGTGAGCGCGCGCACCGTGGGCTCGTCGAAGCTGTGGATGGGCCAGACGCACGTGGCGCCGGCTACCGCGTCGGCCAATCATCACCATGGTCGGTCCGAGACCGCGATCTACGTGGTCAGCGGGCATCCGGAGTTCGTCTTCCCGGCGGACGAGCTCTCGGGGGACGACACCGGCGCCGCGAGCCGCGGCGGCGGCGCGAGCGGCGCGGACGGCGGGAACGGCAGGAGCGGCGAGAACGGTGGCGGGAGCGATTCGGGCGCTCCGCCGCGGGAGATCCGTATCCGGACCTCGCCGGGGGACTACATCTTCGTTCCGCCGTGGGTGCCGCACCGCGAGGAGAACCCGGATCCCGAGCACGAGGCCCTGGTGGTGATCGCCCGCAGCACCCAGGACGCGATCGTCGTCAACCTGCCGGACCTGCGCTGGACCGGCTCCGTCCGAACGACCAGCGAGGACATCGCGGGTTGCTCGTAACAGTGACAAGGGGCTCCGGCTCCCGCCCGCTCCCCGCGAGCTCCCGGTGGCTCCTCCCGACCCACGTCACCGCGCCCGTTCATCCCACCCGGCCCGTTCAACACACTCGTGTCATCCGACCTCGTGCCCAATCCGAATCGCCTGGAGGCGTCCGTGGCAGCCCATGCCGGCTTCGTCGCGAGTACACCCGTCAGAGGCGCCGTGGACGTCGACCGCCTGGCCTGGCAGGTCCTGGTCGACGGACGGCCGATCGACCTCACCTACCTTGAGTTCGAGGTGCTCGACTACCTCGTGCGCAACCCGGGCCGTGTGCACAGCCGGGAGGAGCTGCTGCGCGAGGTGTGGCGGCAGGATCCCGGCGCCCTCGGCGCGTCCGCCCCGCGCACCGTCGACGTCATGATCACCCGGCTACGGCGCAAGCTGGGCCGCCATCACCGGGACCACATCGAGACGGTCCGGCGGGTCGGGTACCGCTACCGGCCGGCCGGTGACGAGCCGCTCAGGTCCCACTCGCCCTCGACGCTGTAGACGGGGGACGGCCCACCGACGCTGCTCATCAGGGTCAGGGTCCGCGCCGTCCAGGCCGACGGCTTCATGATCTCGCCGAGGGCGCGGACCAGTGGCCGCAGGTCGGCGGCGGTGCCCTCGGGAACGCGGGCCAGGGTGAGGTGGGCCCGCAGCGGGCGGTCGTCGCCGCCGTCCGCGCCGGCCCGGACGGCCGCGCGTCGCACCCCCGCCGCCAGCGGCCCGAGATCGCCGGCGACCCGGGCCCAGAGCACCCGGTGGCCGAAGCGGCCGGCGCCGTCGAGGCGCAGCTCGACCGGGCCGTGCCGGTGGGCGACCCGACCGAGCCGTTCGGCGAGCGCGGGCCGCGTCCCGGGCTCGACCGGCCCGAGGAACGCCAGCGTCACGTGCCACCGCGACGGATCCGCCCAGCGAAGCCGCGGCACGCCCGCCCCGGCGGGCCCCGGCGATCCGGCGGCGCCCACGCTCCCGGAGACGCCCACGCTCCCGGCGGCTCCGCCAGCCCGGCCGGCCCCTGCTGCGCTGGTTACCTCAGAGACGGCGGTGGCCAGGTCGCGCACCACCTCCGTCGGCGGGAGCAGCGCGACGAAGAGCCGCTCCCGGCCCGGTACCGGCCCCGTCACAGCGCGACGCGGACCTGGTCGGCCGTCAGCCCGCGCCGTTCGATCACGCGGACCGCGATGCACGACGGGTTGCTCAGCACGCCGAGCAGCAGGTGGGCCGTGTGCACCCGTTCGCCGTGTTCCAGGACGGCCGCGTCGACGGCTGCCCGCACCGCCCGCCTGGACTCCTCCGTGAATCGTTCGAGCACGGTCTACACCCCCTTTCCGAAGCGACGGCCGTACTTCTTGTGGGCGGCCTGCCGGCTGACGCCGAGCACGTCCGCGATCTCCTGCCAGGACCAGCCTCTGCTCCGCGCGCTGGCGACCTGGAGCTCCTCCAGGGACTCGAGCAACGCCCGCAGCGACGCGACGGCGGTGAGACCCACCCGGGGGTCGTCGTCGGACGCCGCGCCGGCGAGCGTCGTGGCCGTAGCACTCATGGTCGTCAACCTACGTTGACAACCAGCGTCCGTCAACCTCGGTTGACACGACCGCCACGGCGGGCACACCCGAGTGGCGTGACGCGGCCTGGTCACAGCGGGCTGGTTCGAGTGGGTGGTCTGCGACGGGATCGGCCCGACCGCCCACCGGCGGACGGCAATCGGGGGCACTATCGGAGCTGTGACGACGGTCCCCGAACTGGTGGCGCCCCGCGATCCCGGCCTGTCCAGAGCCTGGCGCTCGGACCGCCGTGCCGCCCGGCGCAGGCAGCCCGACCTCCCGGTCGCGATGGCCCTGGTCACCGACGGTTCCGAACGCTCGACGGCGGACGTCCTGCGTGACGCTGGGGTCGATGTCGTGGGGCTGCTGGCGCCGGAGCCGCTGGAGTCGCTGGCCTGGGCCGCCGAGGCGAAGGCCCCGCGCGCCTACAGCGACCTGATCGCCCTGCTGTCGGACGACATCGAGGCGGTCTGCATCGAGATGTCGCCGCCGGCGTCCGACATCGTGGCCCGCCGGGCGGCCGAGGCCGGCCTGCACGTCCTGCTCGCGAAGCCGGCCACGGCCGAGGCCGAGGCGCTGCGCGCGGTGGCCGACATCGCCGAGGACGCCGATCTCGCCCACGTCGTCGCCCTGGACGGCCGGGCGTGGCCCGCGGCGTGGCACGTCCAGGCGTCGGTGCACTCGCTGGGCCGGCTGAGCCAGATCACCGTGGTCGGCGCGCCGTCCGGGCCGATCGGCCGGGCCGAGATCATCGACCTGACGCTGCGCTGGTGCGGCGAGATCCTCGCCGTGTGCGCCGATCCCGGCAGCATGCCGGCGACCACGCTCACCCCCGACGCGCCGGTCACCCTGGCCCTGCTCGCCGCCAACGGGACGACCGTCCTGATCAACGAACGGATGGGCGGGGAGATCGCCACCGCCACGGTGACCGTCTGCGGCGAGGCGGGCCGCATGGTCGTCCAGGGGCGGCGGGTCCGCCGGCAGGACGGGACGGGCATTCGTGACCTGTGGATGCCGACGGTGCCCGCCGAGCGGCCCGGCCTGGTCGAGGCCACCTACGACGTCGTGCGGGCCACCGAGCTGAACGACCCGGCCCTGGTGCGCGGCGCGACCTTCCACGACCTGCTCACCGCGACGCGCCTGCAGGTGGCGGCCGCGGCGTCTCACAAGCGGGGTGGCTGGGTCGAGCTTTGAGCCCGCCCACGGCGAGCCCCGGCCCCGCGGGGCCGGGGCCGGCTGCCCGTGCCGCGGCGGGCGGGCGGCGCAGGTCGAACAGCGCGACGATCGCGGCGGCGAGCAGCGAGCTCACCCCACCGAGAGCGAGGCCGGCCCGCGGCCCGAACGCCTCGCAGACCGCCCCGACGATCGGGGCGCCGATCGGCGTCGTGCCGATGAAGACCAGCAGGAACACGCCCATCACCCGGCCCCGCATGGCATCGTCGGTGCTCAGCTGCACCAGCGCGTTCGCCATGGTGCTGACCAGCAGCACACAGGCGCCGGTCGGGATGGCCAGCAGCGCGAACAGCCACAGGTTCGGCATCAGCCCGAACAGGGTCTCCGAGACCCCGAAGGCCGCCGTCGCGACGATGAGCGTGGTGTGGCGGGGGACGTCCAGGCGCCGCGCCGACACGGCCGCGCCCGCGATGGAGCCGACCGCCAGCATCGCCGTGAGGAGGCCGTAGGTGGCCGCCGTCCCGCTGAACTGCTCGCTGGCCATCAGCGCGACCGTGACGGGGAAGTTCAGCCCCAGGGCGCCGACGATGCCCACCAGCAGGATGGGCGTGGCGATCTCGCGGTGCCGAACGGCGTAGCTCAGCCCCGCACGCAGCTGCCCCCGGGCCCGCTGGACGGGTCGGGCCGGCAGGAGATCCCCGGTACGGATGCGCGCCAGGCCGGTCAGCACCGCGGCGAACGACAGCGCGTTGAGGCCGAACACCCAGGCCGCGCCGGGCATGGTGCCCGCGATGCCGATAAGCCCGCCGGCCGCGGCCGGTCCGGCGATCCGTCCCGCGTTGAAGATCATGCTGTTCAGCGCGACGGCGTTCGGCAGCAGCGGGGCACCGACCATCTCGACGATGAACGCCTGCCGGATGGGAGCGTCGAAGGAGGTCACCACGCCGAGCAGGCCCGAGAGGACGAAGAGCATCGGCATGCGCAGCGCCCCGGAAGCGATCAGCGCGCATGCGGCGACGGACAGCACCGCCGCCGAGCTCTGGGTGATCAGCAGCAGCCGCAGCTTGGGGAACCGGTCGGCGACGACGCCGGCGTAGAGCCCGAACAGCAGCATCGGGCCGTACTGGAGCGCCAGGGTGATCCCCAGCTCCGTCCCGCCGCCGCCGAGGGCCAGCACCAGCCAGTCGAGCGTGGTCATGCCCATCCACGTCCCGATCAGCGAGACCAGCTGGCCGGATGCGAAGAGGCGGAAGTTGCGGACCGACAGCGACCGGAACATCCCCACGGCTACCGGACCATTCCCATGGCTACTGTGGCGTCCCCATAGTTACCGGAACATCCCCACGGCTACAGGCCGGCCAGGCGGTCCAGGATCGGGGCGGCGACCCGCAGCGCGTCGGCCTCGGCCGGGGAGAGATCCACCAGGCGCTCGGCCAGCCACTCGTCACGGCGGCGGCGGTCCGCGGCGAGCAGCTCCCGGCCGGCCTCGGTGACCTCGGCGATCACCTGCCGGCCGTCGGAGGGATGCTGACCACGATGGACGAGGCCGGCCTCGGACAGGGTCGCGATCACCCGGGTCATGGACGGTGGTTGCACCCGCTCGTGCGCCGCCGCCTCACCGAGCGTCATCGGCCCGTGCCGGTCGAGCGTGGCGAGCGTGGCGACCTGGGTCGGGGTCAGCGTGCTGGAGCGTTCCTGGCGCATTCGCCGGGAGAGCCTCATGACCGACAGGCGCAGGGTGGACGCGAGCTCCGCCGCGCTCACGCTCTCCATTTCTCGAAAGTACTCGTTAGCATCGCTAAACTTCAAGAGCGATTAGGACGTCCATTTCACCCTGCGGCCGAGGGGGCCCGCGACCGGGAAATCGGTGCCCTCTCCGCGGCAGATCGCCCCGCCCCGCCGGGACGGATGAACGAACGAACCGACCAGACAACAGGCGGGGCACACGCGCGGAGCGTCGAGAGCCGGCCACCCCCCGGTAGCGTCCGGCCCCCGACGGTCCGGGACACCCGCTCACGGCCACGCGGCGAGTCGGCTCCACTATTCACCGACACGACACAGCCCCGCTTCGGGGAGACCTCCAAGGTTGCGGGGTAGTTCCCACCTTGACGCCTGGGGGGTAACCCTCAGGCCGAAGGGCCTGGTGTGTAACCCTTGTCGAGTGAGATCGTCGCGATCGGTGGTGGCCTGAGGTGCCACATCCGTTCCTGCCGCGGCCCCTGACCCGAATGGCCGCCAGGCACCGTTCCGCCGCCCTGACCATCACGGGCATCACGACGGTCGCGATCACCGTCGCGGCCCAGTGGCCGGCGTGGTCCACGACGCCGTTCGCCGCCGCGCTGAACGTCTTCGTCTCCCTCACCTTCGTCCTCACCGGGCTCCTGCTCCTGGACGAGGACGCCCTCGACAGCGTGAGCAGCGCGTTCGTCCTCGGCGGGGTGCTGTGGACGGCGTCCTGGGCGGCGACCTGGGAGGCCGGCCCGTCCGCTGTGCTCTCCTCGTTCGCCTACACCCACTTCTGGGTCTGCCTCGGGTGGGGCGTGCTTCGATACCCGTCAGGACGTCTGCACGACAACAGCGAACGAGTGCTGCTCGGCACCGCCGTCGCGGTGATCCCGGTGGGCAACCTCGTGCTGATCGCACTGTCCCGCCCGGAGTCCTTCGGCTACGCCCCCGGCGTGTGGTGGTACGGCTCCGCGATCGACCCGGGCGTGTTCGACATCGTCGTGCACACCCTCGACGCACTGACCCTCGCGGTCGTCGTCGCCTTCGGCCTGGCCATCGCCCGGCGCTACCGGCGGGCCTCCGCGCTGGAGCGGCGCACCCTCGGGCCGGTCTCCCTCGGCGTGCTCGCCGCGTTCGCCATAGCCGCGGTGGTGAACCTGTTCGTCTACTACCCGCAGGGCGCCGAGATCGATCCGATCTTCATCCCGATAGCACTGGCACTGTTCGCGATCCCGGTGGCATTCGCCGTGGCCGCCGTGCGCCGCCATCTCGCCCGGGCCCGCATCGCCCAGCTGCTGAGCGGGCTGAGCACGCCGCCGACGCCGGCGGCCGTCCGCGAGGTGCTGCGGGCGGCGGTCGGCGACGACGGCGCGGAGCTCTACCTGTGGATGCCCGAACGCGGCTTCCACGTGGACGCCGACGGCCTGCCGGCCGTCCCGCCCACGGCGGGAGGCACCCAGCTCGCGCTGCCGGTCCGCACCACGGCCGGCGCGCCGCTGGCCGTGCTCTCCGCGCGCTCGTCGCTGGAACGCGACCGCGACCTGGTCGAGGTCGCGCTGAACGCCAGCGCCATCGCGCTGGAGAACGCGCGGCTGCACGCCACGGTGACCGCCCAGCTCGACGCCGTCCGCGCGACCCGGACCCGACTCGTCGAGGCCGGGCTCGCCGAACGCCGGCGGATCGAGCGCGACCTGCACGACGGCGCGCAGCAGCGGCTGCTGGCGCTCTCGGCCCGGCTCGGACTCGCCCGGGAGCAGTCCACCGACCAGGCCACCGTCGCCGCCCTCGAGGGAGCCCGGGAGGACCTGCGCGCGGCGCTCGCCGAGCTGCGCGGACTCGCCCGCGGCATCCATCCGCCCGTGCTGAGCGAGAGCGGGCTGAAAGCGGCACTCGAGAATGTCACCGAGGCCCTCCCCGTGGATGTCGACCTTGATGTGCCTGACGATCGATTCGATACCACGCTGGAGACCACGGCGTACTACACCGTGAGCGAGGCTCTGGCGAATACCGTCAAACACGCGGATGCCAGCCATGTGCGGGTAACGGTCAAAATGCTCGGCGGCCAGTTCCTCATCCAGGTGACCGACGACGGGAAGGGCGGTGCGACCATCAGCGGCGGCGGCGGAATCGCCGGCCTCGGCGACCGGGTCCGCGCACTCGGCGGCGAGTTCACGCTGTCGAGCCCGGAGCGCTGCGGCACCCGGTTGACGGCGAGCATCCCGTGGAGCAGCGACGCGCGAGGTGGGTGGTGACATGCGGGTAGCGATAGCGGACGATTCAGCGCTGTTCCGGGAAGGCCTCGCGATGCTGCTCAACGCGGCAGGCGTGCAGGTCATCGCGCAGGCCGCCGAACCGGACAAGATCCTCGCACACATCGCCGACGAACCTCCCGACGTCGTCATTCTCGACATGCGCATGCCGCCGACCTTCACCAACGAGGGGCTCGTCACCGCCGAGCGGATCCGTGGCCTGCACCCCGGGGTCGGCGTCCTGGTGCTCTCCACCTACGCCGACATCCGCTACGCGGTCCGCCTGCTGGGCGACGGACGCGGCGGCACCGGCTACCTCCTCAAGGACCGCGTCGAGGATGTCGGTAACCTCCTCGACGGCCTGCGCCGGATCGCGGACGGCCGTCTCGTCGTGGACGAGGAGATCGTCGCCGGCCTGCTCACCCACCGCCGCAAGGCCAAGGCCCTCGACCGGCTCACCGAGCGGGAGCGCGCCGTCCTGCGGGAGATGGCGGAGGGCCGCTCCAACGCCGGGATCGCGGTACGCCTGCACCTGGCCGCGAAGACGGTGGAGAACCACGTCGCGAGCGTGTTCACCAAGCTCGAGATGCCGGTCTCCGGCGACGACAACCGCCGGGTGCTCGCCGTACTCGCCTGGTTGCGGTCGTCAGGCGGCGTCGTCCCGCGCTCGCCGGAGGGCCCGCCACCGCCGTAGAGTCCGCCGCCGTAAGGTCCCAGCGTGTTCGGATTGATCCGGCCATGCCGGGGTCGTCTCGGCGCCGCGGCGCACGAGCTCTGGTCGGCGCACCTCTGCGGGCTGTGCCTGGCGCTGCGGGACACCGCCGGTCAGCCGGTCCGGCTCGCGACAACCGGCGACGGCGTCGTCCTCTCGCTGCTGGTGGCCGCTCAGCGCCCGACTGCCGCCGCGCGCCGGACAGCCGGCCCGTGCCCGCTGCGGGCCATGCGGACGGCGCGGGTCGTCACCGCCGAGGATCCGGGGATCGCCCTGGCGGCCTCGGCGTCACTGGCCGCGGCGGCGGCACGCATCCACGACCACGCCCGGGACGGCGACGGCCTGGCCGGCACCCGGCTGTTGCGCGCCGACGCCGCTCGTGCCGCGGGCGCGGCCGACCGCCGCTGCGGAGACTGCTGCGAGGCGTGTGAGGACTGCGACTGTGGGTGCTGAGATCGCGGCTGATCCCGGGACGGTCGGTCACGGCCGGCACCCCCGACCGGCACCCCCGACCGATGATGTGTGACCAATCTCGCTAAATTGGCGGCCGCCGTTGGTGTTGGCCGGGCCTGGTCTCCCCGGGACACCTCTGACAGCCGCGACCGGCGCGTCCGAACGGGCCCAAATCAGGCTGTCCCTTACCAGGAGGGGCAACGATGATGCCACCCGCAGGTAGGAGGCATAGAGGGTGGCACAGCACACGTGGGACGGAGGCCACCGATCACGCGCATGTGATGGCCCGAACCGCGAGACTTGGGGACAACCGAACCAGTGAACCGGCGAGAGCGCTCCGAACCGGGCGCGCGCCCGAAGGTGGCCGACGCCGTCACCCGGCAGTGCCATGGCGAGAGGAGCCCGGCGTGACCGAGCAGGTCAGTAGCCTGACTGTCACCGACAACCGCACCGGTCGGACGTACGAGGTACCGGTGGCTGACGGCACGATCCGCGCCAGTGCGTTCCGTGCCATCAAGGTCGATGACGACGACTTCGGTCTCATGGCGTACGACCCCGCCTTCACCAACACGGCCAGCTGCCGCAGCGCGATCACCTACATCGACGGTGACGCCGGCATCCTGCGCTACCGCGGTTACCCGATCCAGGAGCTGGCTGAGAAGAGCAGCTTCCTCGAGGTCGCCTACCTGCTGCTGGCCGGCGAGCTCCCCACCTCGGACGAGCTCTCCACCTGGGAAGACGAGATCACGCACCACACCCTGGTGCATGAGTCGATCAAGAAGTTCATCGACGGCTTCCACCACGACGCCCACCCGATGGGCATGCTCGTGTCGACCGTCGGCGCGCTGTCGACCTTCTACCCGGACGCCAAGACGATCGACGACCCCGGCCTGCGCCGGCTGCAGATCGTCCGGCTCATCGCGAAGATCACCACCCTGGCGGCGTTCTCCTACCGGCACTCGGTCGGTTTCCCGTACGTCTACCCGGATAATGATCTTTCGTACGCCGGCAACTTCCTCAACATGATGTGGAAGGCCACCGAGCTCAAGTACGAGCCGGACCCGAACCTCGAGCACGCCCTCGACGTGCTGTTCATCCTGCACGCCGACCACGAGCAGAACTGCTCCGCCAACGCGATGCGGGCCGTCGGCAGCTCCCAGGCCGACCCGTTCTCCGCCGCGGCCGCGGCGATCGCCGCGCTCTACGGCCCGCTGCACGGTGGTGCCAACGAGCAGGTCCTGCGGATGCTCGCCGACATCGGCTCGGTCGAGAACATCCCCGCCTTCATCGCTCAGGTGAAGGACGGCAAGAAGAAGCTCATGGGCTTCGGCCACCGGATCTACAAGAACTACGACCCGCGGGCCCGGGTGATCCGCCAGGTCGCCGACGAGGTCTTCAAGGTCACCGGGACGAACCCGCTGCTCGACCTCGCGATGGAGCTCGAGCGGATCGCCCTCGAGGACGAGTACTTCATCTCGCGCAAGCTCTACCCGAACGTGGACTTCTACACCGGCATCATCTACCAGGCCATGGGCTTCCCGGTGGAGATGTTCCCGGTGCTGTTCGCGATCGGCCGGATGCCGGGCTGGCTGGCCCAGTGGGAGGAGGGCCTGCTCGACCCCGAGCAGAAGATCGCCCGTCCGCGCCAGCTCTACATCGGCTACGACGAGCGCCCCTACGTCCCGATGCACGTCCGCTCCGCGGCCACGGACGCCGAGACCGACCCGATCGCCGCCCAGGCCGCGCAGGCCGCCCCCAGCCGCCCGCTGCGCTGACTTTTTCAGTCAGTCAGTCAGGGTGTTCCAAGGGCCAGGGCGCGACGGCCGTTGGCAGGGCCGTCGCGCAGGACTAGCTCCCCACCGGCCCGCACACGTTCCACGGACCCGGGTGCCCCGCTCCCGGGTCCGTGGCCGTTCGGGCCCGTCCCCACTCTCGCCCTTTGGTATCTCCCTCGCCGTTTCGGGGATCGATGTCGGCGGATTCCATTCCGAAGGGCGAGAACGAAACCAAAGGGCGAGCAGGCTGGCTGAAATGTCTGACTCGATCCGTCATACCTAGAGCCAGTAATTACCCGGCCGGAGTCGCGGAGCCGGCCCTGCCAAGCGATCGGGCCGAGGAGACACGTTGTCTCCTCGGCCCGATATCAGCACTCAGGTGCCAACCTCACGGCCGAACGCGTCGGCCCCGGGGAGGCCGCGCCGTCCCGGCTACAGGCGCTCGACCACGTGGTCGATGGCGCTGGTCAGGGTCTCGACGTCCGACGGCTCGACCGCGGGGAAGCAGGCCACCCGGAGCTGGTTGCGGCCCAGCTTGCGGTAGGGCTCGACGTCGACCACGCCGTTGGCGCGCAGCACCTTGGCCACCGCGGCGGCGTCGACGCCCTCGAAGTCGATCGTGACGACGACCTGCGAGCGGTGCGCCGGGTCGGTGACGAACGGCGTCGTGTACGGCGTCTTCTCGGCCCAGTTGTACAGGATCGAGGAGGACTCTCCGGTGCGGCGCACACACCAGTCCAGGCCGCCGTTGCCCAGCATCCAGTCGAGCTGCTCGGCGAACAGGAACAGCGTGGACACGGCCGGGGTGTTGTAGGTCTGGTCCTTCGTGCTGTTGTCCAGCGCGGTCGTCAGGTCCAGGAAGGGCGGGATCCAGCGGTCCGTCGCCGCGATCTCGCCGAGCCGGGCGATCGCCGCCGGCGACATCAGGGCCGCCCAGAGCCCACCGTCGGAGGCGAAGCACTTCTGCGGCGCGAAGTAGTAGACGTCCACCTCGGTGAGGTCGACGGGCAGGCCGCCGGCGCCCGAGGTGGCGTCCACCAGGTGCAGCGCGCCCGCGTCGGCGCCGACGGGGCGGCGCACCGGCCGGGCCACGCCGGTGGACGTCTCGTTGTGCGGCGTGGCGTAGACGTCGACGCCGGGCTCGGGAGCCCAGTCCGGGTGGGTACCCGGCTCGGACTTGACCACCGACGGCGCGGCCAGGAACGGGGCGCCCTTGGTGGTGTCGGCGAACTTGCCACCGAACTCGCCGAAGACCAGGTGCTGGGAGCGCTCCCGCACCAGGTTGAAGGCGGCGGCGTCCCAGAACGCGGTGGCGCCGCCGATCCCGAGGACCACCTCGTAGCCCTCGGGGAGGGAGAACAGGTCGGCCAGGCCGGCGCGGACCCGTCCGACCAGGTTCTTCACCGGCTTCTGCCGGTGCGAGGTACCGAGGAGGGAGGCCCCGCTCGCGGCGAGAGCCTGCACGGCTTCGGTGCGGACCTTGGAGGGCCCGCAGCCGAACCGACCGTCGACCGGGCGCAGTGACTCCGGCAGGACGATCGTCGGGGTGTCAGGCATGGACGTCCCCCAGCGGCCGCGGAGCGGGGCCGACGTAGCGGGCGGACGGGCGGATGAGCCGGCTGGTGCGCTGCTGCTCCAGGATGTGAGCGCTCCAGCCCGCGGTGCGGGCACAGGTGAACATGGACGTGAACATATGAGCCGGCACCTCGGCGAAGTCCAGCACCACGGCCGACCAGAACTCGACGTTCGTCCGGAGGGGGCGGTCCGGGTAGCGGTTGGTCAGCTCCTCGATCGCGGCCGCCTCGAGGGCCTCGGCCACTTCGTACCGGGTCGAGCCCAGGTCACGGGCGGTGCGGCGGAGCACACGGGCGCGCGGGTCCTCGGCGCGGTAGACCCGGTGCCCGAAGCCCATGAGGCGCTCCTTACGGTCCAGGGCGCGGCGGACGTAGCCGACCGGGTCACCGGTGCGCTCGACCTCGTCCAGCATCGCCAGCACGCGGGACGGCGCCCCGCCGTGCAGCGGCCCGGAGAGCGCGCCCACGGCCGCGGACAGCGCCGCGGCGACGTCCGCCCCGGTGGAGGCGACCACGCGGGCGGTGAAGGTGGAGGCGTTCAGGCCGTGCTCGGCGGCGGACACCCAGTAGGCGTCGACGGCCTGGACGTGCTTGGGGTCCGGCTCGCCGCGCCAACGGATCATGAACCGCTCGGTGATGGTGCGGGCGCGGTCGACCTCCTTCTGCGGCACGGCGGGCTGCCCGAGGCCGCGAGCCGCCTGCGCGACGAAGGAGAGCGCCATCACCGATGACCGGGCGAGGTCCTCACGGGCCTGCTCGGGGGCGATGTCGATCAACTGGCCGAAGCCCCAGTACGGGGCGAGCATGGCCAGCGCGCTCTGGACGTCCACCCGGATGTCGCCGGAGTGCACCGGCAGCGGGAACGGTTCGGCCGGCGGCAGTCCGGGTTCGAACGACCCGTCGACGAGCAGGCCCCATACGTGGCCGTAGTCGACCTTGCCGACGAGATCCTCGATGTCGACGCCGCGGTAGCGCAGCGCGCTGCCTTCCTTGTCCGGCTCGGCGATCTCGGTCTCGAAGGCGATCACGCCCTCCAGGCCCGGCTTGAAATCGCTTGTCTTCTCGGCCATCGAGTCCGGATCTCCGCTTCTGTCTCGGCCGGCCACGGGACGGGCCCTGCCGGGACCGGCCGACCGCGGCAACCGCGTGGCCGGCCAAGCTGCACGCCGACACAGCGGTCGTCGTGCCGTCCCGTTCCGCCGCTGTCCCGATACGCCGGATTCGCCCGTCGTTCGGTCGTCTCTCGCGCCCCACAGTCCTGCCACGACAGTCCTGTCCTGCCACGACAGTCCTGTGTTAACGGCGCAATCGTCCGTCTGCATCCTGCCCTGTCAGACACGGCAACGCCACCGGACGGGGCGTGATGAGTCGCGTTCCGCACGGCCCGGCATCGCCTGTGCCGGGGCGGTTGCCGTGGTTTCGACCGATCACCTGGAGCAGGACCGCCCGAGGTGATGCCAGTCACATCGACGGAGGGTGCCACCGGGCTGCCAGGATCGGGGCATGGCCGCCCATCCGCCCATGCACGAACCGCCCGTGTATGAACCGCCCGTGCCCGACCCGGCTGTGCAGCGGCGCGGCTACCACCCGGGCCGGTTCGACGAGCGGATGCTCGCTCCAACCTGGCTCGAACAGTTTCAGGAATGGTTCACCGACGCCTCGGCCCCGAGGGCGGGGATCCGCGAGCCCAACGCGATGATCTTCTCCACCGCCGACGAGGCCGGGCGGCCGAGTTCCCGCACCGTCCTGATGAAGGGGTTCGACGCACGCGGATTCACGCTGTTCACGAACTACACGTCGACGAAGGCCCGCGAGGCCGCGGCGAATCCGTACGGGTCGCTGCTCTTCCCGTGGTACCCGCTGGAACGCCAGGTGATCGTCGCTGGTTCGATTGAACGCGTGTCACGGGCGGAGAGCGAGACCTATTTCCGGTCCCGGCCGCGGGGATCTCAGCTCGGGGCGTGGGCGAGCCACCAGTCCCAGGTGATCGACTCGCGCGCGGTACTCACCGAGCGGCTCGCCCAGCTGAGACAGAGGTGGCCGGCCACCGAACCGGTGCCGGCTCCCCCCTTTTGGGGGGGACTGCGGCTCGTCCCGACCTCGATCGAGTTCTGGCAGGGGCGCCCGGACCGCCTCCACGACCGTCTGCGCTATCGCCTAACCACTCTCCGTCGAGCCTCCGGCAGCACACCGGACGCCGGGCCGGGCGACGTACCGAGCAGGCCCGCCGACGCCCTGGGATGGGTCGTCGAGCGCCTGGCGCCCTGAAGGCGGGCGAACCGGTCTATATCGTCACAGCGTCCGAAATGCCAGCGCTGTCATTCCAGGGTGACGGGCGGGCCGGCGGGCGCGCGGCCGTGATCCCGATTTGGCGACGGAGGCACGACACCGCCGGGGCGATACGCGATTAACACTGACGAACACCCAACGTTCCCGCTACGCCAGACCCGCCCACCTCGTGACGAACCAGGCATTGGTACCTTCCTGCGTGCAGTCGTAACTGATCGGCAAACGCTGATCCGCGCCCTGCGTCGACGCGCCGCCCTCCGGCCCGTCGATGCTTCGGCGGGCGCCGACGGCGGGTGTCGCGGCGACCCGTCACAGTCGAGGGAGACGGATTCATGCGGATCACAAGAATGCGGGCCATGGCGGCCGGCGTTCTCGGCGCGGCCCTGATCTCAGTGGCCACGCCGGCCTCAGCAACCACACCGGAACCGACCCCGACGACGAGCGCCACGCCGACCGCGACGCCGACCCCGGACACGACCGGCGACATTCTCGGCGGCGCCCCGACGCCCACCGGCACCCCGACGGCCGAGGCCACTGCGAGCCTCGACCCGAGCGCCACGCCGAGCGTCGACCCCTCCGCCACCCCCAGCGCGGACCCGAGCGCGACCCCCGGCATCGACGTGACCACCACGACGACCGGCACGCCCTCGCCCACCCCGAGCTCGGGGACGGGCGACCCCATCCTCGACGGGTTCCTGTCGCTGCTGCCCTTCAAGGTGCCGCTCGACAAGGAGATCGACGGCATCGAGGACTTCGATGTGAACCCGCTCGTCCTTACCTTCACCTGCGGCGCCTCGGGCCCTGAGTGGACGCTGCGGAACACCTCCGACAAGGCCTTCGGCTTCGGCTGGTTCGACACCAGCCTCGGCGCCGGGATCTCGGAGATCGGCCCCGGCCAGAGCCTGCCGCTGCAGACCCACGCGATGGCGGTCATCGCCTCCCCGTGGGACGCCGAGACCGGTTACCTCCTCGTGACCGTTCCGACCGTGGGCGTCTCGGACTGCGCCGGGACGGCCCCGCCGGTCGACCCCCAGGTCTCGCTCCCCGTCGCCGACCCGGCCGTGGCTACGGCGGTGCGGGCCGAGCCTTATTACACGAGATGACCAGCGGCGCCGGCATGACCAGCCACGTCGCGACTCCTCGCCACGACGCGACGTCCAACCGCGGCCCGCTGCCCGGCCGCGATCCGGCACCGGGTGGTGACAGCCTGGCCGAGGAGCGCCGGCCGGGGCGTCGCGGCCTGGCCCGGGTGGGCACGGCGGCGCTGGCCGTCGTGCTCGGCGGCGTGATCCTCACCGGCTGCGGCGGGGACGACTCGACCGCGGCGTCCGGCCAGGTCCCGGAGCCGGTGCGCAGCCAGCTCGCCGCCGTCGCCGGCCTCGGGCAGGGCGCGAGCACCGTCGTGACCGCCACCGGCGCGAGTGTCGACGTCTACCAGGCGCCGAACGCGGCGAAGCCGACGTCCAGCCTGTCGAACCCGAACGAGAACGGCGCGCCGCGGGTCTTCCTCGTCCAGGCGAAAATGCCGGGCTGGTGGCAGGTTCTGCTGCCCGTCGAGCCCAACGGGAGCTCGGGCTGGGTGAAGGCCGAGCAGGTGACAGCCAGCCAGACGCCCTACCGGATCGTCGTCGCCCGCGGCGCGCACAAGCTGCGGCTGTACAGCAACGACAAGATGATTGCGGAAGAGTCGGTGGCGATCGGCACCACCGACACCCCGACGCCTGGCGGGCGCTTCTTCCTGATGGAACTACTGAAGCCCAGCAACCCGGGCGGCCCCTACGGGCCGTACGCCTTCGGGCTCAGCGGCTTCTCCACCAGCCTGGACTCGTTCGGCGGCCGGGACCCGGTGATCGGCATCCACGGGACGAACGAGCCCGGTTCGATCGGCCGGGACGTCAGCCACGGCTGCATCCGCCTGAGCAACGACGCGATCACCCGACTGGCCCAGACCGTCCCGCTGGGGACACCGGTGGAGATCATCGCCTAGGGCTTGGTGCGGTCTTCTCCGTGCCGTGCCGCGGGTCGGGGGGCGCGTGGGGCGGCGCAGCGTGGCGCCGCACTGCATGCTGCGATCTCTTGATGCTGCGATCTCTTGAATCCGCAGGCTTGCGGGTGGGATCGCCTCGGGCCGCGACCGTGTGGCCCAGCGCCCCCTCCGAGCGCGGACAGACACGGCCACGACCTCCGTGACGCGCCGGTACGGGCTGCCCTCCACATCCCGCACCGGCGCGACCACGTCCGGCGGAGCCCGTCACCTCCCCACCGGTCGGACGGGCGAGGAGTCGAGCCCGCCGTCTCCCTGCCCACGTCAAGGGTGGCCAATCCCCGCGGCGGGAACTGGCGGTCCGCAGAATCGGGCGCTGTCGGATAACTGACACGACCTTCACTTGCGGCACGACCAGTCGGCCCGGTATTTGGACGAACCTGACGATCCGCCGCGGACCCGCCCGGCCCGGCCCGGTGGTGCCCGAGCCGGTCATGCCGGTCATGCCGGTTAAGCCGGTTAAGCCGGTTAGTCGTGGTGTCGGGCTCGGGCGTGGCGGTCGAGGGCCTCCCGGCGTTCGACAGCGTGATCGACGACTGGGCGTGGGTAGCCGTTCGGCGGGCCGGCCGGGAGTTTCCACGGCTCGTGCACCGCGTCGGGCGGGAGGCCGCGCAGTTCGGGGACCCATCGGCGGATGTACTCCCCGGCGGGATCGAACTTGCGCCCCTGCGAGACGGGGTTGAAGACCCGGAAGTACGGGGCGGCGTCGGTTCCGGTGCCGGCCGTCCACTGCCAGCCGTGGTTGTTGGACGCGAGGTCGCCGTCGACGAGGCGCTCGAGGTACCAGCGGGCGCCGTGCGTCCGGTGGACGTTCAGGTCCTTGCAGACGAACGAGGCCTCGATCATCCGGACCCGGTTGTGCACCCAGCCCTCGGCGAGGAGCTGGCGCATGCCGGCGTCGACGATCGGGTAACCGGTGCGGCCCCACTTCCACGCCTCGAAGGTGTCACCGGGAGGCTCGTAGGCCAACGCGGCCAGGGTGTCGGTGAGGTCGGTCCGGGCCGACGAGGGGGTGCCGGCGAGGACGTCCGCGTAGAACTCCCGCCAGGCGAGCTCGGAGCGGAACTTCTCGGCCGAACCGGCCAGCCCGCCGCCCCCGCCAGCCGCATCGGCCCCGCCAGCCCCGCCAGCGCCACCGGCCCCGCCAGCCCGGCTGGCCCCGGACCAGCCGGGTACGGCGTCTCCCGATTCGCTGGCCGCGGCCGGCTCGTCGCGGTGCGCCGCGTAGCCGGCCAGCGATTCGGTCAGGAAGGCGCGCAGGCGCTCGTGCGCGGCGTGTTCGCCGGCCGGGGGTAGCTCGGTGCCCCCGAGCTCCGGATCCGCCGGGATCGGTTCGCTGCCGCCGTCGAGGTCGGCGGGCTGGAGCCAGACCGGATCCGCCGGGATGGCCGGCCCGCGCCAGCCGTGTTCCTTCCAGGCCCGGTAGAAGGGCGTGAACACCCGGTAGGACGTCCCGTCGGCCTTGCGCAGGCGGCCGGGCGCTACCGCGTAGGGCGAGCCGGTGCGCACGCACAGCCGGCCGCCGAGCTGGGCGTCCAGGTCGCGCAGGCACCGGTGGAGGAACGCCAGGCGGACGGGACCGGACGGGCGCCGCAGCGCGTCGTCGAGGACGAAGAGAGCCAGCACCCGGCCGGACTCGGCGGCGGCGAGCAGCGCCGGGTTGTCGTCGAGGCGGAGGTCACGGCGAAGCCACCACACCGCCTGCGTCACCGCCTGCGTCGAGGGGGGCGAGCTCATCCGACGGACGGTAGCCCGTCACCACGGGTAACCAACGGAGACCACTCCGATGTCACGCGAGGTCACGGCGTGGCATGGACCCGCGGTCAGAGGCTTCCTGCTGTGCTGTCGCGATGACGCAGGCGGTGCAGTGGGATCAGGGCGTCTCGGACGCGTGGTCACGGATCGCGCAGATCGGTCCCAAGATCCTGGTCTTCGCGCTCGTCCTCACCGTCGGAGCCGTGGTCGTCCGCGGCGCGCTCCACGCCGCGGACCGGGTGCTGGAGCAGGCCGGCCTCGACGGCGCGCTCGACCGGGCCGGCGCGTCGCGGCTGCTGCGCTGCCAGACCGGGGTGATCAGGGGATGGCTGCTGCGGGTGGTGGCCGTGATCTGCCTGTTGGCCATCCTGCGTGCGGCGCTCGGGGTGTTCGGGCCGAGTCCCGCCGACCGGATGGCCGGCACAGCGCTGGCGCTGCTCGCCCGCGCGCTGCTCGCGGCCGTCATCGCGCTGCTCGGGCTGGCGCTGGCCGCCTGGGCGCGGCGCCTGGTCACCGAGTCGTTCGCCGGGCTGCGGCACGGCAACGCGCTGAGCCGGGCCGTTGCCGGGTTCGCCGTCCTCGCCTTCGGCAAGGCGGCGCTGGACGAGCTCGGCATCGGGACGTCGGTCACCACACCACTGCTCTACGCAGTGCTCGCGGCCTGCACCGGAGTGGTGGTGGTCGGAGTGGGCGGCGGTCTCGTCCGGCCGATGCAGAGCCGCTGGGAGAAGATCCTCGACCGGGCCGAGGACGGCGCCGGAGAGGCCCGCGCCGCCTGGCACGCGAACCGGGGCGCGGCGCGGTGGGCACCGCCGAGCAGCGCCGGCCAGAGCCCCCCGGGACGGCCGTCCACACCGCCCGGCGGCACGCCCCCACCACCCGCGCCAGCCAGCCGTGACACAGCCACGCCGCCCTGCGGCACGCCCATGGCACCCCTCGGTGAGCCGGGGCCGGACCGCGGCGTGCCCGTACCCGACCCGGGTACGGCGGTGGCACGCCGCACCGCGCCTCAGACGCGCCCGCACCCGGGGCCAGCGACGGAACCGGCGTCCGTGCCCACGCCGACTCCGGTGCCGCCGCGGGCGCCGGCGCCCACACCGGCGGCGGCGCCGGCACCGCGGCACCCGCCCGTCCCGCTACCGGGCGAGCGGGGAACGGCGTCGGAGCGGCGTCGGACCCCGGCGCCGTCAGCGGTACCCGTGCCACCGCCCCCGCCGCGATCGGCTCCGCCGAGCACAGCACGGCCTGGAGCGTCCTCCCCGCCGGGAGCGCTACCGCGGGCCCCCTCGGCGGCCGACGTGCCGGGACGGGTACCGTCCACGGATCCCGCACCCGCGTCGCCACGCACAACCCTGCCATCGCCGTCGGTGCTCCCCGGCACGCCACCGACATCCCCTGTTCGGGGGGAGGACCAGCTCCCCGGCACTGTTTCCGACTGACGTGTGGGTGTGCGTTCGGCGAACTGCGACGCGCCGCGCCGCCGGGTGGGGCACTCTGGGAAGGGAAGACTTCGGGTGGCGGCGCGGCGTCGGCGCCACGCCGCACGACGGTGGGAGACACCTACGCCAGGACGCAACGCGGACGAGCAGGACCTCGCGGGGGGCGACGCCGCACCGGCGTCGAGAGATTGCGAGCGAAGGGACATCTCGGTGAACGAGCCATCCGACATGGAACGTTCACGGCTGCTCCTCGGATGGCTGGCGGCTCGCAGGGCAGTGGACCACTGCCTGTCCGATCTGCTGGCCGCCGGCCCGGCCGGCGAACGACGGGTCCGCGAATCGCTCGCGAAGGTCGACGACCTGGAGACCCGCGCGCAGGTCGCGTTCGATCGCTACCGGAGCGCGGCCGAGTCCACCGAGCCCCGCGGGCTCGGCGCGGACCGCGCCCAGGCGACGCGGATCATGGACGCGAGCACCGCCGGCTCCGGGGCGGGGGCAGCCGAGGACGGTCGCGACAGAACCAGGATCGACAGGAGCAAGTCAGACAGGGGCAAGGTCGACAGCGGGGTGTCGGCGGTCCCGAGCGGCGATCCGCGCTCGTTCGACGTCGACTCGAGGAACGTCATGCCCCTGCCCGTGAACCCGCGTGGCATGGCCCCGGCCGGAAGAGAACCGACAGGTGGGGAGCCGGCCGTGCCCGAGCGCTGGTCCCCACGTGACCGGCCCCGCCTGAACGTGGTACGGGCAAATGAGAACGACCTCGCACGTAGCAGCCCTAACACTAAGAGTAATCAACGACACCGTTGACGCGCGGGCCTGTGGGCGGCGCGTCAGAATACCGGTCGTGTCGGCCGCCCGCAGCCGCCGCTTCGTCGCGGTACGGCTTCTCATGTCCTTGCTCGCGGCATTGCTGGTCGTGGCCGGGTGCGGGCTCGCGGGCGGTGCCGGGCCAAGTGCCCGGCCCGGCCCGACGAGCGACGAGGGGACCATCCCCACCCCGCCGCCGACGATCGGTCCCGATGCCTTCGAGCAAAGTGGACGGGGTGGTCAGATCCGGCTGACGCTGCCGGACACGGGCACGCCGGGGCCGTACCCGCTGGTCGTGGCGCTGCACAGCCTGTACCACGATGGCACCGAGCCACAGCGCGGCTGGGGGCTCGACGCGCTCGCCCGGTCGGCCGGCTTCGCGGTCGTCTACCCCGACGGGCTGGGGATGTCCTGGAACGCGGGCACCTGCTGCGGCCCGGCCGCGGCCGCCAGCAGTGACGACGTCGGCTGGCTGCGTTCACTCATCGCGCACCTGGAGAGCAGGTACCCGATCGATCCGCGCCGGGTCAGCATCATCGGGCTGTCGAACGGCGGCATGCTCGCCTACCGCTACGCCTGCGAGCACGGGGACGAGCTCGCCGGGTTCGCGGTCGTCGCCGCCAGTCTGCAGACCTTCAACTGCACTCCGCCCGCGCCCGTAACCATGGTGTCGGTGCACGGCGGAATGGACGGCCACGTCCCGTACGCCGGCGCGCTGTGGTCCGAGGCCCTGCAGACGGGGATCACGCCCGTCGAGGTGAGCCTCGCCCCGTTCCGGGCGGTGGACGGCTGCCCGTCACCCACCCAGCCCGCCGACACCACGACCACCGGCGCGGACGGCCGTCCGATCGGCGCGACCGGAGCCCAGGTCGGGGCGGTGGACCCGGCCGGGTCCGGCACCGCCGGGCCAGCCGACCCGGCGATCATCGCCGCCGCCGGCCCCGGGCTGCTGCCCGCCACCACACCGCCGGCGGCCGGCCAGGCACCGCTCGGCCAGGCACCGCTGGGGCAGCCGCCGGCGACGGGACCGGGCGCGCCCGCGGCCCAGCCGCCCGCGCCGCCCGTCCAGGCGCCGCCGGTGGCCGTCCGGCACGAGACGACCTGTTCGACGTCCGCCCGCCTC
Organism: Parafrankia sp. EAN1pec; assembly: GCF_000018005.1. Taxonomy (GTDB): domain Bacteria; phylum Actinomycetota; class Actinomycetes; order Frankiales; family Frankiaceae; genus Parafrankia; species Parafrankia soli. The sequence goes on from NC_009921.1 coordinate 8,835,834, forward strand.
GTGCAGTACGTGCTGCCGGCGCTGGGGCACGGCTGGCCGCCGCTGACCGGCGCCGGCTCCTTCGACACGGCCGCCGTGCTGTGGGAGCTGCTGGGGCCGGCCCGCTCGGCCACCGCCGGCCCCCGGATCTGAGCGATCCCGCCCTGCCGGCCCCAGACAGCCAAACCGGCCCCAGACAGCCAAACCGGCGTCAGGCGGCTGAGCTGGCCTCAGGCGGCCGGCTGGAACGAGGCGCGCAGCGCGCCCATCATCGTGTTCAGTGACGCCGAGGCGTCCGCCCGAACCCTGGCGATGAGCACGTAGACCGCGCCGGGCGCCTCGCTCGTGCGCATGAGGTACGAGACGCGCTGGCCGTCACGGTCGTAGGAGCCCGCCAGTTCCTGCACAGTCGCGCCGGACGTGTCCGTCGCCGGGCCCGAGCGGTCCTGAGTCAGGCCCGAGACGCTGCCGAACTCACTGCTCTGGACCTGGCTGAGCGCCGTCGCGGCGTCCGCGCCCGCGACCCGGGCGACGCCGATCATCTGCGGGCCGTACTCGGCGGGTGTGCCCACCGCGCCCGCCCCCGGCTCCCCGAAGAACACACCGGTGTTGTCCCGTCGTTGCTTCCAGGTCGGCGGATGGGAGAACGTCGCCTTCTGGTCGGGGTCCGTGAAGGCCACCCAGTCCGCGGGCACCGCGGCCTGCGGCTGGCCGCCGCCCGCGGGGGCACCGGTGGACGGCGCGGGGGAAGCCGACGGGCCCGTGCCGGGCGTCGCCGTCGGGGGCGTGTTCGCCGTCGTCGCCGTATCGCCGCTCGGGCGCACCTTCTCCCAGATGACGCCGGCACCGACGCCCACCGCGAGGGCCACGCCGAGCACGACCAGGGCGATCACGAGGCGGCGCAGGAAGGGCCCGAGCCCGGCGCTCTCGCCGCCGTCCGGACCGTCGAGGCCGTCGCCATCGTCCGGGAAGTCAGGTTCGCCGGGGAAGTCGACCTCGTCGAAGCCGCCCTGCCGCGGGGGCGCGGCCCGGCGCGGCCCGGTCCCGGCGGAAGCCGCGCCGACGGCTCCCAGCACCTCGGTGCCGGCGCCCGTGGATCTGGCCCGGTCCTGCGGGCCGGTGCCGTCCTGGCCGCCGGCGCGCCGGGCGGCCCGGGCCCGCGCGCGCGGGCCGGTGCCGGGCATCGGGCCGCGGCCGTCGTCGTCAGCCGGGCCGTCCGGGTCGCGATACGGCGTGTCCCGCGCGGGTCCGTCGCGGTATCCGCGTTCCCGGTCGCGGTAGGGCACGTCCCGCCGCCCGGCGTCGCGCGGGTCGGCGTCGGGCACCGCGACGTCGCGGTGTGCCATCTGCGGGTACGCCGCGTCCCGGTAGGCCGGGTCGGGACCGCCCCGGCGCGCGCCCGCGTCCGTCCCCGGGCGCGCGGCCGCTCGGGACGGCTCCGGCTGATACAGGTCCGGACGGGCGGCGCCGGCATCTACCGCGCTCCCCCGCTCGGGGGCCTGCCGCGGCGCCGGACCGGTCGACCCCGGCGGGCGCGTCGGGGCACGGCCGGCGCCGGCGCGCGGCACCAGGGCACCGCGGACGGAGGTCGAGTCCCGGCGGGCACCCCCACCGCCCGGAGCGCCCGGGCTGGCCGGGCCGCTCGGGCCGTCCGCCGACGGGTAGCCGCCCGTGGCGGGGCCGGGCGGCGGGTACGGGCCGGTCGCGGGGCCCGGGCCGCCCGGAGGATAGGGGGCGCCACCACCCGCGGGCGGGCGGGCACCGGGACCGGGCGGCGGCGGCGAGTACTGGCCTCCCGCCGGTCCTGCCGGCGGGTAGGGACCCCCACCGGGGCCGGAGCCGTAGGCGCGCCCGGGGTCGGCGGCCGGCGGGTATCCCGGCTGCTGGTAGGCGCCGCCCGGCTGGGGGCCGTCGGGATATCCCGCGGGCGGGCCGCCCTGGTAGTGCGGCACGCCCTGGTGGGAACCGTTGCCGCGGGGATCGTTCCGGTACTGCTGATGCTGGTCCGGGCCGTCCCAGTAGCCGTCCGGCCCCGGGTCGTCCGGTGCGCCGGGCGGCCGTTCCCGGTAGCCGGGCCCAGCCGGATCCCGAGGGTCACCTCTCCACGCACCGTCCGTCACCAGACAACCTCCGATTCCGGGCCATGCAGGGAATACCCAGCGGATACCGGTGTATCACGCCGTTGCGGAAGTGTTGCGCGAGCCCCCTTGACATTCAGCCCACCTCGTGGCCCATTTCCCGACCTGCCGGGGGAAGTCGGCCGGCAGGAGTTCGCCGGCCCCGGCTCATCGCGCTGCCGGCCGCCACCACCGCCGTTAGTGTCCTCGCCATCACCGACGGCCGACGTCGCCGGCCGTCGCGGACGGCACCGGCGGTCGCGGCACCCGGCCCGATGGTGTGGCGGGTGGGAACCACCACGAACCACCCGCTCGGGCGGTCACACGCTCGGCACGGCATCGCGGGGAAGTCGACGTCCGGGGGGATGCATGAAGGGCTTCAAAGAGTTCCTGCTGCGGGGGAACGTCGTCGACCTCGCGGTCGCCGTCGTGATCGGCACCGCCTTCACCGCGGTGGTCACGTCGCTGGTCGCGAACCTCTTCACCCCGCTCATCGCCGCGATCATCGGGAAGCCGGACTTCGCACAGCTCACCTTCACGATCAACAACAGCGTCTTCTACTACGGTCGATTCCTGAACAGCCTCATCGCGTTCCTCTCGATCGCCGCGGTGATCTACTTTGTCGTGGTCGCACCGGTCAGCAGGATCAATGAGCGGCGACGGCGCGGCCAGACGTCCCCGCTGGACGATCCGACGCTCACGGACGAGACCCGGTTGCTGACCGAGATCCGGGACCTGCTGGCGGCCGGGCGACGGTGAACGGCACCGGCACCGGCACGCCGGGGGACGCGGCAGGCGCCGCGGGTACGGAGGCCGGCCACGGTCAGCAGCCAGGCGGAGTGCCCGGCGGAGCCGGCACCACGACCAGTCCAGCGCCGTGACCAGCCCAGGAGCGCGCCGGCTCGGCCGCCCTGCGCGCGGGGCCGGCACCAGAGCCGGGGCCGCGGGCCGGGGCCACAACGGATGCCATTTCCGGACTCGGGCAGGATGTCCGGGAGCGGACACCCTTCGCGGCGCCGACTAAGCGGAACGTAGGTTGGAATTCAGGAATCGCTCAGGGTCCCGGGGGAAAGTGCTTACCATGACTACCACGCACGACGCCCGGTCCCCTTGGGCTCCGCCCGACAACGCGCCGGAGCGGACCAGGGCCGAGGCGAACAGTTCGGAGGGGTCGGTGGACCCGCGGTCGAATCCCGTCGAACACCAGCAGTACCCCGGTACGCCGCCGGCCGGCGGCCCGCCGCCCGGGCCCGGCCCGAGCCGTCCTGACCAGACCGGCGGTTTTCCGGCGGGCCCCCCGCCGGCGCCGCACCCGGCCGGGCCGGCGCCCGGCACGGGCGCGCCCGGCGGGCCCTACGAGCCGGGCCCGCAGCAGGGCCCCCGGCCGACCGCGCCCTACGCCCAGACCTCCGGCTGGGCCGACCCCCGCTCCACCGCCGGCGCTGGCGACAGCACGCAACGGGTCGACCAGGGCGGCCCGGCCACCGGCCAGGGCCAGCAGCAGTCCGGCGCGTGGTGGAACCCCGGGCATCCCGGCTGGGGCGCCCCGGTGCCGCCCGGAGCGGCTCCCGGCGGTCAGGCACCCGGTGGCCAGGCGCCCGGGTCACCGGGCGGCTCCGATCCCTACGGGCGGTTCACCCCGGCGAAGCCGAACCCGGCGCCCATGCGCCGGCGTCGGATGATCGCGGCCGCGCTGGCGATCGCGCTCGTGTCGGGCGGCATCGGCGGCGGCGTCGGCGCACTCGTCGCCAGCGACGACTCCCCGGCGGTGGTGACCTCCTCCGCCGGCCTGCGGCAGTCGACCGGCACGGCCGGCGTCTCCCCGGCCGCGGACAACACGGTCGCCGCGGCCGCGCAGGCGATCCTGCCCAGTGTCGTGACGATCGCCGAACAGTCCAGCCAGGAGTCGGGCACCGGCTCCGGGACGATCATCCGCGCGGACGGCTACATCCTCACGAACAACCACGTGGTGTCCGGCGCCTCGCAGGGCGGCACCCTCACGGTCACGATGCAGGACGGCCGGACCTTCGACGCGCAGGTCAAGGCGACCGACCCGAGCTCCGACCTCGCCGTGGTCAAGATCGACGCTACCGGCCTGCCCGCTGCCACGTTCGGGGACTCCGACGCACTGCAGGTCGGCGAGCTCGTCGTCGCTGTCGGCAGCCCGCTGGGCCTCAACGGGACGGTCACCTCCGGCATCGTCAGCTCGCTGCACCGGCCCGTCCGCACCGGCGACGCGACCGTGCGGGACCAGCAGAACACCGTCCTGGACGCGATCCAGACCGACGCGCCCATCAATCCCGGCAACTCGGGTGGGCCGCTGGTGAACAGCAAGGGCGAGATCATCGGCGTGAACACCGCAATCGCGACGGTCGGCGGCAGTTCACCCTTTGGTGGTAGTCAGCAGTCCGGAAACATCGGGGTTGGTTTCGCGATTCCGGGCAACTACGCGGAGAAGGTCGCCGGCCAGCTCGTCGACAACGGCGCAGCGCAGCACCCCTATCTGGGTGTGAGCGCCTCCACCGCCGACGAGAACACCCGGTCGACGGCCGCGAGTGGGACGGGCGCGCAGATCCGCTCCCTGGTCAGTGGAGGCCCGGCAGACAAAGCGGGCCTGCACGTAGGTGACGTCATCACCAAAGTGGGGGATCGCGCCGTCACCGACGTGGATTCGCTGATCGCCGCCGTCCGGTCCTACGAGATCGGCAACCAGGTGCAGGTCACCTACCAGCGCGACGGCTCCAGCCAGACCGCGACGGTCACGCTGCTCGAACAACCGCCCAATTCCTGATCACCACACTGACGATGGTTCTCGGGAATACCAGGCGGTTTCTTCACCAGTCGCCTGGACCGGTCCGGCCCCGGCGATGCTGGAGCGGATACGTCGAAGCTGCCTTCGTATAAGGTGGTCAGCGCGCCCGACGAAGTGGGATACGACACCACGATCAGCGTCAAGCTGACCGTGGTGTCGAGCTGGCGACAAAAGATCTTCCCAGCGTTCACCCCAACGGGATGACGCACCTCCTACTATTGACCTCGCCTGACCGGTGACCAGGCCGGCACCACAATGGTTGGGAGCCTGGTCCCGATGCCGAGGTCAGGAACGCCGTCACGGGGAGATGCTGAGCGGATGAACGACGACGCGGACCTGGTGGCGCGGGTTCGGCGCGGCGATCGTCAGGCTTTCGATGACCTGTACAACCGCTACGCCGACGACGTCTTCTCGATGTGCCTGCTGATCCTCGGCGACCCGACGGTCGCGCGGGCGGCCGCCGGCACCGCGTTCGCCCTCGTGGCGAGGACGAGGCTCAACCCGCTCTCGGACCCGACCCGACTGCGCCCCTGGCTACTGGAGCTCGCCCGCGGCAGCGCGCTGGCCTGGTCGGGATCCCCGCAGGCGCGCAGCGTTCCCGTCCCGCACGGCGTCTCACCCGAGGAGCTGCTCGACGGCGCCGTGGTGCCCGCGCCGGCCAGCCTGCGGGCCGGGCTGGAGCGCACCTTCGACCGCGCGGCCGTCGCCGCCGAAGCCGCCGCGGCGGCCGCGAGCCGCCGAGCCGCCGAGCGCGCCGGCTCCGAGTTCGCCGGTACCGAGCCTGCGGGCGTCGCGCCTGCCGGAGTCGACGACCTGGCCGCCGCGGCGGGCCTGGCTGCCGGCGGGGTGCCGGGCCATCCCGGTGCCGCCGCCCCGAGCCGCCCGGCCGTCCCGGCCTTCACCGCCTCGGCCTTCCCGACCCAGGACCGTCGCGGTCCGGCACCGGTCGCGGACGGTCGCCCCGCGGGCGGCTACGCCCCTGAGGACGCCGTAACCATCATCTCGCCGTCCACCGGGCAGTTGCGCACGCAGCGCCAGGACGACCAGCATGAGCAGACCATGGCACCGGCCGGCGCCGGCGCCCAGGACCGGTACGGGAACGTCCTCCCGCTGATCCCCGTGGACCGCGCCTACCCGGGTGACGCCGCAGGGTCCGGCGGGTTCGCCGACTTCCGGGCCCGGCCCGCGATCGCCGTGGCCGCCGCCCTGGTCGTCGCCGTCGCCGGGCTCACCGCCGTCATCTCCTGGCCCGCGAGCGAGGCCGCGCTGGTCGCCGACGGCGGCCCCGGCATCGTCGCGATCGCCCCCTCGGCGCCACCCGGCCCCCTGCCGACGATCGCCCGGCCGCCGGTCGCGTCCGAGGCGCCCTCGCCCACTGTGGTGCCGACCGTCGCGGGCGCCTACACGAGCCGTCCCGGTGTATCCCGCCCCGGCCAGGTCGTCCGCGAGGTCGACACCGGCCAGCGCGGCGCCGACCAGCCCGCCGCACCGCCCGCGCCGGCCCCGAGCACACCGCCGCCGCCCACCACGAACGCGCCCGCGCCGCCGGCGACGACCCCGCCGACGACACCGCCCGCGACGACCGGCCCCACCACGACCGCCGGCCCGACGACGGCGCCCCCGGCCACCACGGGACCCCCGGCCACGGGCACCCCGACGACGCCGCCGGACGGCGAGGCTCCGCCGCCGGCGACGACCTCCGAGCCCGCCCCGCCCCCGAGCACCGCTCCGGCCCCGGCGCCGCCGACCAGTGAGGCACCGGCCCCGCCGGCGACGACCGCACCGGGACCGGCCGGCGACCAGCGCCTCCCACCGGGCACCCGAGACGTGCAGAGCCCGTTCCCGGTCTAATGCCGAGTCGGAAGTAGCTCAACCGAAGCGCGTTGCCTCAGCCAGTCCATACGCGGCCGAGGCAACAGAGCGGGCGGAGTTCAGCGGACGTCGTAGAAGACCGTCGTCACGTACTGGTCGAAGTCGTTGACGCGCAGGGTGAAGCGAAGCTGCCACTGGCCGGGCAGGGGCACGCCCACTCCCTCGGCTACGGCGTGGCCGTCAGCGACCTCGACCAGCGGGACCTGTAGGGGGCCGACACCCGCCGAGGGCAGGCTCAGCTCCCCGCTGGCCTCGACCAGCCGCTGCGGCCGGCCTTGCGGGTCGTAGGTGTAGATGTGCATCGTCTGCGCGCCGGTGCGGGTGGGCGAGACGTTGATGTCCACGGTGAGCGGGCCGGCGACGGTGGTCCTGGCGAAGGGCGGGGCGTAGGAGTCCCGGCCCGGGATGGTGTTCACCAGGATCGCGGTGACCGCCAGGACCACGGCACCGATCAGGACCTCGAACAGCACGCCACGGCGCAGCCCGGTGAGGGCGATCGAGGTGACCTGCGGCCCCGGCTCGGGGTGGTAGTGCCGGAGCACCCAGCGCCTGGCGAGGAACCCCAGCCCGAGCGCGCCGAGGACGAACCAGAGCTTGTAGAGGAGCAACCGGCCGTAGGTCGTGTCGAACAGCGCCCCGAACTCGCCGATCTCCCGCCAGGTCTGGAAGGCCCCGGTCAGGACGATCACGGCGATCGCGATCATCGCCGTCCTCGACCAGCGTGGCAGGACATGGGCCAGTTCGACCGCGTGGGCGGGCGGCACGGGCTCGCCTTCGAGGCTCGCGTCCCGGCCCATGCCGTCATCGCCAGTGTCATTGCCGGTGCCGGTGCCGTCGCTGCTGCCGTGGCCGTCGCCTGCGCCCTGCCCGGACCAGCCGAGCAGGGTCAGGCCGAGCACGCACAGCCCGCCCAGCCAGATCGCCATGGCCGCGGTGTGCAGGGTCACGCTGGCCGTCGCCAGCCAGACTGTCTCCCCCGCGCTCGCGTGGCCGATCATCGCCATGGTCACCACAAGCGCCAGGCCGAGACCGGCGAGCTCCACCAGTCCCCGGCGGCCGGCCCCGGATGGGTGGCGAACGCCGTCGTCGCCCGGTTCGGTCATCTCCGGGTCGCGCAGCCGGCGCAGCAGCGGCACGGCCAGCAGCAGCGCCAGCACGCGGATCGCCAGGAGCTGGCCGTAACGGCCGTCCAGGGTGGTGGCCAGCGGGTCACCGCGGAAAATGCCGGAGATTCCGGACCCGGCCGTGTAGGGCCCTTGGAAGAGGAGCATCCCGACCGCGCCGACGAGGCTGAGCAGCCAGCCGGCTGCGATCAGCCGGACCGGGGCGGAGCGGCGCGCCCCGGCGGGCCACAGGACGGCCACGAAGAAGGTGGCGCCGATCAGCAGCGCAGCCCCGGCGAACGCGATGAACCTCGCCGTGCCCAGGGCCACCCCGACCACCCGGGACCCGCCGCCGCCCGAGGGCAGGGCAGCCGCCGCGCCGGCGTCGGGCGGGCCTCCGACCCCGAACGCGAACGCGCCGCCGACCGGGTGGCTGTCCGCGGAGACGACTCGCCAGCTCACCACGTACGTGCCCCGGCCGAGCCCGGCGCGCAGGGCGACGGTCGCCTGCGACGCCGCCGCACCGGCGTGCGCACCGCCTTCGTCGGCGCGGGCGCCGGCGGTGTCCAGGATCCGGATCGAATCGGACTTGACCGAGACGGACTCGCTGAACGTCAGGGTCACCTGGGCGGGAGCGGTGTCGAGGGCCGCTCCGCCCACCGGGTCGCTACCGGTGAGCACCGCGTGCGCCGACGCGGGCAGCGCCATGCCCAGCACGGCGACGGCGGCGAGCGCGCAGACCGCCAGCACCCTGCGGGCGCCGACGTGGCGGCGGGAGGGCTCGCCGGCGCGCCGGCGGCCGGCGCCACGCTCCAAGCCCCTTCGTTCGGATCCGGTCATGATGTTCCGTTCCGGGTGATGTTCCGCCCAGGCGGGGGTGCCACCCCGGCCGGCCGGTGTCGGCAAGTGCGGGGTGCCTCCCACCGGCTGGTGGGAGGCACCCCGCGGGGTCAGGCCCGCCGGCGGGTCGTGATCAGTGCGAAGGCCCCGGCGGCCAGCCCGAGGACTCCCAGCACGAGCCCGGTGATCCCGAGCGCGCGCGCCGTGCCGTCCGACGTGGAGTCCGATTCCGTGGCGGCCGTGTACTCGATGCTGGCGGTGTCGTCGCCGTCACCGTCGTCGTCGTGGCCGGCTGCCGCGGCGGCGGTCAGCGTGACCGTCGGCGCCGGGTGCTCCGGCTCGGCGGCACCCGCCGCCGCGACATCGACCCAGCGGACAACCTCGCCGTCCGAGTAGGTCTGCAAGGTCTTGAAGACGACCTGGTCGCCCTTCTCCGGCAGCGGGCCGGCCGAGACGCTGAAGGTGTCGAACTCGCCCGGCTTGATGCCGCCGCCGTCCTGCGCCGTCCAGGTGATCCGGGTGACGATCTCGCTGACCTGGCTGCCATGCACGGTGAGCGGCGCCGGCGGCGCGCCCTTGGTGACCTTGTACGTCCAGCCGGGCTTGGGCTGGACGGTGACCGACGCGATCGGCGCGTCGGTCGGGAACTGCACGTCGATCCCGGTGGTGGACGCCGTGTCGCTCTCGGTCGGCACCTTGAACGACAGGGTCGCGTAGCCGCCCGCGGCCGCCTCCGCCGGCGACACGGTGACGTGTGCGGACGCCGGCACGGCGAGCGCGATGGTGCCCGCCGCGGCGGCGAGCGCGCACAGGACCCCACGGCGGAGCCGGGCTGTGCGGATGGTGCGGGACATCGGAGTCCTCCTCGAAGGCCGGTCGGGCCTTCCGTTGGTGATCGGATTTGCTGACCCGAGCACCGGGGTCGTCTCGGCACGGCCGGCGGCGCCGACGCGAAGCGGCGGGCGCGGGCCCAGGCGGCACGGCCACGAACAGCACCACCAAGGACGGCACCGTCAAGGACAGCGACGCCAGGACACGGCAGCGTCACGACGGCCGCATCGCAGGCCGCATCGTCGCGAGCGGCGCGAACCTTCCGGACGCGCGCGTGCCGGCTTCCGCCGTGCGCTGTCAGAGCGCCGGTCGGAGACTCGACCCCGGTCGACGGGTCGGCGGCCCGCGCCGTGCGGCGTCGGTTCCGAGCAGGAGGACATGAGCGTGCCACCGGATCCCCGGACCGGCCCCGCCGCCGGCGACCCGCCCGGGCATCGAGGTCACCGGCGCGGCGGCGACCCGCGGCCGCGCCGCCGCGGCGAGCGGCACGATCCGCCCCGCGGCGCGCAGCCGGGCGAGCACGCTGGACGTCATCCGCGCCACGGCGGTGACGGCGCGTTCCACCGCCAACCGCAGCGCCGCGGTGGACCACAGGCGCCGCTCGCACCGGTGCAGCAGCACGGCCACGCACGACGCGGCGCAGGCGTGCCCGGCAACCATCGACCCGCCGGGAAACAGGGAAGCCACCAGGTGCTCACCGACCCCGGGCCCCGCCACCGCGACCGCGGCCGGTGCCGAGCCGGCTCCGCCCGCGCCGGGGGGGTGGTGCGTCGCGAGAACGAAGGCGGTGTGCAGCGTGGCCTGCGCGGCCAGGACGGCCCCGAGGATCTGCCCCAGCGCGCGTTCCCGGTCGGCGAGGCCGTAGGCGACCCGGGTGAGAAGCCCGGCGCCGGCCGCGACCAGCAGGGCGGGCGGGCGTTCCCCGCCCGCGGCGACGTGCGCCGCGAGCGCCAGGCAGGCCGAGGAGACACCGAAGACGGCTGCTCTCGCGAGCCTGCTCGTCCCCGGCATACCTGTCACAGTCGGCAAGCCTGCCACGCGGGGACGTCACTGGCGCCAAGGACCACATTCCTTGTCACGGGACGGACACCCCGGACACCCCCGACACCTCCGGCGCCCCGGATGAAACGGACATCTCGGGCTGGCGTCGCGATGTCAGCCACACCGCGAGCCCCAGCCCCGCGCCAGCGCCCAGCGTCACCGCGGTGACCACCCGGACCACGAGCACCGGGCCGACCACCGGCGTGCCGGAGCGGACGAACACCCCGAGATCGGGCAGGCCGCCGAGGACGGCGATCAGCAGCCCGGCGCTCACCGCCAGGTAGAGCCCCGTCGGCGAGCGCCGGACGATGAGGACCGCGCCGGCCAGGGCGCCCGCCCACACGGCGATCTGCACGGCGTTGCCCCAGACGAAGGCGTCGAGGCGGCCCTCCGCGTTCGCCGCCGCGACCAGCGCGGAGTGCGTCGCGTCGACCGCGACGAGACCGGCCAGCACGGCCGCGAGCGGCCACCGCGCCTGCCGGAGGAGACCCAGCGCGGCGGTGCCGGCCAGCACCGCGACCGTGCCCGCCGCCCACGGCAGCGGCGACGGGCCGGGGATCCACTCGAGCGTCCCCGTGTAGACGGCTTGCCGCCCGCTGACCGTCAGCGGGACGGACCAGTCCTGGATCCGGTGCCGCTGGTCCGGCGCCGCGCGCACCGCGGGCGGGTCCGCCGACCCCATCCAGTGGACCCGGTGGTCGTGCCAGAACGCCTCGACGCGGCCGCCCGGCGCCGCGGAGACCCGCACCCAGTCCGGCGGGGCCGACGGGTCGACCACGTCGGCTGGGCCGGGGTCGTCGCCGGTGCGGCTGGCGTTGAGGTACGTGGCCGAGGAACGCCGGTTCTCCCACACTCCGCGGGTGTCGAGGCGTAGGTAGGGTTCCTTCTCGTATCCCTCGACGAGGATGGGAAAGCCCGCCGTGGCCACCAGCCGCACCCGGTTCCCGTTCTCGACGACGCTCAGCCGCACACCGGGTACGGCCGGGTCCCCGGTGAGCGTGGTGTGGTAGTTCGTCGGGCCGGCCCCGCCGACGGTGTGCGCGGACGCCGGGCGGGCGAGCGCGACCAGCCACAGCGCACCGACCAGGAACGCGAGAAGGGCCGCACCCGCGCCCCGGGCCAGGGCGGGCATGAGGCGCGCCGGCCGGGAGGTGATCCGAGGGGTGATCCGAGCACTGACCATGACGGTCTGAGCGTACGGTCGCGCGGAACATGGCGAGACGGTTTCACCCGGCTCCGACAGTTTCGGCCCACTGACAGTTTCGGCCTACACCGGCGGTTTCGGGGATGGAAGGTTGAGCACGGGCATGGACGCCAGCAGCGAGGCGGGCACGACCGCGAGCCCCGCCGTGGGCCGCGTCGTCCGGCTCTTCCGGTACCCGTTGAAGGGGATGACACCCGAGGCGCTCCCGGAGGTGCCGCTCCATCCGGGCGACAGCGTCCCCGGTGACCGCATGTTCGCGCTCGCCCGCCCGGACACGATGTTCGACGAGGAAGACCCCGAGGTCCTGCCCAAGACCCGTTTCGTCATGCTCCAGAAGGACGAGGCGCTCGCGCGGATCCGCAGCTCGTTCGACCCGGCGTCCGGGATGCTGACCTTCGGCCTGCGCGAGCAGGCGGCACACACCGGTGACGTGCCTGGTGACGGGCCCGTCACCGGGCCCGGTGGCGGCCCCGCCGCCAGGCCCGGTGACGGGCTCGTCGACGTGCGCCGGGTCGACCTGAACACCCCGGCCGGGCGCACCGAGTTGGAGGACTACGTCCTCGCGGTGCTCGGGCCCCGGCTCGGCGGCCGGCCGCGGCTCGTCGCTGCCCGCGGGCGGCACCGCTTCACCGACACGGGTGCTGGCGGGGACACGTTCATGCACGCCGTCTCGGTGATCAATCTCGCCTCCGTCCGGGATCTCGCGGAGCGGGTCGGTGAGCCCGTCGACCCGCTGCGGTTCCGGGCGAACGTCTACATCGACGGGATCGCACCGTGGGCGGAGCTCGGCTGGGCCGGCCTGGAGCTCGGCCTCGGCGCCGCCCGCGCGCGCGTGCTCGCACGGACGCCACGCTGCGCGGCGACGACCGTCAATCCCGAGACGGGGATCCGTGACATCCGGATACTCAAGGAACTCTCCAGCAACTACGGGCATACCGACTGCGGGGTCTACGTCACCATGCTGACCGAGGCGATCCTGCGCCCGGGCGACCCGCTCACGCCGCCGGACGGACGCGAGGAGGATGTGCTGTGCGGGTCGTGATCGCGGAGGACTCCGTGCTGCTGCGCGAGGGAATCCGCCGCCTGCTGACCGACGCCGGCTGCGAGGTGGTCGCGACGGTCGGGGACGGCCCCGGCCTGGTCACCGCGATCGTCGAGCACCGGCCCGACGTCTCGGTGGTGGACGTGCGCATGCCGCCGTCGCACCGCGACGAGGGGCTGCGCGCCGCGATCTCCGCGCGGGACAAGGTGCCCGGTACGCCGGTGCTCGTCCTGAGCCAGTACGTGGAGAAGCAGTACGCCAGCGAGCTGCTCGCGGACGGCGCGGGTGCCGTCGGCTACCTCCTCAAGGACAGGGTCGCGGACGTCCGTGAGTTCGTCGAGGCGGTGCGGCGCGTCGCCGCCGGCGGGACGGTGATGGATCCCGAGGTGGTCGCGCAGCTGCTGGTGCGCAGCCGCCGCAACGATCCGATGGCCACGCTCACCCCGCGCGAGCGCGAGGTGCTGGGACTGATGGCCGAAGGCCGGTCGAACACGGCCATCGCCGCTGCGCTCGTGGTGAGCGCCGGCGCGGTGGAGAAGCACATCTCGAACGTCTTCGCCAAGCTGGGGCTGGAGTCCTCCGGGACGGACCACCGCCGGGTCCTCGCCGTCCTCACCTACCTCCGGGAGTCCTGACCTCCGGGAGTACCCACCTCCGGAATCCTGACCGGACCTGCTGCGGGAATCCTGCCGAGGCCCATCTCGGGAAATGCTGACCGGCGTCCATTTCGGACGTCCGGAAACCACCGAACGGGCCGCCGATGGCCCGCGTTCGGCGACCTCTACTTTTGGGTGGCCCAGTCCCTTGCGTGCCGGGTCACGCACCCGAGATGTTGGTGGAGTTCGCCATGACGGTCAGTGCGTCCCCGGAGCCCGGGACGATCCCGGCGCGACCGGCGCATCCCCTCGAACCGCTGTCGGCCGCCGAGATCGGCCGGGCCACCGCGATCCTGCGGGCGAGCGAGAAGCTCGGGCCGGAGTTTCGTTTCGTTTCCATCGAACTGAACGAGCCACCAAAAGCCGCCCTGGTGTCGCGCGAGGCCGAGCGGGACGTCGGCGACGAGCTGGCCGCGCCGGACCGGCAGGCGTTCTGCGTCCTGCACGAGCGCGGGGCGCGGCTGACCCACGAGGCCGTCGTGTCGCTGTCCGCCGGGACGGTGGTGGAGATGTACGTGGTCCCCGGCGTGCAGGCGGCGATGATGATGGAGGAGTTCCTGGCCTGCGAGGACGTCGTCCGTGCCGACCCGCACTGGCAGGCGGCGATGCGCAGGCGCGGGGTCACCGACTTCTCCCTCGCGATGATCGACCCGTGGTCCGCGGGCTACACCGGGCGTGAGGACGACCCTGCCCGGCGGCGCATCGCGCGCCCGGTGACGTTCGTCCGCTCCGGGCCCGGCGAGAACGGCTACGCCCGGCCCGCGGAGGGACTGCAGGTCGTCGTCGACCTCGAGGCGATGGCCGTCGTCGACGTGACCGACCACGGCCAGGGCCCGGACGGCCCTGTGCCGCTGCCGCCGCGCCCCGGCAACTACGCACCGGCGCTGATGACGGCCGCCCCGGAGAACGTCCCCGCGTTCGACCGGCTGCGCGACGACCTGCGCCCGATCGAGGTCACCCAACCGCGCGGCGCCAGCTTCACCGTGGACGGGTACGCCGTCCGGTGGCAGAAGTGGGACCTGCGCATCGGTTTCACCCCGCGCGAGGGCCTCATCCTGCACCAGGTCGCGTACACCGACCGGGGCCGGCGGCGGCCGATCCTGCAACGCGCGTCGGTGTCGGAGATGTTCGTCCCGTACGGCGACCCGGCGCCGACGCACCGGGTGAAGAACGTCTTCGACATGGGCGAGTACGGGGTCGGGGTGACGGCCAACTCGCTGCGGCTCGGCTGCGACTGCCTCGGCGACATCCGGTACTTCGACGGGGTCGTGAACGACTCCGACGGCAACCCGGTGACGATCCCGAACGCGGTGTGCCTGCACGAGGAGGACACCGGAATCGCCTGGAAGCACACCGACTTCCGGACCGGCCAGGTCGAGGTCCGGCGGATGCGCCGGCTGGTGATCTCGATGATCTGCACGGTCGGCAACTACGAGTACGGCTACTTCTGGTACCTCTATCTGGACGGCACCATCGAGTTCGAGGTGAAGCTGACCGGGGTCATCTCCACCGGGGCGGTGCGGCCGGGCGAGTCGCCGTCGCACGGGGTGCTCGTGGCGCCCGGCCTGTACGGGCCGCATCACCAGCACTTCTTCAACGTGCGCCTGGACCTGGAGCTCGACGGCGGCCCGAACTCGGTGCACGAGATCGACTCGGTGCCCGACCCCATCGGCCCGGACAACCCGACGGGCGTCGCCTGGCGGACCCAGGACACGCTGCTGGACTCGGAGCGCCACGCCCAGCGCAGGGTCGACCCGTCCGTCGCGCGGTTCTGGCGGATCACCAACCCGCGCGTCGAGGGCCCGCTCGGCCGCCCGGTGGCCTACCGGCTCGTCCCGGGACACACGGCGCCGTTGCTGGCGCATCCCGACTCGCACCAGGCGGCGCGCGGGCGGTTCGCGTCCCGCAACCTGTGGGTGACCGCGTACGACGAGCGGGAGCGGTACGCCGCCGGCCGCTACCCGAACCAGAACGCGGGCAACGAGGGCCTGCCGCAGTACGCGGCCGCGGACCGGCCGGTCGCCGACACCGACATCGTCGTCTGGTACAGCTTCGGGGCGCACCACGTCGTGCGCCCGGAGGACTGGCCGGTGATGCCGGTCAGCCGGATCGGCTTCGAGCTGCGCCCGGACGGCTTCTTCGACGGCAACCCGGCCCTCGACCTGCCCCCGTCCGGGCACGTCGGTGGGGCCGCGGACAGGCCCGGTCGTGCTGTTTAGCCGGGGCGTCGGCGGGCGGGCGCGCACGCGACACGCCCCGGCTGGAAGGGACGGCTTGCCCCGGAACGGGGGTAGCTGCCCTAGGCTCCCGGAGTTGTGAGTCCCGTTCTCGCCACGAACCGGGCCGGGAACCTCGTCCGTGCTCTGATCACGATCGCCCTGCTGGCCCTGATCATGCGTACGGCCTACCTGCTCTGGGTCTTCCACACGCCGGCCTGGACGTCACGCCCCCACGACATCCACTACTGCGGTGGATGGTACGAGCGCCAGGAGACGGCGGATGTCTCCGGGGCCCAGGCACGCAAGCTCGCCGGCGGGCGGCTCAAGCAGGTCATGCGCTCCCCCGTGCTGCGGCCCATCGCGGCCTACCGGCCGGGGTCGGCGTGCCCGCGCTACGTCTTCGCCAAGGTCGGCGAGGACACCTACGTGACCTACGAGATCACCAACGACTGAGCCGGGGGCCCGTACCCGCCGCCGCCAGGCGCCGGACCTGGAGCGCGGGAAGCGCCCGGCCCGGCGTCACTGGTGGCTGAGCCTGCCCGCCGGCCGTGCCGCGGTGTGCACGTGCACCCGGGCGTGGATGGACGTCCGCTGCGCCAGCGCCGCGCGCACGGCGCGGTGCAGGCCGTCCTCCAGGTAGAGCGCCCCGCCCCACTCCACGACGTGGGGGAACAGGTCGCCGTAGAACGTCGAGTCCTCGTCCAGCAGGACGTCGAGCGCCAGCACCCGTTTCGTCGTGATGAGCTGGTCGAGCCGCACCTGCCGCGGCGGGATGGCGGCCCAGTCCCGCTGGCCAAGACCATGATCGGGGTACGGGCGACCGTCACCGACCAACTTGAAGATCACCGGCACCTCCTTCTCGAGGGGCGAGACACTGCCCGACCACGACAGCCTAGAATCCTCCGCCCGCGAACCGGATCGCGGTGCCCTTCCGGGACCGCGTTGCGCGGACATTGGGAATCGCGACCAGTGTTGATCTGAGACAGGGGACCACAACTGGACGAAAGGCTTGACCATCGGGCTCTCGACGACTTAAGTAAGCCTTACCTGATGACAGGAGGAGGCCCGGTGACGAGTCCAAGCTCGGACGTCGACATGCCCGTGCTGGCTGAGCAGGCGAGGACCATCCTCGCCGGCGGCCGCTGCGCGCTGCTCACGCTGCCCTGCGCCCACGTTCGGGGCTGGGTCGGACTCATCGACGACGGCGGCGAGCCCCTGCTGCTCGTGGGCGCCGACAGCCCGCCCGCGCGGTGCGCGGACTCCGGCCGCCGCGCACGCGTCGACGTGCCCGGCCACAACGGGGAGCGCCTGGTCCTCGCGGGGGTGCTGGCCTCGGCGGCGGAGACCGCCGACGAGCTCGTCCAACGCCTGGGCAACCTGGGGCGCAGCATCACGGTGACCTCCGGCGACATCTCCGATCTGCGTGTCCTCTCCGTGGCCGTGGACGAGGTGCTCATCTGCCTGCCCGGCCGCGCCGAAGCGCCGGCCGGCGCCACCCGGGCACCGGTCGCCGGCCGGACAGCCGCCGACCGGACAGCCGCCGGCTCCGTGCCGGTCGCGACCGAGCTCGCGGCAGGCACCGAAGCCGCACACGCCGAGCTGGCCGCGGGCACGGAACTGGCTACCGACACGGAAGCGGCGGGTGCCGAACTGGCGGCGGGCCCGGAGGTCGTGGAGGCTCCGGCCCCGCGGCGGTCCCGGGTCACCCGCCGGGCGCGGGGCACGCGGCGCGACGCGGCGGCACGTCCCGGCGGCCGCTGGTCGTCGCTCGGGCCGGCCCGCCGCGTCGAGCTCACCTCGTACGCCCTCGCCGAGCCCGACCTCGTGACGGCCTACGCCCCGGACCTGATCGAGCACCTCAACAAGGCCCACGCCGCCCAGATGCGCCAGCTCGCCGCGCGCGGCGTCACGGCGGCCGGGAGCATCTGCGCCGACGAGGTGATCGGCGCGTCGGTGACCTCGCTCGACCGGGCCGGCCTGGACATGTGGCGGATCGGCCCCGACGGCGCCGACGCCGTCCGGGTGCTGTTCCGGTCGCCGCTGGCCGAACCTCGCTCGCTCGGGCTCGAGCTGCGCCTCCTGCTGGAAGAGGCGGAGCACGGAACCGAATGAGCGGCCAGAACAGGCCGGAACCGCCCGCGGACGGACCCGGCCCCGCCCCGGCGCTGCTGGGCGAGAGCGCAGCGCGCCCGCTCTCGCCGTTCGACCCACGGGTGGCGGACTGGGCTCGGGCGGTGTCCATCCCGGCTCCCAGGCCGGCCGGGCGGGGATCATAATCGGCATCGCACGACCCTGACCCTCCCGCCCGGAGGTCCGATGCCCCACCTGCCCCGGCTCACCCCAGCGACGACGCCCGTCCCGGAGATGCCACCCGCTCCGGCGACGACGCTGGATCCGAGTAAGCGCCCGCGGAGTGCGTCCGCCTTGCTCGCCAGCTGTCTGCTGGTCGGTTGCCTGGTCGTCCAGGGCTGCTCGGGCTCCGATGACAGCGCGGCGCCCCCGTCCACCCCGGCGAGCGGCACACCGGGCGCGAGCCAGCAGCCGACCGCCTCCACCGCCCCGCCGGCGGGAACGCCGACCGCGAGCCGCACCACCCGGATCCAGGGAGCGGACGGGGACGTCGAGGTCGGCTTCGTCGGGCTGCGGGTCGACGGCCAACTCGCCCGCCTCGATCTGCTCTTCACCCCGCGCTACGCCAAGGACCCGGGCACCGGCATCACGCTCTACGACATGGCCGGCCGGCGCGACGCCGCTGTCACCCTGGTCGACTCCGTGAACCTACGCCGCTACACCGTCGTGCGGGACTCCGCCGGAGTGGCGCTGGGCGCCGCCTCGGGAACCACCCGGACCCGCAACAACGTGCCTGTGACCGGCTCGTTCACCTTCGCCGCACCGCCCGCCGACGTGACCACCGTGGACGTCTACCTCAACGACCGGGTGATCGTCGACGACGCCGCGATCACGCGTTGAGCGCGCTCCCGCGGCCCCCCGCCGCGACAGCGACAGTGACGGCGATCGCGGGCCGGGCCGCCCGGCTGGCTCTGGTCACCGCGGCGCTCTGGGTGCTCGCCGGGGCGGAGAGCCCGGGGGCCCTCGGCGCCACGAGCGCACCACCGCCCCCGGCCGATGTGCCCGCCGAGGAGATCACCCGTTCGGTGCGCCCGCTCGACGCCGCCGGCTCGGTCCTCACCATCGACCCGGCGGACTCCGTGCTCCCGCTGGTCACCGAGGAACGGTCCGGCGACCGGGTCACCGTCACGATCAGCGCGGACGTCCTGTTCGCCTTCGACTCCGACGATCTGACCGAGGCCGCGCGCACGGAGATCGCCACGCTCGCGGGCCGGGTCGGCCCCGCCACCAGGACGGTCACGGTTCTCGGCCACACCGACAGCCTCGGCACCCCGGCCTACAACGTGATCCTCTCGCAGCGCCGGGCCAACGCGGTCGCGGATCTGCTCCGCCCAGCCGTACCGAGCGGCACGCGCGTCTCGGCTACGGGCCGCGGCGGAGCCGACCCCGTCGCGCCGAACACCCGGCCCGACGGGTCCGACGACGCCGCTGGGCGCGCGCTGAACAGGCGGGTCCAGATCAGCTTCCTGGCCAGCTGACCTCCGCGGGCGCCATCCGTTTGGACCATGCCGGTTCGATTTGACATCTGCATCGACAACCGTTTTCATTTTCCTCATGTCGCCCCTGCCCCTCCGGTCCACCGCCGGACACCCGTCGGACCAGGCCTCGCGCCCCCGGTCGCTGCCGGTGGCGCGTCCCGCCGCCGCTCTGCTCACCGCGGCTGCGCTCGCCGCCGCGCTGGCGGCCTGCGGCGGCTCGGGTGGGGGCTCCGGCGGCGGCGCGGGCGGCTCGGCGCCACGGGTGGTCGCGACGACCACCTACGCGGCGGATTTCGCCCGCGTCATCGGCGGTGACGGCATCGAGGTCAGGCAGATCCTGCGGCCGGGCGTCGATCCGCACGACTACGAGCCTTCTCCGGCCGATCTCGAGGCGATCGGCTCCGCGGACGTCCTGATCGAGAACGGTGTCGGCCTGGAGAGCTGGCTCGACGACGCGATCTCGGCCAGCGGCTTCGACGGCGTCGAGGTCGTGATGGCCGACGGGGTCACCGTCCGGAGTGAGCCCGGAGGGGGCACGGACCACGCCGACGAGGGTGCGCATGAGGACGAGCACGCCGGGGGCGACCCGCACGTCTGGCACGACCCGCGCAACGCGAAGATCATGGTCACGAACGTCGAGAAGGGGCTCGCGGCGGCCGATCCGGAGAGCTCCGCCACGTACCGCGCCAACCTCGCCGGCTACACGACCAAGTTGGACGAGCTCGACCGGGAGAACCAGCAGAAGATCGACACCATCCCGGCGGACCGGCGCAAGCTGGTCACCAACCACGACTCGTTCGGCTACTACGTGGACCGGTACGGCCTGGAGTTCGTCGGGTCGATCATCCCGAGCTTCGACACGTCCGCCGAGCTCTCCGGCCGGGCGATCGACGACATCGTCAGCCGGATCAGGGCGTCCCGCGTCGTGGCGGTGTTCTCCGAGTCATCCCTGCCGCCGCGGACGGCGCAGACCATCGGCCGCGAGGCGGGCGTCCGCGTCGTCGCCGGCGAGGGTGCCCTCTACGCCGACACGCTGGGCCCGGCGGGGTCTGATGGTGCCACCTACCTCGAAGCCGAACGGCACAACACGGATACCATCGTCAACGCCCTCCGGTGAGACAGGACCCACAGCCAGGATCTACAGGATGGACCGGTGGTCGATCATGACCGGTAACGCTCAGGCACCGTGCCTGACCGCGCCGGACGGGCCGGACGGAGCCCCGTCACCGTCGCCGGTGGCGATACCGACGACCGCGGCGCCGGTGGCGGCAGTGGCGACAGCACTGGCGGCCGACGCGATCGCGCTCCCCGACCAGGTCGGCGCCGCTCCCGCCGCACTGTCGCTGGAGCACGCGAGCATCGCCTACGGCAGGGTGCCGGTGCTACACGGCGTGCACGGCGTCCTCCACCCGGGCCGGACGCTGGCCCTCATCGGGCCCAACGGCGCGGGCAAGTCAACGCTGATCAAGGCCGTGCTCGGCCTGGTGCCCGTGGTCGACGGGCTGATCACGGTGCTGGGACGTCCCCCGGGCGCCGCCCGCCGGGAGGTCGCCTACGTGCCACAGGCGGACACGCTCGACCCGGACTTCCCGATCTCGGTCGGCCAGGTCGTGCTGATGGGCCGCTACCGCGGGATCGGCTGGATCCGCCGTCCGGGCCGCGCCGACCGGGCGGCGGCGCAGGCCGCGCTGGAGGCCGTCGGGCTGGCCCACCGGGCCCGGGATCGCTTCGGCACGCTCTCCGGAGGGCAGCGCCAGCGGGTGCTGCTGGCCCGCGCCATCGCCGCCCAGCCCCGCCTGCTGCTGCTCGACGAGCCGTTCAACGGCGTGGACGTCGTCTCGCAGGACGCCCTGCTCGCCACGCTCAGTACGCTGACCGCCGCCGGCACGGCCGTCGTCGTCTCCACCCACGACCTGGCCCTGGCGCAGCTCATCAGCGACGAGGTGTGCCTGCTGAGTGGCCGTCAGATCACGTTCGGGCCGCCCGCCGAGGCGCTCACCGCGGAGCCCCTGCGGGCCGCCTACGGCGGCGCCGCGCTGGAGATCGACGGCCGGGGCGTCGTCGTGACCCGCGTGTGACCGGGCCGTGAGCACGCCCGGCGATCTCCTGATCGCGCCGTTCGAGCGGCCGTTCATGTACCGGGCGCTGCTCGAGGTACTGCTGCTCGGGACGCTGAGCGCCGTGGTCGGGGTCCTCGTCCTGCTGCGCCGGCTGGCCTTCCTCACCGACGCGCTCACCCACGCCGTCTTCCCGGGTGTCGTGATCGGTTTTCTGATCGCCGGCGACTCCGGCATCGTGCCTGGTGCGCTGCTCGTCGCCGTCGCGGCCGCCGCCGGGTTCACCGCGCTGGTCTCCACCCGGCGGGTCACCGAGGACGCGGCCATGGCGATGCTGCTCACCGGCTGTTTCGCCGTCGGTGTCGTGCTGGTCTCGCGCCGGGAGTCCTACACGTCGGATCTCACCGCGTTCCTCTTCGGACGTCTGCTGACCGTCGACTCCACCGACATCACCGTGACCGCAGTGACCGCCGCCGTGGCTCTCGCGGTGCTCGCGCTGATCCACAAGGAGCTGCTGCTGCGGGCGTTCGACCCGGAGGGGGCGCGCGCGGCCGGGTACCCGGTGTGGCTGCTGGACCTCGTCCTCAACCTGGTGATCGCGCTCGTCGTCGTCGCCGCCGTCCGCGCCGTCGGGACGGTGCTGGTCATTGCCCTGATCGTGATCCCGGCGGCGGCGGCCCGGCTGCTCAGCGACCGGCTGGTGGTCATCGTGCTGGCCTCGATCGGGCTCGGGGTCCTCGGCGGCTGGCTCGGCCTGGTCGCCAGCTACGAGGCGTCCGTGCGCCACGAGATACGGCTCGCCGCCGGCGCGACGGTCGTCCTGGCGCTGGTCGCGATCTACGCGCTGGCTCTCCTCGTCGCCATGCTGCCGCGCCGGTCACGGGGCGCGCGTTCCCGCGAGCGCCGGCAGCGGCGGCCCGCCTCGTCGCGGGGGGCGGCCTGATGGCGCTGCTCGACTCGCTGGGCGACGGCTACACCCGGCGGGCCCTCCTCGAGGTGCTGATCGTCGGGACGCTGTGCGGCGCCGTCGGCGTGCACGTCGTGCTGCGCCGGCTCAGCTTCCTCACCATGGCGATGACCCACGCGACCTTCCCAGGCGTCGTGATCGCCTCCCTGATCGGGATGAACCTCGTCCTGGGCGCCGGGCTGTTCGGCGTGCTGCTGGTGAGCGTGGTCGCCCTGCTCACCGGCACCCCGGGGCACTCGGCCGGCACCGGCTCGGGTGGCGCGGGCGCTGGCCTGGGTGGCGCGGGGCGGGCAGGCACCGGCGGGCGGGACGTGAGCACCGTGACCGGCGTCGTCCTCTCCGGCGGGTTCGCGCTCGGCGTCGCGCTGATGTCCGCCCGCGACGGGTCGAACCGTGATCTGAGCGCCTTCCTGGTGGGCTCCGTGCTGACAGTCCAGGAGAGCGATCTGGTCGTCAGCGGTGTGACGGCCGTCGTGGTGCTCGCCGCGCTCGTGGCGCTACGCAAGGAGCTGCTGCTCGGGGCGTTCGACCCCACCGCGCTCACCGCGGCCGGGTACCCGTCCAGATGGCTCGGGCTCGTCCTGCTGCTGCTCGTGGAGGCCGCGGTCGTCACCTCGCTGCCCGCGGTGGGCACGATCATGGCCGTCGCGCTGGTCGTCGGGCCGGCCGCCACCGCCCGGCTGTGGTGCTCGCGCACGTCGACGATGACCGCGGTCTCGATCGCGGTGGCCGTGGTCTGCGGTGTGGTCGGGCTCGCCGTCAGCGAGCAGTGGGACGTCGCCGCCGGCGGGGCGATCGTGCTGACCCTCGCCACGGCCCTTGTGCTCTCCCTCGCCCTGGCACCCCGGGGCGGGCTGTCCGGAGCGCCGGTGGCGCGGATCGCCGCGGCCACCCACCGCGGGTGAGCCCACGCCCACGGCACACGGGGGCAGGAAATCCGGTCGACACGGCATCTACCCTGGGCACGTGACTACTCCGACGGTTGAAGCCGCCGGCTTCTCAGGCCGCTTCGTCGGCCTGACGGGCCAGCCCGACCCGAAGGATGTTGACCGCCGCGTTCACGTCGGCGTGCGCGGCATGCCCGCAGGCGACACAGGTGAACGCGGCCTGTGTCCTGCGGTTGTCGGCGTGGCAGTGCCCGCAGACCGCACACGTGCGGGAGGTGTTGGCAGGGTTGACCTCGACGACCACCCGTCCGGCACTTTCAGCCTTGGCGCGCAGCACAGCGAGGAACACCCCCCATCCCGCGTCAAGGATCGACTTGTTCAGCCCGGACTTGGCGGCCTGACCGTTCGGGAGGAACGCCCCCGACTGGTCAGGGTCGGGCTTCGGTCTGGCCCTGCGGGTCATGTTGGTGACCCGCAGCGCCTCGACGGCGATCAGATCATGCTCACGGACCAGCCCGAGGGCCGCCTTGTGGGCAAGATCGAGCCGCTGGCGGCGCACCGCGCCGTGCAGCGCCGCGACCTTGGCGACCGCCTTCCGGCGCCGGGTGGACCCGCGCTTCTTGCGGGCCAGTTCCCGCTGCGCCCGGGCGAGCCGGCCGGCCGCCGCCGCGAGGTAACGGGGGTTCCCGACGTGACGGCCGTCGGAGAGGGTTACCAGCGACGCCACACCCAGGTCCGCCCCGACCACCGCCCCGGTGGCCGGGGCGGGCTCAGCGGGTACGTCGTCGCAGGACAACAGCACATACCAGCGGCGGCCTTCCCGCCTCAGGCTGATCGTCTTGACCGTGCCGGCCACGGGCCGATGCTGGTTGACCCTGACATGTCCGATGCCCTGCAGTCGGACCCAGGTCCGGGTGGGATGGTCGGGCTGGGAGTCCCAGCGGCAACCATCACCGTCCTTCGGCCACTCCACCGTGTCGAACCGGCCCGCGCCCCTGAACCGCGGGTAGCCCGGCGCCGCACCCGCCCTGACCCGGCGGAAGAACGCGGCCATTGCCTTGTCGAGCCGGCGCAGGGTGGCCTGCTGCGAGGAGAACGACCAGCGGCCCTGGTCCGGATCACAGGCGCGGATCTCCTTCAACTGGGCGGACTGGTCGCCGTAGCGGATCATGGTCTTCGACGGGTGACGCCAGGCGTCGCGGCGTTCCTGCAACGCGGCGTTGTACAGCGCCCGATGGTCGCCAAGCATCACACTCAGCGCCGCGGCCTGCCGGGCGGTCGGGCGAAGCTGGAACTTGAAGGAACGTCTCACCGGGCGTGCTCCATGCGCCACGGCCACTCGTACTGGGTGTCGATGTACCGGCGGACCGTGTCCACGGACACCACACCGACAGCGGCCACGAAGTACAACCGTGACCACAGGGTGGGAAGCCGGGACCACAGGTGCCCGAACTCCTCACCCAGCACATGCGAGGGGAAACCCTTGAGCTGGTTGGCGACATACGACGGGGAGTGCTTCGGGTGAGCCTTGACGAACAGGTGCACGTGGTCGGGCATGACTTCCAGCGCGATGACCGACCAGTCGCGTTCGGCGCACCTCTCGCGAACCAGTTCGCCGCAGCGGGCACCGATCGGCCCGGCGGGCACGGGACGGCGGTACTTCGGGCACCACACGACGTGGTACCCGAGGTCGTAGACGCCACCCGCGCCCACCGCCGCCCGCCGAACCATGATCCAAGTATGCCAGCGCCGCACACCTACCAGGGCTACGGTCCATACCCGATTCCCCTGACGGCTGAAGGCGCCAATCCCCTCGGGAGCGCCTGATGGAGTTCGCCCAGTCCGACAAGCTCGCCGACGTCTGCTACGACGTCCGAGGTCCCATCCTCGACGAGGCGACCCGGCTGGAGGCCGCAGGCCAGCGCATCCTGAAGCTGAACATCGGCAACCCCGCCCCGTTCGGCTTCTCCGCGCCGCCTTCGGTGCTCGCCGCCGTGGTCGAGAACCTCGCGGCAGCACAGGGCTACAGCGACTCCAAGGGCCTGCTCCCCGCCCGTGAGGCCGTCGTGCGCTACGCGGCCGGCAAGGGAATGACCAGCGTCACGCCCGACGACGTCTACCTCGGCAACGGCGTCTCCGAGCTGATCATGATGTCGCTGCAGGCGCTGCTGAACAACGGCGACGAGGTACTCCTCCCCGCTCCCGACTACCCGCTGTGGACGGCGGTGGTCAGCCTCACCGGCGGGCGGCCCGTGCACTACCTGTGCGACGAGTCCGCGGGCTGGAATCCCGACCTCGACGACATCATCCGCAAGATCACCCCACGTACCCGCGCCATCGTGATCATCAACCCGAACAACCCGACCGGGGCCGTCTACGACCGGCCGGTGCTCGAGGAGCTCATCGAGGTCGCCCGCCGGCACCACCTGATGCTGTTCTCCGACGAGATCTACGACCGCATCCTCTACGACGGCGCGGAGCACCACTCGCCCGCGGCGCTCGCCCCCGACCTGTTCTGCGTGACGTTCAACGGGCTGTCGAAGGCCTACCGGTTGGCGGGCTTCCGCTCCGGGTGGATGACCCTCTCCGGGCCCCGCCAGCACGCGTCGAGCTACATCGAGGGCCTGAACATCCTGGCGAACATGCGCCTGTGCGCGAACGTGCCCGGCCAGTTCGCGCTCCAGGCCGCGCTCGCCGAGGGCAGCGGTGCCGGCGATCTCGTCCTGCCCGGCGGCCGGCTGCTCGAGCAGCGCGACACGGTGGTGAAGCTGCTCAACGACATCCCCGGGGTGTCGTGTGTGCCCCCGCGCGGCGCGCTGTACGCGTTCCCCCGCATCGATCCCGAGGTCTACCCGATCGACGACGACGAGAGCTTCGTGCTCGACCTGCTGCAGGCCGAGCGGATCCTGCTGGTGCAGGGCACCGGGTTCAACTGGCCGCGGCCCGACCATGTCCGGCTTGTGACCTTGCCGTGCGTCGACGACCTGACCGACGCAGTCGGTCGGATCGACCGGTTCCTGACCACCTACGCTCGGACCTGAGCGCCTCGTCCGGATTTGCCGGGCGGCGCCGCACAGGCGATGTCCACAAGGGACGGGTGCTCTGTGGACAGAACCTGTGGACAACCGGGTGGAGGACACGCGTGTGCTGGCCGAGCCGGCCGGTGGAACCGACCGGCCAGCCGGCCGAACCGCCCACGAGCTGGACATCCCGCCGATCCGGGGCGGCGGCGTGACCCGCGGCGACGGAGCGGTTCAGGCCGACTCGGCGGTCCAGGCCAGCGGGGCGGTTCAGGCCGTCGCGGTGATCAGCGGCGGCGTGGTGGGGCCTGCGCCGGACACACGTGAAACAACCGGGCCGCGAGGCGCGGTCGACATGCTGGCGGTGGTCGTAGTCAGCCTGCTGGCGGTCGCGGTCCAGGCGGTGCTGTGGGAACGCTTCCGCCAGCCGCTCTGGTACGACGAGCTGTGGCGCCCGCACTTCGTCGCCGAGCCGCCGGGGACCTTCTGGTCGGAGCTCTCGGTGGCGAACACGCCGTCCGCGATCGGCTCGATGGGTCTGCTCCGGGTGTGCGGCGACGTGTTCGGGTGGCATGCCTGGGCCCTGCGGCTACCCTCCGCCGTTCCCCTCGTCGCGCTCGCCGCGGGCACCTGGCTACTGGCCCGCCGGCTGACCGGACGCACAGCGGCGTTCACGGCGGCACTGACGGTCACGCTCGGCGGCACCGTCGTGGACCTCGCGTCCCAGGTCAAGCCCTACACCCTCGACGCGGCCTGCGCGCTGGCCGTGGTCATGCTCTGGATGCGCGCCGCTTCCACCACCCGCGCGCTGCTGTGGAGCCGGTTCGCCGTCGGCGTCCTCGCACTGTTCTCCCTACCCGCGGTCTTCCTCATCGTCCCGCTGACCGTCGTGGACGTCGCCCGGCCTCTGCACGGCGCCTATGGCTGGGCTGGCCGCCGCACGGCCGCCCGCCCAGCTGCTCGCAGGGCCTTCCGTCCACCTGCTCGCGCGGCCGTTCGCGCCGCGCTGTGCGACGCCCCCGCCGTCGTGATCGCGGGGCTGCACGCGGCGCTGTTCGTGTTGCACCAGTCCGGCCAACGGGCGAGCACGTTCTGGGACGACCACTTCCTGGCCGGGCGCGGACTGCCCGACGGGATCCGTTTCGTCGCCGACCAGCTCGCGGCGACCGCGGCCGGCGCGCCCCCGGGCATCGACCGCTATGACCCGAACCTGGTTCACCCGCTGACCGACTCGTCCGACCCGGCAGTGATCGTGCTTGGCTGTGCCGTCGCGATCACGTTCCTGGCCGGAGTGGTCACGCTCGCCCGGCGCCCGGATGGCCGGGTGCTGCTGGTCGCGACCGGCGGCGCCGAGCTGATGGTGCTGGCGGCGAGCGCCGGGCGGTACTGGCCGTTCGGCGCCGTGCGGACGAACGTCTTCCTCGTCCCGCTGCTCACCGTGGTCGCGGCCGCCGGAGCCGCCACGCTGGCCCGCACCGCCCGCGTCGCGTGGGCGGGAGCCGGGGTCGCCGGCCGCCCCGGGGACGGTCCTTCCGGTGGCGATCCCGCCGGTGGCCGCGCGGCCGGTGGCCGCACGGCCGGCTGGCAGCGCACAGCCGGCTGGCAGCGCACGGCGGCGGGCCTGCTGGCAGCGGTGACGGCGGTGACCGTCCTCGCCGCGGCCGCGGTGCCCGCCGCCGCGGTCAGCGCCCTGCACCCACTGTGGGAGGAACGCGGCGACCGCCGTCCGATCGACCTGATGGTGGACGCGACCGTCACCGCCCGCCGGCTCTACCGGCCCGGCGACCTGGTCGTCGTAGGCGGCCGGCTCGCCCGCGCGGGTTGGCTGTACGGGATGGAGGTAAGCCAGGACGGCGCCTCCGACGACCGGACACCCGGCCAGGACGCAGCCGGCCAAAGTGCGGCTGGCCAGGACGCGCCCGCCGCGAACACAGCCGGTCAGGGCCCGACCCGTCAGGATGCGCCCGGTCAGGAACGTCCCGGCGGGCCGGGCGCGGATGTGGTGACCGGGCCGGTGGGACCGCGGGTGCCGCGCTCCTCGACCGTGTTCCTGACCGCGATCGGAGATGGCGGCGTCGGGCGGGCACTCACCCGGCGCGCCCCGGGCCCGGAGGGGCGGGTGCTGCTGTTCGTCCTCGCCTACGACCGCCGGGGCACGGGCCACTCGCTCGACGAGGCACGGGCCGCGGGCTGGTGCCCCGCCTGGACACACGACTTCGAGCTCACCGGCACGCTGCGCGTCCTCACCCCGTGCGGGCACCGAGCCGACAACGCAGGCTGAGCACACCCACCGGGCCCGGACCCGCGCGGCCGTGCCGCACGGCCTTCGGAGCCGGCACGGCCGCGCGGGTCCGCACGGCGGAGGTCTCACCCGGACGCACTCGTGTCCTCCGGGGCACCGCTGCCGTCCGTCCCACCCGTGGCGTCTGTGTCGCCGGTACCGCCCGTGCCATCGGTGGCTGCCGTGCCGCCCGTGCCGCCCGAGCCGTCGGTAGCGGCCGGTGGAGTCGGCCCGGCATGGGCCATGGGAAGGCCGACGCGGGTGGCCAGCGCGTCCCAGTCGCGGTCGCCGTCGGCCAGCGCCGCCCGGACCTGTGCCTGTAGCTGCGCGGCGGGGATCTGCGTGCCGTCGAAGAGTTGGGCGCAGGTGCGCGCGGCAGCCTCGTAGTGCCCGGCGCCGCTGGTGAAGAGCCGCTGCGCCTCCTGGTCCGGCCCGGGTGTGAGCCCGCCCGCCTGCTGCCCCTCCGCCGCCAGTTGGATGCACAGCGGGCGCAGTGAGGCGCCGTCCTGGGCGTCGAGGAAGGCGCGCGCGGACGCGACGCTGGTGGCGATACTGCCGCGCATCCCCTGGGTGGACGTGTACCAGGAGGCCAGCGGGCCCTGATCGACTTCTACTCCCACCGGCGTTGTCGCCGTGGAGCCCTCGTCGAAGCCCGATCCGGCGGTCAGGACGCACCCGACGACCAGCACGACCGCGCCGAGCACCGCGGCACCTGTCGCCGCCGGGGTCAGGGGCGGCTCGGCGATCCGCCACGACCCCCCCTGCAGCCAGGCCGGACGTCCTGCCACCCACCACCCCCGGATTGCCCGCCACCGTATTACCGCGAGCAAAGGGTACGGGACGGACATTCCGCCGCCTCAAATGACCTCAGTGCTGGTCACCGGGCCGACCTGAGGGCAACCGACAGCAGCGAGGCCACAACGCGACAGAACGGCCGGGCCGGCCGGGAGCCGGGGTGGGTCCCGGGTCTCCTGGGTCAGAGGCCCACCTGGGTTCCTGGGGCGGGTGCCCAGGTGGGTTCCCGGGGCGAGCGCCCGGCGAGGGGCCCCGGGGCGGGGCGAACGCCCACGCCTGGCTTGGGAATGTGGCCTAGCAGTCGACGAATTCGGGCTGCTGGTTGAGTACCTGTGCCCGCGGTGAGACGAACGCCTGGTACTGCGCGCGCCCGACGGCCTCGGGGGCGAAGGCCGCGACCCGGTGGCAGTTCTGGAACGCCAGCGCGACACCGAAGTGCCGTTCGAGCGCCGACCGGATGGACGTGCTGGCCATCGCACGCAGCAGCTGCCCGCGCGCGGCCTCGTCCGGCGGGGGCACCTGGTTGTCGGCGAAATCCCGGCCCGCGGGGCCGGCGTCGGGCAGGGCCGTGACCAGCTCCTCGACCAGCCGGTAGGCGTACGGGAGCGAGGTGCGCACGCACGCGACGAAGTCCTCGTCGGTCATCCGGCCTTCGCCCGCGGCCTCGACCAGCTCGGGCGTGACGGTCAGTGACATCTGGAACCTCCAGGGAAGTACACGGATTGGCGACAGTCGGCGCCGACGACGTCACACACCGTCGCACGAAATGAAAACCGATGTCAACACCGTTCCCATGACGAGAACTGAGGAGATCGCGCGCCCTCCAGACGGGCCGGGTAGATGAGAGAGTGGATGTCGTGGCGAGTGTGGAAGGCGAGCGGGTGAGCTCCCCGCGCGGCATGTCAGCGGCCTCCGACCGGGCGGCAGGCGGCGCCGGCGCTGGCTCTGGTGACCGCCCGAACGGGGCGGTGTCCCGCCCGGGTCGCGGCCGCGGCACCTCCGTCCGGGCCACCCGGCAGGGCGACGCGGTCTCCTCCGCGCTCGCGGCGACGAACGCCTTCACCAGCGCGCAGGACCTGCACGCCCGCCTACGCCAGGAGGGCCAGTCCGTCGGCCTGACAACCGTCTACCGTCACCTGCAGGTGCTGGCCGACCGCGGCGAGGTGGACGTCCTGCGCCGGGATGACGGCGAGACCGTGTACCGGCGGTGCACCACGGACGGTCACCACCACCATCTCGTGTGCCGCCACTGCGGCCACACGGTGGAGATCGCCGGCCCCGAGATCGAGGCCTGGACGTCCTCCGTGGCCAGCGCGGAGGGCTTCACCGACGTCGTACACACCGTCGAGATCTACGGAACGTGCGCACGGTGCGCCGCCTCACGCAACAGCGACAACAGCCCCGGCCGCCCTCGCGGCGGCGGCTGAGCGAAACACGCGGAGACGAACGAGCGAACGCGCGAACGCGCGAAAACGGCTGAACGAACGCCCGCGAAAGCGGTTGGAGAAATGTAAAACGGCCGGGACAGCCAAGCCGTCCCGGCCGCTGGCCGGTGCCGCCGTTCTATGCACGTCAGGTCCCGCTGCCCGGCGATGTGCAAACTGAGAGCACCTCGTGAACTGAGGGCACTGCTCAGTGGCAGACGCTGCCCTCGTGGCCGAAGCCGGGCCGGGAGAGGTCGATGTCGAGCGCGTTGCCCCGACCGCTGATCGGCTTCAGGTCAATGACGCATTCGCGGCCGGTCGCGGTGTCTGTGACGGTGATGCGCTGCGCGCCGGCGTACAGCGCGCCGCTGCTCCAGTTCGCCGCCCCCGAGCTCGTGAAGACGGCGAAGGACGAGATCGGGTACCCGGTCGACGAACGGGCGTCACCGCCGAAGATAAGGAACTTCACCCGGTCACGGGCCGGTGTCTGGCCACCGTCGGTGAGCCGGCCGCCGACCTGCGCCGTACCCGGATCATTGAGCGTCGTCAGTTTGATGCGGCCGACGTGCGCGGAGTATGTCCAGCCGTTGGCGCGATGGTCGAAGACGTCGATGTAGAAACGCGAGTGGACGAACTCGGCGTCCCGGTCGACCTGCGGGTAGAACTCGAACGAAAGCCCGGCCGTGCGGCGGCCCCAACCGGTGTTCAGCGTGCCGCCCTTGACCAGGTCAGGCTGGCTGTCGCCCATGAAGTACCCGTTGGGGAAGACAAGCCCCTTGCCCGTGGCGAAACGCGTGTACGTCGCGTAGCTGCCCCGTTCCTGGCAGGCGTTGACGAAGGTGTCGCCGGTACCGGTGGTCCGGTTGTAGTTCTGGCACGGCAGGTAGGGCTGCTGCGTCGAGCCGAGAACCAGGTCGACGCCGATGGCCCCGGAGATGGGCACCGGGCCGCCGTTCTGGTCCGTGAGGCCCTCGAACGGGACGGCCGCCCCGTTGCCCCGGGTGGAGTCGCCGGCGTACTGGGTGGTGTCGGCGGCCCACGCGGGCGACGGCCCCCCGACCACCACCAGCCCGCTCCCGGCGAGAAAGACGAAGGCGACGAGTATCTTGCGGCCGACGCCGGCGGCCAGTCCGCGGCGGCTCGACCTCTTGCGCAGGGTACGCGACACGACACTCCCGGTTCGACAAAGGGCTGGACGGAGCACCAAGGACAGGCGCCGATTTCGCGACGCGTCTTCTCGACAGAAGACCGGCGTCACGCGTCACCAAAAGAAGGAAAGGACGGGAAGGCATTTCCGAGGCACCGCGATGTGGCGATTGGAGCACCACTCGTGCCGGCTTTTGTCACGGCTTCCTGCGAGCCAAGGTACAGCAGGTTGAAGCCCCCGGCGGCGAACGCCGGGGGACAATTACCTGAACGGGCGGGCGGGCATCCGTCGGCCTGCCCGGGAGTGCCGTTTACCGGGGGGCGGTACCGGTGACCGGCCCGGGGGTGCCGTCTACCAGGGGGCCGTGCCGGAGAGGTCCGTGCAGTCGCGCAGGCTGTTCCAGCTGGTCAGGGCCTGACTGGCGGCGGCGCCCGTCAGCGGGCGCGGGACCCCGTCGACGATCCGGCCGGGTACCCAGTTGGCCGTGGTGACCGCCCGGCCCTGGAAGGTCAGTTCGAGCACGCCGGTCTCGGTGTTCGGGCCGCCGCCCGAAGCGTAGAAGACGAAGTTGCCCAGGCCGTAGCCGACGTACACGCCGTCGTGGTTCCACCCGGCGCCCTGCAGGACATGCGCGTGCCCGCCGACCAGCGCGTCCGCGCCCGCGGCAACCAGCGGCGCGACCAGGCCGGTCTGCGTGTCGCTCGGGCAGGCCTCGCGCTCGACCCCCCAGTGCAGGTAGACGACCACGGTGTCCACGGTCGGCCGCACCTCGCGGATCGCCGTGGCCAGGCGCTCGACCTTCTTCGCCGAGGCGAGCCCGGGTTTGCCGGGCCCGGCGGTCCACGCGGGGACCAGCTCGTCGTCGAGAACCTGCGTCGCACCGAAGATCGCTATTCGCTGGCCGTTCATGGTGGTCACGTAGGGGGTGTAGGCCGCCGAGTCGTCCGCGCCGATACCGACGGTCGGAAAATCGGCCTCTCGGGCGCTGCGCAGCGAGTCCGCGAGACCTTCGACCCCGTAGTCCATTCCGTGGTTGTTCGCCATGTTCACCACGTCGATACCGGCGGCGTGCATGGCGGTGAATGCGGTGGGCGGTGCACGGAATACGAACGCCTTGGTGGCCGGCGTGCCGCCGGTCGTGACAGCGGTCTCCAGATTGACAATGGCCAGGTCCGCCGCGGACAGGGTCTGTGCCATGGGCCCCACCGCGGTATTGGGATCAGCGGCCAGCCGCTGCCCGGGCGCGCCTTCGAAATGGACGTCCCCGCCAAAGGCGATGCGGACCGGTTTTCCGGTCGGCCGCCGGGGGCCGCTACCCGCCGCCCCCTGCCCGGCGGGGGCCGACGATTCGGCGGGCGGAGATGCCTGGGGTGACTGGGATGCGCCTTGCTGGGATGCGGGCTGGCCGTCCCGGCCCTGCTCGGTGTCGCCGAGCGCGGCGAGATTCCCCGAAGGGTCATCACCGCCGCCCATCAGGCCGAACGTGGCCAGGCCGATGCACACGGCGACCGCGAGAACAGTGCCTCCGGCGACCGCTGCGCCCCAGCTTTCCCGGAATCCGCCGGATCGGCGCGCGGGGCCCGACCGGCGACCGTACCGGCGCCTGGAGGTCGGCCCCTGCCGGCCGTCTCCGTCATCCCCGAGCATTCACCCGACCCCCGCCCGCGATAATCATCGAACGAAAGTCACCCTACCGGGAATCTCCGCGACGGCACATCGCCGCTGCGCTGCGCGGAACCCACCGATACATACCGGACGCACTCCGGAACCGGGAACGGCGCGAAACATGCGCGCCGCCCCGGAGCGATCGGAAATTCGGCACCGACCGTAATATCGCCGTCCGCGCCGCCCCGGGGCAACGGGTCGCATTTGCGACATGGAGCTCACAGGACCGGGACGGCAGTGGATCCGGCCGGGGGCCGTCCGAGATTGCGACCCACCGAAAAATGTCGCTTACCGGACTAAATACTCAATCAGGTTGAAAAGTGGCGTACCCACGACGGCTGGCCCGAGCACGGCGGGCGACGGCCGCCTCCGAGCGTGCGGGAACCAGCGTGCGGGAACCAGCGTGCGGGAACCAGCGTGCGGGAACCTCGGAACGACCCGGGCGGGGACCTCAGAGCGACAGCAGCGCCGGGGCCAGCTCGCGCCACTGCCGGCGCGGCAGCCCCCTGCGGTCGAAGTCCAGGACCTGCACGGCCACCTGGTCCGCGCCCGCGTCCAGGTGCTCCTTGACCCGGCCGAGCAGGACGTCGGCGTCCCCCCACGGGACAATCGTGTCGACCAGCAGGTCGGACCCGGTGCCGGCGAGATCGTCATCGGTGAAGCCGTACCGGCGCAGGTTGTTCGTGTAGTTCGGCAGCCGCAGGTAGGACCCCGTGTGCCGGCGGGCCAGCTCCCGCGCCTCGCTCGCGTCCCGGTGCAGGACGAACGCCTGCTCGGGTATCAGCAGCTTCCCCGGCCCGAGCGCCGCGCGGGCGTCGGCGGTGTGCTCCGGCGGCACGAAGTAGGTGTGCGCGCCGTCCGCGCGCTCGCTTGCCAGGCCGAGCATCTTCGGCCCCAGCGCGGCCAGCACCCGCGGCTGGACTCCCTCCGGCGGGACCGCCCGGTACTGCTCGGCGGCCATCCGGTCCATCTCGTCCAGGTAGGCCCGCATCTGGCCCAGGGGCTTCGCGTAGGTCGCGCCGCGGATGCGCATCAGCTCCGCGTGCGAGACGCCGAGCCCGAGCAGGAACCTCCCCGGGTACGCCTCCGCGAGCGCGAGCTGGCCGGCGGCCATGGTCAGGGGATTGCGCGCGAGGATCTGCGCGATCCCGGTCGCGATCGTCATCCGGGACGTCGCCGCGAGCATCAGGCCGGCGGTGACCAGCACCTCGCGGCCCTTGACCTCGCCCGTCCACAGGGTGGAGTAGCCGAGCTCGTCGAGCTCGGACACCGCCTCGCGCACCGTGGCAGCGCTGGAGAAGTCGAACTGCCCGCTCCAGATGCCGACCTTGCCGAGAATCGCCCCGGCCGGCGGGCGTTCGCCGGGCGGCTCCGAACCCCGCGGGCTCCCGGCGGTCATGGGCGTGCCGGGATGGCCCGCCGAGCTGCTGGCTGCGTCGCTCACTGGGTCGCTCACGGGGTCACCGTATCGGGGGCACCCGACCACCACCCGCCGCGGCGGGCGTCGCCTGTCGGGTCCCACCCGGCCCGGCGAACATCGTCCACCGGGATCTCACCAGGCGCGACGAACATCGCGTTGTCGGGTTGCCGCGGCCGGGACGAGGACTATCGTTTGCCCGTGTGACGGAGCTCGTGCAGCTGCTCACCCCCGACGGCCGCCGCATCGCCTCGGACTCCGGGCAGGAGACCGACTACCAGGCATTCGTGGCCGACGTAACCGACGACGACCTGCTCGGCCTGCTGCGGGACATGATCATCGTCCGGCGTCTCGACGACGAGGGAACAGCGCTGCAGCGCCAGGGTGAGCTGTGCCTGTGGGCCAGCCTGCGCGGCCAGGAGGCGGCGCAGGTCGGCTCCGGTCGCGCGCTCGGCCCATCCGACATGGCCTTCCCCTCCTACCGGGAACACGGTGTGGCCTGGTGTCGGGAGGTCGATCCGCTGCACGTCTTCGGCCTGTTCCGGGGGACGTCGCTCGGTGGTTGGGACCCGGCCGAACACGGGTTCGCTCTCTACGCGATCGTCGTCGGGTCGCAGACCCTGCACGCCGCCGGTTACGCCATGGGCATCACCCGGGACGGCGGCGACGGCGCCGCGATCTCCTACTTCGGGGACGGCGCGTCCAGCGAGGGCGACGTGAGCGAGGCCTTCGGATGGGCCAGCGTCTTCTCCGCGCCGCTGGTGTTCTTCTGCCAGAACAACCAGTGGGCGATCTCCGAGCCGTACCGGCGGCAGAGCCGGGTGCCGGTCTACCAGCGGGCGCGCGGCTTCGGCTTCCCCAGCGTGCGAGTGGATGGCAACGACGTCCTCGCGACCCTCGCCGTGACCCGGTGGGCGCTGCGGCAGGCCCGATCGGGGGGCGGCCCCGTCCTGGTCGAGGCGCTGACGTACCGGATCAATCCGCACACCACCGCCGACGACCCGTCGCGTTACCGCCCGGCGGACGAGGTGTCCAGCTGGCGGATGCGCGACCCAATCGAGCGGCTGACGATCCATCTGCGGGCCCGCGGCGCGCTGACCGACGAGCGGGAGGCCGGCCTGGCCGCTGAGGCGAACGCCGTGGCGGCGGACCTGCGCGCCCGCTGCCTCGCGCTCCCCGACCCGCCCGAGGCCGCACTGTTCGACCACGTCCAGGTGACGGAGAACAATCTGGTTGCCGCCGAGCGCGCCGCGTTCACGGAACTACGGGGAGCATTGCTTTGACGACCAGCGATACGGCCACGGGGGCGGCAACCGGCCCGATCGGCTCTATCGACGCCATCGACCCGGGTCCGGTCGATCCGGTCTCCATCGGTCCGGACTCGATCGCTCCGGACTCTGTCGGTTCCGTGGGCCCGGCGACGGACGGGGAGCCGCCGGCGAGCCCCCGCCAGACCCTGACCCTGGCGAAGGCGCTGAACACGGGCCTGCTCTCGGCCATGGCCGCCGACCCGAAGGTCGTGATCATGGGCGAAGACGTCGGCAAGCTCGGCGGCGTCTTCCGTATCACCGACGGCCTGCAGGCCCGGTTCGGCGAGGACCGCGTCATCGACACCCCGCTCGCCGAGTCGGCCATCGTCGGCACCGCCATCGGCCTGGCCATGCGCGGGTTCCGCCCGGTCTGCGAGATCCAGTTCGACGGCTTCGTCTACCCGGCGTTCGACCAGATCGTCAGCCAGCTCGCCAAGCTGCACTACCGCTCGGCCGGACGGATCCGGCTGCCGGTCACGATCCGCATCCCCTACGGCGGCGGGATCGGAGCGGTCGAGCACCACAGCGAGTCACCCGAGGCGTACTTCTGCCACACCGCCGGGCTGCGGGTCGTCACCTGCTCCAACCCTGCCGACGCGCACCTCATGATCCAGCAGGCGGTGGCCTCGGACGATCCAGTGATCTTCCTGGAGCCCAAGCGCCGTTACTGGGAGAAGGGCGAGGTCGACACCACCCCACTCGCCAGCATGCCGGTGCAGGAGCAGCTCGCGCTGCACACCGCGCGGGTGGTGCGGCCCGGGGCCGACGCCACCCTGGTCGCCTACGGCCCGATGGTCCGCACCTGCCTGGACGCCGCCCAGGTGGCCGCCGAGGACGACGGCAGCTCGCTCGAGGTGATCGACCTGCGCTCGCTCTCGCCGCTCGACCTCGACCCGGTCGTCGAGTCGGTGCGCCGCACGGGACGTCTCGTGGTGGTGCACGAGGCTCCGTCGAACGTCTCGCTGTCCTCGGAGATCGCGGCCCGGGTCACCGAGCAGGCGTTCTACCACCTGGAGTCGCCGGTGCTGCGGGTCACCGGGTTCGACACCCCGTACCCCCCGGCCCGGCTGGAAGACCACTACCTCCCCGACGTCGACCGGATCCTCGACGCCGTCGACCGATCGTTCGGCTACTGAGGAGATCTCCGGTGACCCATCGACAGTTCCGCCTCCCCGATCTCGGCGAGGGGCTGACCGAGGCGGAGATCGTCCGGTGGCTGGTGGAGGTCGGCGAGACCGTGACGGTCAACCAGCCGCTGGTCGAGGTCGAGACGGCCAAGGCGGTCGTCGAGATCCCGTCCCCGTTCGCGGGTGTGCTCGTCGAACGGCACGGCGAGGCCGGCACCGAGCTCGCCGTGGGCACGCCGCTGCTGACCATCGACGAGCCGGGCGACGAGCCCGCGACCGGCCCGACGACCGGGTCAGTCACCGGAGCTACCGAAGCCACCGGCCAGGAGACCACGCCGGGGGACGCCACTCGCAACGGCGCGGCATCCCTGCCCGTGTCCCGGACCGGAGAGGCCGCGGACGTCCCAGGGGGGGCCGGCACGGCCGACCTGTCACCGATGGCCGCCGGGCGCACCCCGATGCTGGTGGGGTACGGCCCGCGCAGCGACTCCGGCCCGCGCCGCCGGCGGCGCCCCCGCAACCCGGACGGCCCCCTGCCCGGCTCGACGACGCCCGCGGCGACCATCGCCGCCCCCGCGCCCGCCCCCGGCACAGCGCCCACTGCCAGCTCAGCGCCCAGGGCCATGGCACCCGTCGTGTCGTCGGTGCCGGCCTCGGCGCCAGCCACATCCCCGGCGTCGGCCGCGGCCGGTGCGCCGGACCGATCAGCCGTAGTGCCGATCGGGGCAGCCCCGCGGCATGGGCGCGTCGCGGCGAAGCCACCCGTCCGCAAGCTCGCGCGTGATCTGGGTGTGGACCTCTCCACGCTCGCGGGCACCGGTCCCGCGGGCACCATCAGCCGCGCCGACGTCGAAACCGCGGCGCGTCAGGCCACGCCCCCCGAGCCCGCGCCCGTCCCCACCACCGCCACTCCGACGACCCGCACTGGGCCGGTCCGTGTCCCTGGCGTTGTCCCTTCGTCCAACGGAATCGACGGCCCGCGCCAGCCGGAACTGAACGGACACGCGGCGACCACACGGCGGGTGCCCGGAGCCATCCCACCCGACGCCGGATTCAACGACACCGACCGGATCTGGCGGATCCCCGTCACGGGCGTGCGGCGCACCATGGCACGGGCGATGGTGGCCAGCGTGTTCTCGGCCCCGCACGCCACCGAGTTCCTCAGCGTGGACGTCACCGAGACGATGGCGGCCCGCGAGCGGATCGCCGCCCTGCCGGACTTCGCCGGCATCCGGGTCACGCCGCTGCTGCTCGTGGCGAAGGCGCTCCTCACCGCCGTCCGGCGCCACCCAATGATCAACTCGACCTGGGTGGGCGACACGTCCGGGGAGAACGCCGAGATCCAGGTGCACGAGCGGATCAACCTCGGCATCGCCGTGGCCGGGCCGCGTGGCCTGGTCGTCCCGAACATCCCGGACGCCGGATCGCGCGGCCTGGTCGACCTCGCCCGCAGCCTGCACTCCCTCACCGAGGCCGCGCGCGCCGACCGGCTGCGCCCGGCCGACCTCTCCGGCGGGACCATCACCATCACCAACGTCGGAGTTCTCGGGGTGGACACCGGGGCACCGGTCCTCAATCCCGGTGAGGCCGCGATCCTCGCCCTCGGCGCGATCCGCCCGGCTCCCTGGGTGCACGAAGGCGAGCTGGCGGTACGGACGGTGGCCCACCTCGCGCTGTCCTTCGACCACCGCGTCGTGGACGGCGAGCTCGGCTCGGCGGTCCTGGCCGACGTCGCGGCCGTCCTCGCCGACCCCGTCATCGCGCTCGCCTGGAGCTGACCCCGTGGGGCGGCCGGCGACCCGGGAAGCCCGCCTACAGCGGAGGATCCGGGCGAACCGGGCCGCGCCAGCCACCCCACGGCCCGGTCACACGACGCACAACGACTCGAGCCTCGGCGGGACGTCCGGCCGCGGCTTGGAGTGAGCTTTTGGTGGGGCTTCCGGCCGGCTGGTTGATCGGGGCGAACTACGCGGTTCGCCACATACACCCCCCCGGGAACAACGGACGCATAGGGGTGCACAACGGAGACAGGTGTCCTGCCTGGTACGGTTGCGCCTCACACCCGGCATCCGGCTCAACTTCCACCACGAAGAGGTGAACGCATGACGCGCGTGGAGGCTCTGCAGGCCGCCGACGAGTTCGTCGCGAAGGTTCTGACCTCCGCCAGCACCAGCGGCCGGTTCAACGGGGCGCTCAACCTGGCCGAGCGCGTGGACCTCACGCTGCGGGTCGCCCGGTTCCTTCTCGAGGGCCAGTCGTCCTCCGAGGCCGACGACCTGCTCAAGCGGGACATGCGCAACGAGCTCGACCAGGCGTTCCCGCCGCTGCGCACCACCTGAGCCAGCCGGCCCCTACCTGAATCCGGGCCCGTACCGGGATGCCCGCGTGTCGTCACCTGTCGTCGGACGACTGCAGCGGCCGGTGCAGCACACCGCGCTCGTGGCCGGTCTCGGGGCGGACGGGATCCTGGTCACCGCGGGTAGCCACAACTCCACGTGAACCATCCCGGACAAAGATCCTCCCGGGGCCGCGCCGACACGACCGCGGCCCCGGGAGGATCACACTGGCTGGACCGATCCGACCAGGCTGAAACGAGCTGGGACGAACGGTCAGAACGCCGCTTCGGACATCTCCATCAGCCCGAGACCGGTGCCCTCCAGCACCGTCCGGCGTGTGCGCAGCTCCGGCAGGATGTTGGCCGCGAACCAGCGCGCGGCCGCGATCTTGCCCTCGTAGAACGCCCGGTCGCGCTCGGACGGGGAGCCGTCCAGCCCGCGTAGCGCCGCGTCGGCACCGCGCAGCAGCAGCCAGCCGACGACGAGGTCGCCGATGCTCATCAGCAGCCGCGTGGTGTTCAGCCCGACCCGGTAGACCTGGGACTTGTCCTGGGCGGTGGCGGTGAGGAACCCGACCATCGAACCGACCATGGCCTGGCACTCGTCGAGCGCCGCGCCCAGCGACTCCCGCTCCGCGCGGAGCGCGCCGTTGCCCGCCTCGCCCTTCACAAACTCCTGGACCTGCGTGAACAGAGTGGTCAGCGCCCGACCCTTGTCCCGGACGATCTTCCGGAAGAAGAGGTCCTGGCCCTGGATGGACGTCGTGCCCTCGTACAGGGTGTCGATCTTCGCGTCGCGGATGTACTGCTCGATCGGGTAGTCCTGCAGGTATCCGGAGCCGCCGAGGACCTGCAGCGAGCTCGCCAGCAGTTCGTAGGAGCGCTCCGAGCCGACTCCCTTCACGATCGGGAGCAGCAGGTCGTTCATCCGCACCGCGTTGTCGTCCACCTCGCCGCGGGCCGCCGCCAGCGTGACGGCGTCCTGGAAGGTAGCGGTGTACAGCACGAGGGCACGCATCCCCTCCGCGTAGGCCTTCTGCTGCATGAGCATCCGGCGCACGTCGGGATGGTTGATGATGGCCACCCGCGGCGCGGTCTTGTCCGACGCCCGGGTCAGGTCGGCGCCCTGGATCCGCTCGCGGGCGAAGGCCAGCGCGTTGAGGTACCCGGTGGACAACGTGGCGATCGCCTTCGTGCCGACCATCATCCGGGCGTACTCGATGACCCGGAACATCTGCGCGATGCCGTCGTGGACGTCGCCGACGAGCCATCCGACGGCCGGCTCACGCTCGCCGAAGCGCAGCTCGCAGGTGGTCGAGACCTTCAGGCCCATTTTCTTCTCAAGGTTCGTGACGTAGGCACCGTTGCGGGCGCCCGGGGCGCCGGTCTCCGGGTCGGGCAGGTACTTGGGCACGACGAACATCGACAGGCCCTTGGTGCCGGGGCCGTGCCCCTCGGGGCGGGCGAGCACCAGGTGGAAGATGTTCTCCGGGATGTCCCAGTCACCGCTGGTGATGAAGCGCTTCACACCTTCGATGTGCCAGGTGCCGTCCGGCTGCTCGACGGCCCGCGCCCGGCCTGCGCCGACGTCGGAGCCGGCGTCCGGCTCGGTCAGCACCATGGTCGCGCCCCAGTGCCGCTCGATGGCCCAGTTCGCGATCTTCTTCTGCCATGGCGTGCCGATGCCCTCGAGGATCGCGGCGAACGTCGGCCCGGCCATGTACATGAACACCGCCGGGTTCGCCCCGAGGAGCAGCTCGGACGCCGCCCAGGCGATGGTCGGCGGGGCACCCATGCCGCCCAGGTGCGGCGGGAGGTAGAGCCGCCACCACTCGCCCTCCTGCGCCGCCGCGAAGGACTTGCGGAACGACTCGGGCAGTGTGACGGTGCCGGTGGCGGGGTCGAGTGTCGGCGGGTGCCGGTCGGCGTCCTCGAAGGACTCGGCGATCGGCCCGACGGCGACCCGCTCCAGCTCGGCGAGCACCTCATGCGCTGTGTCGCGGTCCATCTCCGCGAAGGGCCCGGTCCCGAGCGTCCGGTCCACGCCGAACACCTCGAACAGGTTGAACTCGATGTCGCGGAGATTGCTCCGGTAGTGCCCCATGGACGGCTCCTCCCCTCCGGCTCACCGCATGATCATCGGCGGCGCGGGCGTAGTTACTCGCTGGTAGGTCATGCCCCATGCTACCCGCGAGTAACCAAGGTTCCAGGTGATCCGCCGACGAAAGCCGCATCTGTTCGGAGTGGGGCGGAAAGTACGTCGAGTCAGTAATGTCCGGCACGTTTAGTCTTGCGGCCATGACGGAGGGCATGGCGGCAGTCGCCGACGAGTCCGACGACGGGTCGACCCAGGAGGTCCGGCTCGCGGTCGTGATGACCGGCGGCGCGAGCCTGGCGGTGTGGATGGGCGGCGTCGCCCGGGAGATCAACCTCCTGACCGGCGCCTCCGCGCACCGTGACCGCGCCGCGGGTGACGGTCACGTCGGCGTGGCCGGGACCGGAGACCAGGGCCTGTCTGCCGCCGACGCGGCGGCCGCGTCCCGCTGGGCGGCGCTGCTGGAGATCCTCGACGTCGAGGTGTCGGTGGACGTCCTGGCCGGGGCCTCGGCGGGTGGGATCAACGCGGCGCTGCTCGGCTACGCCAACGCCCACGACGCCGACCTGGGCCCGCTGCGCGATCTGTGGATCACGCTGGGATCACTGCGCGAGCTGATGCGACGCCCGGGCGAGCGGAGCTTCCCGTCGCTGCTGCGCGGCGACGCCGTGATGCTGCCCGCCCTGCAGACCGCGCTGCGCAGCCTCGAGCCCTCGTCCCGAAGCGGTCACACCGCCGAGGCGAGGCGCGCCAGATCCGCGCGCACGGTTCGCCCGACCTCGGTGTTCATCACGACCACGATCCTGCGCGGCGAGTCGGCGCGCTGGTCGGACGACCTCGGCGGCATCGTTCGCGACCTCGACCACCGCGGCCTGTTCGTCTTCGGCGAGGACGACCTGACCGACCCCGAGGCGGCCAACCGCCTGGCGCTTGCCGCCCGGGCCAGCGCGGCCTTCCCCGGTGCCTTCGAGCCGGCCTACATTCCCGTCCAAAGCTCGCCCGACGCGGACCATCCCGACATGGCCGACTACGTCAACGCGGCCAGCGGCTTCTACGGCTCCGACGGCGGCATCCTGGTGAACCGCCCGATCGGGCCGGCCCTGCAAGAGATCTTCGACCGGCCGGCGCACGGGCGGCAGGTCCGCCGCGTGCTCGCCTACGTGGTGCCCGCGCCCAACCCGCCGGACGACCCCACGCCGAGCCGAGACGACGGGTCGACGCCGACAGTCTCCGACACGCTGCTCGGCGCCCTGGGCGCGGCGCTGAACCAGTCGATCGCGAGCGACCTGCGGCGCATCAGGGACCACAACGAGGCGGTACGCGGCGTCCGCGCGAGCCGGCGCGGGCTGTTCCGCCTCGCCCCGGCCGGCGGCCCCCGCCTCGCCGACGAGGCAATCTACGAGGCCTACCGCCACCGCGAGGCCGAACGCGCCGCGGACGTCGTCCTGAGCACGCTGGACCGGATCGTCACCGGCGCGAACGCCGGCGCGGACGCGGCGGCGCTGCTCGCGGACCCGGCCGGACGGACGGACCTGCGGGCCGCGGCGGTCACGGCCGCGTTGGCGGAGTTCCCGGACCGGCTGCCCGGCCCGGACGACCTCGGTGACCTTTGGCGGCTGGGCCGCCCCGCGGTGGACGCCGCCAAGGGCATCCTGATTTCGATGATCAACGAGGCCTACGTCCTGTCGACCGACCCGGACGACCGGGTGGCGCTGGCGACGCTGGCCCGGGAGGTGCACGCGGCGGTCGTCGCGCCCCGCGAGCAGGCCGGAGCACATCTGCTCCCGCTCCCGTCGACGCCGGCGAACCGGGGCGGCTTCACCGTCGTCCGCCACACCCTGCGCGACCTGGCGGGGGCGTCGTCCGCCGCCGTGGTGGCCGAGGCGACCCGCCGCTGGCTGCGCGGCGCCGGCGACGAGGAGACCAGCCGGACCGACCTCACGCTCGCCTGGAGCACGCTGGGCTCGGTCACCGAGAACCTGCGCGGTCTTCTGACGGGCGTCCTCGCCCGCTCAGCACCATCGCGGACGGCCACAACCGACCTCGCGGACAGGCCCGGCCACGGGGACGGGGAGCACGGGGGACGACACGGGCGGGACGGGCAGGACGAGGACCGGCCCTTCGGGCCCGCGGCGCTGATCGCACCAGGGCCGCGCACCCACGCGAACGGGCTGAGCCTCACCGCGCGGCGCCGGGTCGCCGCCCGCACCCTG
The DNA here is from genome assembly GCF_000018005.1 of Parafrankia sp. EAN1pec. GTDB lineage: Bacteria > Actinomycetota > Actinomycetes > Frankiales > Frankiaceae > Parafrankia > Parafrankia soli. Next base: position 8,879,898 of record NC_009921.1, read on the forward strand.
CGGGACTTCGTCGGCTACCTCCCCACACGGCGTTCGCGGGCCGCGCTGGCCCTGCTCGACCTGCACCTGGTCACCCACGCCCTGACCGGCGGGGACGTCGTCGACCAGCCGGTGGAGCTGGTCCAGGTGAGCGCGGACATCCGCTGCGGTCTGGACCCGTCACGGGCGAGCGCCGACCGGAAGCTGACCGGGCTCCAACTCGGCAACTTCGGCGCGTTCGCGAAGTCGTCCTGGCGGGCCAGCGACTGGATGTGGGGCCGGTTGGACGGCGCCGCCTGGCTGGCCCGCATCCTGCTCGACCCCCGGCGGCTGGTCCACTTACGCGATGCCGCCGCGCCGGGCGCGGAACCGCCCGACAGCACCGCGACCTGGCTCACCGAATTCGTGGAGCTGCTGGCGACGGTCGCCGCGGGCCCCGTCACCGCGGACGTCCTCGACGAGCTCGCCTGGCTCGACGACCCGGACGCGGCCGTGCCGGCCGCCCTGCCCGAGACCGCGGCCTGGGTCGCCACCGGGATCCAACGCGAGATCGCCGCCGGCGAGCTGACCAGCGTCGCCGACGCCGTCCGGGCGGACATCGCCGGTGCCAGGGTCGGCTCCGCGCCCACCCGGGAGTTCCTTGACGCGATGGCGCCCGGCCCGGCCCAGCTCGATCCCGCCGACACCGCCCGGGTGCTGCGGGCGTGCCGCGTCTCGGACGAGCGGCTGACCGATCGGGCCAACAGCCCGATCCTCGCCATCACGGTCGCCCAGGTGCTGGCGGTCCTCACCGGGTGGCTGGCGTCGCTGCGCGCGCTGCCGCGGCCGCTGCGTCCGGCGGTCGCGGCGGTGCGCGCCGTCGCTCGCGTCGCCTACGCGCTGGTGGACGACGTGACGCGCGGCCGGCGCCGGGCGACGATCGCCCTCGGCACGGTGCTGCTCGCCGCCGGGCTCGCGGGCGCGCTCGTCCTGTCCGGCCCGATGGGCGGCGTGGGGCTGCTGGTGGCCGTGACGGGGCTGCTGCTGATCAGCCTCACGGGCTGGCGGGTGCTGCCCGCGGGGCTGGCCGTCGTGGGCGTGGCGGGGCTGGCGGCGGTGGCCGCGGCGGGGGTGATCCCGGTCGTGGGTGACCATCTCTTCCCCTGGCTACACGACGACGCGGTGCCCTACCTGGCCGATCATCCCTGGGCGTGGGCGGCCGTCTTCGGCCTGCTGATGCTCCCGCCGGTGTGGTCACTCGCCGAACTCCTGCGCCCGCGGCGGCGGAGCCGACACCGGCCGGCAAACTGACACCAGCCAGCCAGCCAGCGAGCCGGCACGGTCCGGCGAACTGGCACCCGACCGGCGAGCTGACCGCGGTCAGGAGACGTCCGCCCAGCGCATCCCGCCGTCGGGCTCACGCAGGCAGGTGACCGGACGGCCGTCGGCACCCGGGACGATCTGCCCCGCGTCGGCGGGCTCGCACTCGCTGCCCGGCTCGGGCCGTGATCGGGTGGACTGCGCCGGAGCCTCCGGCGACCACCGGCCGGAGACGGCCGACCCGGTACCGGCTTCGCCGGGCACGCAGTAGAGAACCAGCCCGTTGACGGCGACGGCGGGCTCCTCATCGCGCCCCGGGACGCAAGCCTCGCCCAGGAACACCGGCGACGGCGCCACCGACGGCAGATCGGGCACGACCGGGCCGGTGGGCTCCGCGGACTGCGCGTCCGGGCTGGTCTGCGCCTCCGGGCCGGCCGGCGTGCTCGGGCCAGTCCCCGTCGGCGGGTCGGAACCCGGCGCACCGGCGCCCGCCGAAGCCGAGCCGGTGCTCCCCGGCCCGCCCGCCGCGGAGTCCATGCCGGGAGTGCCCGCGCCGGCCGTGGTCTGACCGTCACCCGCCGACCCGGCGGCCTCACCGGAGCCCGCGGGCGAGGACGAACCCGCTCCCGGTGGCTGCGGGGCCGCGGCCACCGCCGGCTCGGGCCGGGTGGTCGTCGTGTCGCTCCCCGCCTCGCCGCAACCGGCGAGCACGGCGGCGAGGGCCGCACCGACGATCACCACACGAAGACCGGCACGTGAGAGAACAGTGGAGCGAACCGGGCCATCGAAGTTGTTCCGATGTAGCGAATCGAGGACGGTGGAGGCACCTCGAAAGTGCCTCGACGAGGTGCCGCGGGAGGCCACGCCGAACGGACGATCACCGATCACGGCATCCCTCCCCTCGCAGGTCCGGCCCACGGCCTCGATCCAGCTTAGGTAGCCGCTGGCACCGAATGCGGCCAGTTGACCGGAACGGGCGCCGGGCGGCGGCCGGAACGGGCCGACTGTCCGGGCCCGAGACCGTCGTCCCGTTGCTGCTGGCTAGTGGTCTGGATGTGATCCCAGGCCGGGTGATCGGTGCTCTCCCGGAAGCTCCTCCATCCGGCTCGGATCGGCGCGGGCGTCCGACCGCGGGGGTGTCCTACCCCCTTGAGGCCCACATTCCTCCTACGGGTGCCGACGAGTCCGCCATCCCGTGGTGCCGACCCGTGTCTCCTGGTGCCGTATCTCCTGGTGCCATGTCTTCTGGTGCCGCCGGGGCCGGGCGGCCCGGGCGGGAGAGCCCGGGCGATCGCCCGCGTACCAGCCGGCGGGCCGGTCAGTAGGCGTCGACGGGGACGGGCTGGGCCGCCCACTCGACCGGGGCGAGCTGGCCGCCCGTGGTCAGCTCGGAGGCCACCGCGGACAGGGCGACCGGCTCACGCGGCGGCAGCGGGATGGCGTCCGAGAGCGTCCCCAGCTCCACCCAGCCGAGCAGCTCCTCGCCGCCCGTCAGGCCGAACACCGCGCGGACCTGGTCACTGTCGGGCAGCGGCGTCGACTTCCACGCCGAGGCGACTCCCTGGGCGTGCGCGGCGAGGCAGAGGTTCTGCGCCGCGGCAGCGGCGGACGCGTCCTGCTCGGCGCGGGGGACGCGCGCGCCGGGCACCCGGGAGGCGATCACGGCGATGAGGACCGGCGAGCGGGTCGCCTTGCCCGCGGCCTTACGGATGACCGGTTCGGCCAGGCCGCCGACCGCCTCGGCCGCCGCGGTGATGGCGTTCGCCAGCACCTCGCGGGCTTCGCCGCGCACCACCACGAACCGCCACGGGCGCAGCATCTTGTGGTCCGGCGCGGTGGTCGCGGCGGCGAGCATGACGGCGAGCTGTTCGTCGGTGGGGCCGGGCTCCACGAGCCGGGTCGCGGTACGTCGGGTCATCAGGCAGTCGAGGGCGTCCACAGCAGCTCCATTCGGTTCGGGTTCGCGTCCGCGCGTTTTGCAATTTGACCTAATTTGGCCCTGATCGATCCGGATCGGCGCCGCGCACGCCAGGTTCCCGATCGTTCACTTTCCGCGGACGAGCTCTTCCCATTTCACTGAGGCGCCCTCATAATAGATGGTGCTCAGCAATCCGGGCTGCCGGCCGCGCACCTCCGGCAGCCCGCACCACCAGCAGCTGCGCACCGCGTGCAGCCGTGTACCGCCAGCAGAGAGGACGGCCGGCCCATGCCCCCACCCGACACCGGCGACGAGGTCGTCGACCTCATCCTCGCCCTCGGCCATCAGGTCAGGCGCGGGGTGAACGAGTCGCTGCGGGCCGGCGCCGGCCTGACCCTGCCCCGACTCAAGGTCCTGCGGCTCGTCGCGGAGACCGGCCCCCTGCGGCTGCGGGACCTGGCGAGCGCCGTCTCCGTGGCACCCCGGACGATGACCGAGACAGTGGACGGGCTGGAGGCCGACGGCCTCGTGCGCCGCCAGATCGACCCGGCCGACCGCCGCGCGGTCCTGCTGGAGCTGACGCCGGAGGGAAAGACCACGCTGGAGACCGGGCGTGCCTGCGCGTCGGCCGCCGTCCGACGCTTCACCGACGGGTTGTCGGCGGATGATCGGGCCACTCTGGGCCGGCTCCTGGCGCAGGTGCGGGACAACGCGGCTGCCGTTAACACGGTGCCGTTACCGTGAGGTGAGCACCTGGGCGCGCCAACCCGAGGAGGCCACGGTAAGCGGAGCTCTCACGGTGGGTGAAACCCCGCGCCGCGGCGACGACCGCCCCACCAGCGGCCGGGCCGACGGCGCGCGCCCCGCTGCGGCCAGCGAGCCCGGTGCCTGGCCCGGCACCGGCACCGCGCCGGCGGTGGTGGACGTCCACCGGCTGACGAAGCGGTACGGGCGAGTGGAAGCACTGCGTGATGTCTCGTTCACCGTGCCTGCCGGGACGGTGACCGGGTTCCTCGGCGCCAACGGGTCGGGCAAGACGACGACGCTGCGAATTCTGCTGGGCATGGTGGCCGCCACCGACGGGCACGCCCTGATCAACGGCCGGCCGTACCGCGAGCTGCCCGCCCCGGCCCGCACGGTCGGTGCCGTGCTCGAGCCGGCGGCGCACCCGGCCCGCACCGGGCGCAACCACCTTCGCTGCCTGGCGCTGCCACTCGGCCTGCCCCGGCGGCGGCGCGGCCCGGCCGTGGACGAGGCGCTGGCCGCCGTCGACCTCGCCGCCGCCGCCGACCGCCCGGTCGGCACCTACTCGCTGGGGATGCGCGGGCGGCTCGCCATCGCCGGCGCCCTGCTCGGGGATCCCGAGCTGCTCGTCCTGGACGAACCGGCGAACGGGCTGGACCCGGACGGCATCCGCTGGCTGCGCCGGTTCCTGCGCTCGTGGGCGGCGAGCGGCCGCAGTGCGCTGCTGTCCAGCCACGTGCTCGCCGAGGTCACCCAGACGGTCGACCACGTCGTCATCGTCGACCGCGGCCAGGTGGTCCTGGCCGCACCCGCCACCGAGGTGGGCCGCGGGCACGTCGAGGTCCGCACCCCGGAGGCGGACCGGCTCGCCGAGCTGCTCGTCCGGGAGCCCGGTGTGGACGTCGTCCGGACCGGTCCCGACGGCCTGCGCCTGCCACACGGCCTCGCCGAGCAGGTCGGACGGCTCTGCGCGGCCCACGGGATCCCGCTCGTCGAGCTGCACACGACCGGCCCCGACCTGGAGCGGACGTTCTTCGACCTGACCAGCCGGGCCGACGGCGGGGCGCAAGAGCGGGCCGGAAGCGGGTGGCGGTGACCGAGGCCCGCCCGACCGTGGAGGTCGTCCGCCGTTCCGGCCGCTCCCGCGGGCGCCGGGGCACGGGGCCGGGCACGGGCCGGCTGGTCGCCACCGAGCTACTCAAGATCACAACGGGGCGGTGGCAGCTCGTCGGCCTCTGTGTCGCCCTGGCGGTCCACGTCCCGCTGCTGCTGATGTGGGGCGCCCAAGCCGATCCGTTCGCCGCGTGGAACGGCCTGCGCTCGCGCTCGGGGTTCCTGCTCGCCTACGCGATGATGTTCTTCGGGGTGATCCTGGTGACCGGTGAGTACCGGTACCGCACGGTCACCCACGCCTGGCTGCTCACCCCGCGGCGGTCCCGGGTGCTGGGCGCCCAGGTGCTCACCGTGCTCGCCATCGGCGCGGCGATGAGCACGGCGACGTTCGCCGCCTGGTGGGCGCGCGGGGCCGCCCGGCATGGCGCGCCGGCGATGCGCTCGGACCGGCCGGCGGAGTTGCTGTCGGCCTATGTGATCGTGGTCGTCATGGTGTGCGCGGCCGGGGTGGCGGGAGTGGCGGTGGGGACGCTGACCCGTGGCTCGTCCGCGGCCGCCGGCGCCATCGCACTCTCCGGGCTGGCCGAGGCCGTGCTCGACGGGGCCCGCTTCCACGGCCCGGCGACCGCACCGTTGGGCGTCCTGCTCTGGCCCACCAGCGAGACACATGTCTCGTCCCTGCTCGCCGCGATCTCGTGGGCGGTGGTTCTCACCGCTGCCGCGAGCGCCTCACTGCACCGGGACCTGCCATCCTGAACAAGGGACCAACCGAATCCGTGATGTGGCATAGGTCACTGCCGGCGCGGCGCGTGTCCCCATCCCCTGCCGCGCCGCACCGCGATCGGCCTACGATCCCGCACATGGTGCCGTGCCCGACATGCGCGGAGGAGAACCCGAAGCGAGCGCGCTTCTGCTCCGAGTGCGGGAACCCGCTGCCCGTCGCGGGCAATGGGTCGCGCAAGACAGTGACCATCATGTTCGTCGACATAACCGGTTCGACGGACATCGGTGAGAAGATCGACTCCGAGCCGCTGCAGCAGGTCATGTGGCGGTTCTTCACGACCGTGCGGGAGGTCATCCACGCCCATGGCGGCACGGTCGAGAAGTTCATCGGGGACGCGGTGTTCGCCGTGTTCGGTATCCCGGTGCTGCACGAGGACGACGCGCTGCGCGCCGTGCGGGCCAGCCTGGACATCCGCGCGGCGATGGAGGAGCTCAACGCCGACCTCCAGCGCGAGTGGGGGCTGCGGCTGCGGGTGCGCATCGGCATCAACACCGGCGAGGTGACCGTCGCCGGCGGCGGCGCGACCGGCGACCCGGTGAACGTCGCCTCCCGGCTGGAGGAGGCGGCGCCACCCGACGAGATCCTCATCGGTGACAGCACGTACCGGTTCATCCGGCACAGCGTCACCGTCAGCTCGGTGGGCCCGCTGGTCGTGCAGGGCAAGCGGGAGCCGGTGCGGGCGCACCGCCTGATCGGGCTGGTCGACCCGACCGCGGGCCCGGGCAGCCGGGCCCCCACCCAGGGCTTCGCGGCGCCGGTGATCGGCCGAAACCGGGAGCGCCGCCGCCTCCAGGACGCCTTCGAGGCCGTCGTCGAGGAGCGGACCTGCCACCTGTTCACCGTGCTCGGCCCGGCCGGCATCGGAAAGTCGCGGATGGTCGGCGAGTTCTGCCAGGCCACCGCGTCGCGCGCCACCGTGCTCACCGGCCGCTGCCTGTCCTACGGCGAGGGCATCGCCTACTGGCCGCTGATGGAGATGGTCCGCCAGGCCACCGGCATGTCCGCCGACGAGAGCGCGCCGGACGGCCGCCTGCGCCTCAAGGAACTGCTGGCGGACGTCCCGCAGGCCGCCGAGGTGGTCGACGCGCTCGCCCCGCTGGTCGGACTCGGCGGCGCGGAGCTGGGCACCCAGGAGAGCTTCTGGGCGGTCCGCACCTTCTTCCAGGCCCTGGCCGAGAAGCGCCCGCTGGTGCTGTGGTTCGACGACGTCCACTGGGCCGAGCCGACCCTGCTGGACCTGATCGAGCACGTCGCCGACTGGTCGCGGGACGCGCCGATCCTGCTGCTGTGCCTGTCCCGCCCGGAGCTGCTGGAGGACCGGCGCGAGTGGGGCGGCGGCAAGCTGAACGCCACGTCGATGCTGCTGGCGCCGCTCACCGAGGCACGCTGCCACCGGCTGATCCGCACCCTGATGGGCTCGGACGACCTCGACCCCGCGCTCGTCTCGCGGATCACCACCTCGGCGGCGGGCAACCCGCTGTTCGTCGAGCAGATGGTCGCCGCGCTGGTCGACGACGGCCTGCTGCGCCGGGAGGGCTCCCGCTGGATCGCCACCGGGAACCTGCGCGGGGTCACGGTGCCGCCGACGATCTCCGCGCTGCTGGCCGCCCGACTCGACCGCCTCGAGCCCCCGGAGCGCCGGGTGCTCGAGCGCGCCGCCGTGGTCGGCGAGCGGTTCTACCTGGACGCCGTCGCCGAGCTCTCCGACCCGGCCGAGCGCCCGTACGTCACGGAGCACTGCCTGTCACTGGTCCGCAAGGAGCTCGTCCACCCGGACCGCTCGGACCTGCCCGGCGTCGACGCCTACCGGTTCCTGCACGTCCTGCTGCGCGACTGCGCGTACCAGGCGACGTCCAAGCGCCAGCGCGCCGACCTGCACCAGCGTTTCGCCGGCTGGTTGCAGGCGCGGATGGTCGGCGGGCCGGGTGAGCACGACGAGCTGGTGGGCTACCACCTCGAGCAGGCCTACCGTTACCGGGTCGAACTCGGGCAGCGCGACAACGAGATGATCGAACTCGGCCGGGCGGCGGCCACCTGCCTGATCGAGGCGGCCGACCGCGTCCGCCAGGGTGACGAGACCGGCGCCGCCCAGCTCCTCAAACGCGCGATCACGCTGCTGCCGGAGACCGACCCGCTGCGGCTGCGGGCCGAGATCGACCTCGGCTGGGCGCTGTACTCCTTCGGCCGCCTCTCCGACGCCGAGCGCATCCTGCGGCAGGTCACCGAGCGGGCGCGGCGCGCCGGCGAGGACGGCCTGCGGGCGCACGCCCGGCTCGCCCAGCTGCGGGTGCTGTTCGCGACCGACCCCGAGGGCCTGGTCGCCAGCACGCTCACCGAGGCCACGGCGGCGCTGGCCGCGTTCGTCCGGGACGGTGACGACGTCGGCGCGGCGCTGGCCTGCCGCAGCCAGTCGGCGGCGTACGGCGCGGCCGGCCAGTTCGCGGCCGCGGAGAAGGCCATGGAGACCGCGGTGCGCCACGCCGAGGAGTCCGGGGTGCCCAGGGCCGCGCACTCGCTGCGGCGCGAGCAGGTCCTGCTGCTGAGCCTCGTGCCGCGCCCGGTGCCCTACGCGATCGCGAAGGCGACCAGGGCGCTGGAGGCGGCCGGCGACGACCGCGGCCTGCGTCGGGCGGTGCTCGCGCAGCTCGCGCTGCTCAACGCCATGTCCGGTGACCTGGAGGCGGCGCGCACCCACCTCAAGGACGCCGAGGAGATCGTCGGGGACATCCGCGGCGCCCGCACGGACCCGTTCCACAGCGGCTTCGTGGTGGCCCGCGTGGCGCTGCTCGCCGACGAGCCGGAGATCGCCGAGCGCGAGCTGCGCCGCAGCTGCCGCCAGCTCTCCCGGATGGGCGAGCGCGCGCACCTGGCCACCCGGGCCGCCCTGCTGTCGGACGTGCTGGTCCGGCGCGGCAAGCTGGAGGAGGCGCAGAAGTACGTCAACCGGTGCCGGGACGCCGCCGCCGGCGACCAGCTCCCCGCCCAGGCGGGCTGGTGCTCGGTGCATGCCAAGCTGCTGGCGATCTCCGGGCGGGACGCCGAGGCGCTGCGCTTCGCCGACACCGCGTGCGACCTGGCCGGCCGCACCGACGACATCGACGGGCAGGGCAACGCGCTGCTCGCCCGCGCCGAGGTGCTCTACCGGGCCGGGCGCAAGGACGACGCCGCCGAGAGCCTGGAGGCGGCCAGCGCCCGGTTCCTGCAGAAGGGGAACCGGGCGGCGGCGGCCACCAGCCGACGGCTGTTCGAGACCCTCGACGCCGAGCGCTTCGGCTGACCGGACCGGCTCAGGTCTGGAGCCGGCTCAGGTCGCCTCGGGTTTCGGGAGCGGGTTGAGCCGCACGGTGCCATAGGTGAACCCGGCCAGGTCGATGGTCTGCGGCGAGGTCGGCGCGAACGAGGTCCCGCCGTCACCGAAGGTCGCTGTGACGAGAATCCCACCGATGCGCAGGTCGTTGGAGATCCTCGGGTTGAAGCTCTGCTCCTTGTGGACGAGCTGACCGTCCAGCCAGACGAGCAGGACGCCGTCCGCGAAGCCTTCGAAGTTGAGCTTGACGCCCTGCTCCACGCAGATCCAGCGGCCGGCCGGCCAGTGCCACGCGCCTTTGCCGATCACATTGATCGGGTGATCGGTGCGCGCGGTGTTCGCATAGACGATTCCTTCGTCACCGTCTCGCCACGCAAAACGGGTCGCCAATCCGCTTCGCAACGTTTCCGTGCGCTGACGGTTCTTGACGATGGTGCCGAAGAATCCCGGCAGGCGACCGCCCTTACCAAAGGCGAACCCCTCCGGGAACCGCAGGTAGTAACGCATGTACAGCTCGTAGGGTGATCTGAGGGTGTGATCGACGAAGGCCTGCGTCCCGCCGTACGTGGGCCCGTCGCCGTAGATTCTGGCGTCCGCGGGGTTCATCGCGTCAACCGGAAGTGAGATTCGCAGGAATTTCGGGAAGCGCGGATCGTCCGATGCCATGATCTCCGCCCGGTCCAGCCCGAAGCTCGACCGGCTCCGGGCCACCAGGTCCTTGCCGAAGAACTCCTTCGCCGCGGCCGGGTCCGCGAGGGTGCGCCGCGCGGCGGCGGTGGTCGCGGGCGCAGCGACGGGCGCCGCCGTGTCCGGTGGCAGGATCTCACTGGCCGGGTCGAACGGCTGGTCGTCGGAGACCAGGCCACAGCCGGTCCCCGCCAGCGCGAACGCGCCGAGGGACGAGGCGAGCAGGGCCCGCCTCGTCCAGCCGCGCCGGTCCGGACCGGCCTCCCCCGGCCTGCCCGGACCGCTCATACGTTGGGGCGGCCGAGCGCGTGGTAGATCCAGCCGGCGGCACGCCACCGCTGCGGGTCGAGGGTGTTGCGGCCGTCGATGATGACCGGGCGACGCACCAGCGACGTCAGCAGCGACGGCTCGATCTCGCGGAAGTCGGCCCACTCGGTGAGATGCAGCACGACGTCGGCGTCGGTGACCGCCTCGGAGACGCCCGAGGCGTAGCGCAGGTCGGGGAACTTGCGGGCGGCGTTCGCCATGGCCGCGGGGTCGTAGACCGTCACGCGGGCACCCGCCTTGCGCAGCGCGTCGGCGACGTCGAGCGCCGGTGAGTCGCGGATGTCGTCGCTGTTCGGCTTGAACGCGGCCCCGAGCACGGCGACCCGCCGCCCGGCCGCGCCGCCGCCGAGCAGGTGGATGGCCAGCTCCACCGTCCGGCTGCGGCGGCGCAGGTTGACGCGGTCGACCTCGCTCAGGAAGCCGAGCGCCGGGCCGGCGCCCATCTCCTCGGCGCGTGCCTGGAAGGCGCGGATGTCCTTGGGCAGGCAGCCGCCACCGAAGCCGAGGCCCGCGCCGAGGAACCGCCCGCCGATCCGGGTGTCGTAGGCGAGGGCCGAGGCCAGGGTCTTGACGTCGGCGCCCGCCACCTCGCAGACCTCGGACATCGCGTTGATGAAGGAGATCTTCGTGGCGAGGAACGCGTTCGCCGCCACCTTGACCAGCTCGGCGGTGGCGAAGTCGGCGACGACCGCCGGCGTGCCGGCGGCCAGCGCGGTCGCGTACACCTCCCGCAGCCTGGCCTCGACCCGGACCCGGCGCCCGGTGTGGTCGCCCTGGTCGGTGCGGTCGGCCACGCCGTACCACTCGTCGTCGGCGGGCAGGCCGAAGACCAGCCGGTCCGGGCGCAGGGTGTCCTCGACCGCGAAGCCCTCCCGCAGGAACTCCGGGTTCCACGCGAGGTCGACCTCGGGTGCCTCCCGGGCGAGCCAGTCGGCGAGGCGCACGGCCGTCCCCGCCGGGACGGTCGACTTGCCCACCAGCAGGGATCCGGCCTTCGGTTGGGCGGCGAGGAGCCGCTCGACGGCGCCGTCGACGTAGCTCATGTCGGCCGCGCCCGAGTCCGCGCGCTGCGGGGTGCCCACGCACAGGAAATGCACGTCCGCGTTCGCCGCGTCGGCGAAGGAGGTCGTGAAGGCCAGCCGGCCGGTCTCGAGGTTCTTGCGCAGGAGCTCCTCGAGGCCCGGCTCGAAGAAGGGCACCTCGCCGTCGGCGAGCCGGCGCACCTTGTCCTGGTCGACGTCGACGCCGACAACGTCGAAACCGAGCTCGCTCATGCAGATCGCGTGTGTGGCCCCGAGATATCCGGTGCCTATAACGCTGATCCGGAGCGGGCTCCCCGCTTCTGGTGTGCTCATTGTGTGTATCCCCCCACTCAACGTCGGGCTGCAAGGCCGCGGAGCGCATTGTGGACCGCTCGTGTTTCCGGGAGATGAGGCGGGGTGCCGGGGCGAGGCGGACGCCGCGACAGGTAGCCGGTTGACTACCTAACGTCGATGGTTTGCCGTTGCCGGAGCCCGGGTACGGTGATCAGTTACGCCCTGTCCCGACCACTGCTAATGTCTGCTTCGTCTATCAATGGATAGACATCAGCGACCACCGGCGGGGGTGCGGTGGGGACCTGAGCCATCCGGCTGGCGCGCCGGATGGTTCGTACACGTCCCAACACGCTTCCCCATGACTCTGGCGTTCTCGGTGGCCTGCAGCTGGGGGGGCAACACACAAGATGGAGTGGTTCGGCGTCGCGTTCGATTTCGTTCGCGATCATCGTTCTCTGGTCCCGCTCGGGATCGCGGGCGTTGTCTCCTGGGTGGTGTGGCTCACTCGCCGCCTGCTCTCCACCCGGTACCGCCCCGTCCGGAACAACTTCCGAGCCAGTACCTCGGTGATCGTTCCATCGTTCCGGGAAGACCCCGACGTCCTCATCCGGTGCCTGGAGACCTGGCTCTCCCAGCAGCCGGACGAGATCATCATCATCCCGGATGTGGAGGACACCGAGCTCATAGCGAGGCTCGCCCAGCGCGCCGACCCGACGGTCCGCGTGATCCCGTTCGTCCACGAGGGCAAGCGTTCGGCGCTGGGGGTCGGCCTGTCCGCGGCGACCAGGGACATCGTCGTGCTCTGCGACTCCGACACCGCTTGGGAGCCGGGGCTGCTCGCCGCGGTGCAGATGCCGTTCGTCGACCCGCAGGTCGGCGGGGTGGGAACCCGGCAGAACGTCTACGAGCCGCGCAGCAGCGTGTGGCGGCGGGTCGCGAACTGGCTCGTCGACATCCGCTACCTCGACTACGTGCCGGCGCAGGGCCGGGTCGGCGCCGTCGCCTGCCTGTCCGGGCGCACGGCGGCCTACCGGCGCTCGGCGATCCTGCCCGTGCTGCACAACCTGGAGCACGAGTTCTTCCTCGGCCGGCGGTGCATCGCCGGTGACGACGGCCGGCTGACCTGGCTGGTGCTCGCGTCCGGCTACAAGACCATGCACCAGCACACGGCGCACGCGATGTCGATGTTCCCCGACAACCTGCGGGCCTTCATCAAGCAGCGGGTGCGCTGGAGCCGGAACTCCTACCGGACCTACCTGACCGCCATCTACAAAGGCTGGCTGTGGCGGCAGCCACTGATCACCCAGGTCAGCGTGCTGCAGATCGTGCTCACCCCGCTGACCATGGGTGTCGCGATGACCTACTTCGTGCTGTGGATGTTCCGGCCGGAGGCGAACGCCCCGATCATCGCGATCGCCTGGCTGCTGCTCGGGCGGTTCATCCGCGGGCTCTCCCACCTCAAGGAGCACCCGCGGGACATCTTCATCCTCCCGCTCACAGTGTTGATGATCATCGTCGTCGCGCTGCCCATCAAGACCTGGGCGTTCGTGTCGATGAACAAGCAGGGCTGGCTGACCCGGCGCTCCGACCTCATCGGCGGGGAGGGCCAGACCGACGCCTCTACGCGAACCAGCCCGGCCGCGAGCCCCCGCCCGGCGACAGCGACCGCGATGGGTGGTACCCGATGAGGGCCCCGCACCTGGCCGGATCGCCGTTCCCGGCCGGCCGGCCGGTCACCGCGCGGGTCCCGTCCTGGATACGGCGGGCGGCGCTGACCACCCTCGCGGCGGCCGCGATCGGGGGCGGTGGCCTGCTGACGGCCGTCCCCGCGCACGCCCAACCGGTGGCGCCGCTGCCCCCGGTCAGCTCGGCGGACGCGAAGAAGCAGTCGAACCTCGTCGACGCCGAGGACATCCGGCTGCGCTCGATGTTCGAACGTTTCGGGGTGCTGACCGCGCCGACGCTCGTCGAGGTCGCGGGCAGCCTGCCCACCCTGCTGCTGCCGGCGCGCCAGGCCCCCTACACCGCGGGGGACGTCGTCGCGGCCGGCGGCGGGCGCCGCGAGGTGGACGGCGCCGTGCTGTTCACCGCGAACGTGCTGGTAGGCCCGCAGGCCCGGCTCGTGATCGATCCCAGCGTGACCACGTTGCGCCTGGCCAGCGGCGCGTCCGGGTTCGCCTCGGTCGCCACCTGGCGCGGCGGGCTGGAGTTCGCCGGGCGGTCCCCGGAGCAGCCGCTGACCGTCGTCGGATGGGACGTTCAGAACCTCGAGCCGGACAAGCTCACCGTGGACGGCCGCGCCTACATCCGCACCATGGGCGGCGAGCTGATCATGCGCAACACCAGCGCCAACCACCTTGGCTTCTGGAACGGCCGGACCGGCGGCGTGGCCTGGACGGGAAGCAAGGGCGAGCCGAGCACGGGCGGCGCGGCGAACTCGACCCTGAGCGACAACATCTACGGCGCGTACGTCTCCGGCAGCGAGGGCATCCAGATGGTCGGTGTGCGCCTCACCGACAACGAGCGCTCCGGCCTGGCCGTGCACCGGGACGCCATCACCACGCTCGTGTCCGGGGTGACGGCGGCCCGCAACCACGGCGACGGCATGACCATCGACCGTGCCTCGGGCTCCCGGGTGATGCGCAGCACCGTGAGTGACAACAGCGGCGACGGCATCTCGCTGGACGGCCGTGGCCTCGGCGTGGTCGCCACCGCGACCGGAGTCCAGGTCAACCAGATCAAGGACACCCTGATCGAGGAGAACACCGTCTCCGGCAACGGCCGGTACGGCATCCGGGTCGTCGGCGGCGAGAACACCGTCGTCCGCACGAACACGATCAGCGGCGGCCAGCTCGGCATCGTCGTCAAGAGCGGCGCCAACGGCACCCAGATCACAGGGAACAAGGTGACGGGGGCGGAGGAGGCCGGCATCCAGATCGGCCCGGACGCCCGCCGCACCGCCATCGTCGACAACAAGCTCGCCGACGGCCGCCTCGGCATGCTCACCCAGGACGCTCTCACCACCATCATCAGCCGCAACCAGGTGAGCGGCGCCACCGACTTCGCCATCACGCTGCGTGGCGTCTCGGACGGCAGCACGATCCAGCACAACACCCTCGCCGGCGAGGGCTGGCGCGCGGTCGACACCCGCAAGGCGCTGGGGATCCGCTCACGCGACGTGCACAGCAACAACTCCGATGCCTGGGTGTCACGCGCGCCGAAGCACTGGTACACGCTGCTTCGCCGCCATCCCGCCCTCATCGTGTGGGGCCTGGTGGCGCTGTTCCCGCTCGCCGGCTGGTGGGCGCGGCGGCGGGCCCGGCGCCGTCCGCCGCAGCACCCCTACCCCGAGTCCGAGCTGCTGGTCCGCCGCCTGACCGGGGGCACGATGCGCCCCGATCCCGCCTTCTCCGGCATCCCCGACCAGCGGACGGAGTCCTCGGCGGCCCATTCGCCCGCGGGCACCGCACTTCCCCGGGTGCCCGCGGAGCGCTACCCCACGCCGGGCCGAGTGCGGCCGGCCCCGGCCAGGGCTGACACGGGCGTCCTGGCCCCCGCGGCACCCGTGCTCACCGCGGCGAGCCCGGCGGGGGGTGCGCTGGACGTCCAGCCAGCCCCCGGCGGTCGGGCCAGGTCTGGCTCCCGCCGCCGCGCCGGCGCGGCGGAGCCGGGTCGATCCCCGGCGAAGCGGTCACGGTCCGCGACAGCCGGCTCCGACGATACGGCCGCGCTCCGTACGGGTGGCTCCGGTACCGGTCACTCCGGTACCGGCGACCTTGACGGCGACCGCAGTGGCACCGACGACGCCGGCGCCGCTCTGTCGCCGGCCGCGACACTGACTCCGGCCGCCGCGCCGATCAGTGAGGACGCCCACCCGACCCTGCGCGGCCTGCGTTTCTACCGCACCCCTCGGGACCTGTCGGTCGGACCAGACATGTCGGCGGGAGAGGTCACGACCGAGATCACGACACGGCCGTTCGACGGCGCCGACCACCTCGCCGGTCCCGCCCAGTGGCCGCGCGCCGAATGGGAGCAGACGCCGGAGCCGGACCCCTACTGGTCCGGCGACCAGGGCCCGGACGGCCAGTGGTCGGACGGCCAGTGGTCGGACGGGCGGATCACCAGTGCCCCGATCCCGGACACCCGCCAGCCGATGGCGGATCACGGCGCCCAGCCGGCGATGTCCAAGCCCGGTCCGGACGGCGACGAGAACCTCGAGATCATCGATCCGGTGGGCACGGCGCCAGGTCGCCGCCGCCGCCGTCCCAAAGGGGGAAACAGCAGGTGAGGACCATCTCGCCGGGACGATCCCGGCGACGAGCCGCGGTGCTGCTGACGGCAGGCACGCTCGCGGCGGCGTCGGTCGCCCTGACCGCCTGCGGCTCCGGCGGCGGGGCAGGCCCGCAGCCCAGCGCCACGCCGTCCACCGGCACCGGGACGGCCGCCCCGTCCAGCGCCCCGGCGACCGCGGCCACCGACCCGTTCGCGACGGCGGCGCCCGTCGCCGCGGAGCGGCCGGTGGAGTGCCCCGCCGGCGGGACCACCGTCAACAACGGCGGTGACCTGCGCAGCGCCCTGTCCGCGGCGAAGCCGGGCGCGATCATCCGGATGACCGACGGCGTCTACACCGGGGGCTACAAGCTGGCCGCCTCGGGCACCGAGGCCGCACCGATCTGGCTGTGCGGCTCACCCAAGGCCGTCCTCGACGGCGAGGACGACACGGACTACGTGCTGCACCTGGACGGCGCGTCCTGGGTACGGGTGGTCGGCTTCACCGTGCGCAACGGTCAGAAGGGCGTGATGGCGGACCGCGTCCAGCACTCGATCATCGCCCAGCTGCAGGTGAACACGATCGGCGACGAGGCGATCCACCTGCGCACGGCGAGCTCGGACAACCTGGTCGTCGGCAACGTCATCCGCGACACCGGAAACCGGCGGGAGAAGTTCGGCGAGGGCGTCTACGTCGGGAGCGCGCACAGCAACTGGTGCAAGTACACCGACTGCGGGCCCGACCGCAGCGACCGCAACTCGGTCATCGGCAACGACATCGCCGGCACGACCTCGGAGAACATCGACATCAAGGAGGGCACGAGCGGCGGGGTGATCCGCGGGAACACCCTGTCGTCGGACTCCCTCGCCGAGGCCGACTCGTGGATTGACATCAAGGGCAACGGCTGGCTGATCGAGGACAACACCGGCATCGGCGGCGGCACTCTGGAGGACGGTTTCCAGACCCACGTCGAGCAGGAGAACTGGGGCCGGCAGAACACCTTCCGCCGCAACCGGCTCCCGGTGAACGCCAAGGGCTACGGCATCTACATCCACGAGGGTGCCGACACCCAGAACATCGTCAGCTGCGACAACCAGGTCAGCGGGGCGTCGTCGGGGCCGTCCAACATCGACTGCTCGTCCGCCTGACGCGGGGCGCGCGCCAGATCCAGCAGGTCCGGCTCAGGGCACCATTGCCCTGAGCCGGACCTGTTCCTGCAGCCAGTAGAGCTCCTGCGCCCACAGACGGAGCCGGGCGACCGCCGTGAGCTGCGCCAACAGCGCCCGGGCGACGACCGGCCTGGACAGATTCTGCGGCGACTCCGGCGGCCACTGCCAGTCGGCGGCGTCCTGGGCCGCGCGCCGGTAGGCCGCTCCGCGCAACGCGACCTCCGCCAGGGCGAAATCCACCTGCTCGGTGACCATCGCGAGGCGGGCGCGCATGTCCTCGGTACTGACGGTCGGACCTCCCCCGCCGGCGGAGAGATCGGCGCGTCGCACAGACATGGTGAAGGAAGGGTACGAGGAGTTGGGCTGGGAGCACAGCACCGGATAGCCCACACTCTGGCGACCTGACGCACCGGGTGGGTGATTACCCGGCTCGGGTGAGTCCGGATCCGCACCGCCCCCGCACGTGAGGCGACCGCCGGTTCGGGTAAGCGGACCTGCGGGGACACCGATCCGGATCCCCGACGGCCCGACCACTGGGGGCACTGGTGGACCTGACATCACCCGCGATTCTGATCATGCTCGGCTTCCCGCTTTTCGCGATGGCCGGGATGTTGATGATGAGCCGGGTCGAACGCAGCCTCACCGTCACCGGCCGCGCCGCGCGGACGATCGCCGAGGCGGGCCCGCCGCTCGCGCTGGCGGCGGGGATCACGCCGGGCGGCGGCGACGGCCCGAACAGCGGCCTGCACGGCGGCTTGAACGAAGGCTTCGACGGCCGCTCATCGGACGGCGGTTCAGTGGCCGCGGCGGCGGCCGGCCTCCTCGACGCGAAGCCGGCCGGCGAGCCCGGTCTCGCGGACGAGCTCGGCGAACGCCGGCGCGGCCGCGCGAATACGCAGCTCGGCGTGGACGCGACGAAGCAGGAGATCCGCCCGGAGCAGGGCGGCGAGACCCGCGATGTCGATCGCCCGAAGTTCGGCCACATCCACCGTCACCACTCCGCCGCCCCGGCCCAGCAGCTCGCCGACCTGCTCGCGGAAACGTAGCCTGCCGACCATGTCGAACTCACCCCCGAGCTCGATCACGACGTCGTCCCCGGTCCGCCGCACCGTCATCCGCGTGGCTGTCGCGTCGACCCGCATGCGTGCGCCCCCCGGGATCTCCATCCGTCGCAGCACGGGCACCGCCCCGTGAGTTAATTACAGAGAGTAACATAGATCAAGGAATCGTTAAACCTCGATGACTAATTGACGACGCCCAGCCCAGCCCAGCCCGTAACCGGACTGGACCGGGCGGTCGCGGCTCAGACCGACCGGAACAGGTTGATCAGCGCGTTGGTGGAGCTGTCGTGCCGCGGGGGCGCCGACGGGTCGGCCAGCTCGGGGATGATCCGTCCGGCCAGCACCTTGCCCAGCTCCACGCCCCACTGGTCGTAGCTGTTCACCCCCCACACGACGCCCTGCGTGAACACCTTGTGCTCGTAGAGGGCGACCAGCTGGCCCAGGGCGAAGGGCGTCAGCTTCGGCGCCAGCAGGGTGTTCGTCGGACGGTTTCCGGCGAACGTCCGGTGCGGGACGAGGGCGGCGTCCACCCCCTCGGCCGCGACCTCCTCCGCCGTCCTGCCGAAGGCGAGGGCCTCCGTCTGAGCGAAGAAGTTGGCCATCAGCAGGACGTGCTGGTCGACGTCGCCGACACCTGGGTGGTTGGGCGCGAGGAAGCCGATGAAGTCGGCCGGGACGACCGTCGTCCCCTGGTGCAGGAGCTGGAAGTAGGCGTGCTGACCGTTGGTTCCCGGGGTGCCCCACACCACCGGGCCGGTCGGCACCGGTACGGGCCGGCCGGCCAGATCAACTGACTTGCCGTTACTCTCCATGTCCAGCTGCTGCAGGTACGCCGGGAAGCGGTCCAGGTACTGGCTGTAGGGGAGCACGGCGTGGCTCTGGGCGCCGAAGAAGTCCCGGTACCACAGCCCGAGCACGCCGAGCAGAACCGGCAGGTTCCGCTCGAACGGGGTGTTCCGGAAATGAACATCCATCGCGTGGAATCCGGCCAGCATCTCCCGGAAGTGGTGCGGGCCGATCGCGACCATCAGAGCGAGACCGATGGCGGAGTCCATCGAGTACCGGCCGCCCACCCAGTCCCAGAACTCGAACATGTTGGCCGTGTCGATGCCGAACTCGGCCACCTTCTCCGCATTCGTTGACACGGCAACGAAATGGTGCGCGACGGCGTCCTGGCCGAGCGCGGCGGTGAGCCAGGCCCGCGCGGCGCGGGCGTTCGCGAGCGTCTCCAGCGTGGTGAACGTCTTCGACGCGACGATGAAGAGCGTCCTGGCCGGATCGAGGTCGTGGGTGGCTTCCCAGATGTCCGTCGGGTCGACGTTCGAGACGAACCGGACGGCGATCGAGCGGTCGGAGTAGTCCCGCAGCGCCTGGTAGGCCATCGCGGGCCCCAGGTCGGAGCCGCCGATGCCGATGTTGACGACGGTCGTGATGTGCTCGCCGGTCGCCCCCGTCCACACCCCGGAGCGGACCCGGTCGCAGAACGCCGACATCCGGTCGAGCACGGCGTGCACCTCCGGCACCACGTCGACGCCGTCCACGTGGATGCTGGTTCCGAGCGGCGTGCGCAGCGCCACGTGCAGCACCGGCCGGTTCTCGGTGACGTTGATGCGCTCGCCGCCGAACATCGCCTCGATGCGCGCGCCGAGGCCGGCGCGACGCGCCAGCGCGAGCAGCAGTTCGACCGTCCGGGCCGTGACGATGTTCTTGGAGTAGTCGAGCCGAAGGCCGTCCGCCTCGACGGTGAACGAATCGGCGCGGCCCGGATCATCGGCGAAGAGCTTCCGCAGGGTCACCCCGGAGATCTCCGCGTGGTGCGCGGCCAGCGCGGCCCATTCCGGGGTCCGGTCGACGACCGTTCCAGCGGCGAGGGCGGTGGACTCGGTGTTCGCCATGGCGTTGGAGGCCCTTCCTCGGAGGAGTGCTGTCGTGTGCCGCGCCGTCCGCGCGCCCACACGGCCGAACACCTGTCGACGACGACCAGCATGGTGCAGTCGCGCATCTGACGCGCCCGTCGGGTCCCTGCGAGGGGCGGAATGTGGGGGAACAGGCCGTAGGATCGCCGAGAACGCGACGAAGAACACCAAAAGACCGCGGTGCACCCACGCGACCGCGTCTCGCCCGATGTACCACCCGATGAACCCCGCCCGATGAACCGAGGTGGAACCAGCGCCATCCAGCGCGGCGACGAGTACGAACAACACGCGGGACAGCCCACGCACGACCCGCACGATGTGGCCCTCGGGATGTCACCACCGCGTGGTGATCGTGGTGACGGCCCGGCAGCCGGTGACGGACGGAACCGACCTTGCTTATCGACAGATCTCTCGTGGAGGCGGCGCTCCCCGGATACGCAGTCGAGGGGGACCTCGGCAAGGGGGGCTACGGCCTCGTTCTCGCCGGGCAGCACCGGCTGATCGGCCGCAAGGTCGCGATCAAGATCCTCCTTGACACGACCGACGACCCCGACCTGCGCGCCCGTTTCCTCTCCGAGGCTCGCGTCCTGGCCGAGCTCGACCATCCGCACATCGTGCGCATCCACGACTACGTGGAGCACGAGGGAACCTGCCTGCTGGTGATGGAGCTGCTCTCCGGCGGCACCCTCAAGCAGCGGATGACCGCCGGGAAGCTCTCCCCGGAGACGATCTGCGCCGTCGGCGTCGCCGCGTCGGCCGCACTCGCCACCGCGCACCGCCAGGGCGTGCTGCACCGCGACGTCAAACCCGACAACATCATGTTCGACGGCGCCGGGCTGCTCAAGGTCACCGACTTCGGCATCGCGAAGATCTTCGACGGCGCGGAGACCACGGCCAGCGCCATCCTGGGCACACCGCGCTACATGGCGCCCGAGCAGATCATGGGCGCTCGGCTGTTCCCCGCCACCGACCTGTACGCGCTGGCCGGCGTCCTCTACGAGATGTTCGCCGAGCGGCCGCTGTTCGGACGTCCGATGGCGGTGCAGCCGCTGACCCACCACCACCTGACCGTGATGCCCGACCCGCTCACGACGGTGCCGCCGGCGATCTCGGCGGTCATCATGCGGACCCTGGCCAAGGACCCGGGCGCCCGCTTCTCCGACGCCTCCGAGTTCGCCCTCGAGCTGGCCCGCGCCGGCGCCGGCGCGTACGGGCCGAACTGGGTGGCGCGCTCGGACGTCAAGCTGCGGGTGGACGACGAGATCCGCGGCGTGATCGGCGGCTCGACCACCTCCGGGAACTCCGGCGGGTTCCCGGCCGCCACGCGCCCGGG
Organism: Parafrankia sp. EAN1pec; assembly: GCF_000018005.1. Classification (GTDB taxonomy): domain Bacteria; phylum Actinomycetota; class Actinomycetes; order Frankiales; family Frankiaceae; genus Parafrankia; species Parafrankia soli. The sequence continues at coordinate 8,901,121 of NC_009921.1, forward strand.
CGGCTATCCGGGTCCTGGCGGGCCCGGCGGGCCCGGTTACGCGCCCGGGCAGCCGGGCGGGCCCGGTTACCGCGGCCCGGTGCCGGGCTCCGGCCCGCAGCAGCCCGTCGGCGGCGGCTTCGGGCCCGGCGGGCCCCGGCCCAACCAGCAGATGCGCCCGACCGGCGGGCATCCGTCCGCCTCGGGCTTCCCCGGCGCCACGCCGGTCATGCCCGGGCAGGGTGTGCCGGGCGGGCAGGGCCGGCCCGGGCCGACTCCCGGAACGCCCCCTGGCGGCTGGCGCGGCTACGGCCAGCCCGGCGGGGCCACCCCGCAGCCGATGCCGCTCACGCCACCCGCCTCGACGCCCCGGCCCCCCGGCCCCATGGGCCCGCCCAGCTCCACGCCGCCGCCGCGGCCCGTCCCCGGCTACGGCGGTCAGCCAGGGCAGCCCAGGCAGCCCGTCCCGGGCCGGCCGGGGCCGGGCGGCCCGCGACCCACCGGCGCCCAGAACTTCGGTGGCCAGGGCTGGCAGGGCTCCGGCCCCCGCCCGCCCGCGCACCAGGTCCCGCCCCGGCCACCCATGGGCGGCCACCGCCCCCGGCCGGGACCCCCGAACCGCAACAACCGGACGCTGATCCTCGCCGCCGTCGCCGCCGCCGTGGTCGTGGTGCTGACCATCGGCCTCATCGTGGGCCTGTCGGGCGGCGGCAGCAGCGACGACAGCGGTTCGAGCCGCGACCAGGTGTCGACGCTCCCGGTCCCCGGTGTCGCCTACACCGGAACGCCGGTGACGGTGCAGGGCCTCAGCCCGTACAGCGTCGCGATCGACCCGCAGGGCACGCTGTTCATCACGAGCCTGTCGTCCGACCGGATTCAGAAGGTCACCAGGACCGGGGAGGTCTCCGACCTCGCCGGCACCGGCGCGGACGGATACAGCGGCGACAACGGCCCCGCCACGGCCGCCAAGCTCAACGGCCCCGGCTCCGCGGTGCCGGACAAGAACGGCAACATCTACATCCCGGACGCGCAGAACTACCGCATCCGGAAGATCACCCCGGACGGGATCATCACCACGATCGCCGGCACCGGCACCGCGGGCTTCTCCGGCGACGGCGGCCCGGCCACGGCCGCCCAGATCAACAGCGCGGAGAAGGTCGCCATCGGCCCGGACGGCTCGATCTACATCGCCGACTACGACAACCACCGCATCCGGAAGATCACCCCGGACGGGATCATCAACACGATCGCCGGCACCGGCCTCCAGGGCTACTCCGGCGACGGCGGCCCCGCCACCGCGGCCAAGCTGGACGGCCCGAACGACGTCGAGCTGGGCGACGACGGAACGCTCTACATCGCCAACCTCGGCAGCAACACCATCCAGAAGATCACCAAGGACGGGATCGTCACCACGGTTGCGGGCAACGGGCAGAAGGGCTTCTCCGGCGACGGCGGCCCCGCCACCGCGGCCCAGCTCTCCGTCCCGTCGGTGTCCCTCGGCAACGGCGGGGAGATCTACATCGCCGACTACGGGAACAACCGGGTCCGCAAGGTGGACCCGAACGGGACGATCACCACGATCGCCGGCACCGGGGCCGAGGGCTCCGGCGGCGACGGGGGCCAGGCCACGGCCGCCCAGTTCAACGAGCCCAGCTCGGTCGCCGAGGACGCCGACGGCGCGCTCTACATCGCCGACTCGGGCAACAACCGGCTGCGCCGCATCGCTCCGGACGGGACGATCACGACGGTCGCGCAGTAGGGCGGCGCGGAGATGACCCGACAGCGAGCAGTGCACGCGGCCCGGCGGGGGGCCGTCACGTGACGTTCGTCGACACCAACCGCGTCGCCGCGGCCCTGACCGGCTACGAGCTCGGTGGCGAGCTCGGCCGGGGCGGCTTCGGTGCCGTCCTGGCCGGCCGGCACCGGCTGATCGACCGCGACGTCGCCGTCAAGGTCCTGCTGGAGCCGGGCGGCGACGGCCACAGCGGCCACGGCGACGGCCACAGCAGCAGTGATGGCGACCTGCGCGGGCGGTTCCTCGCCGAGGCCCGTGTCCTCGCCGGGCTGGACCATCCGCACGTCGTGCGGATCTACGACTACGTCGAGCGCGACGGCCTGTGCCTGCTCGTGATGGAGCAGCTCACCGGCGGCAGCCTGAAGAACCGCGGCCCGGCCATGCGCGACCCGCGGGCCGTCTGCGCGATCGGGCTGGCCGCGGCGAGCGCGCTGGCCGCCGCGCACGACCGGGGCGTGCTGCACCGCGACATCAAGCCAGACAATCTCCTCTTCACCGGGGACGGCATCCCCAAGGTCACCGACTTCGGCATCGCCAAGATCCTCGAGACCACGGCGGCGACCACGACCGGCCTCGTCGGCACCCCGCGTTACATGGCGCCGGAGCAGATCACCGGGAGCCGCCTCGGGCCGGGCACCGACCTCTACTCGCTCGGCGTCGTCCTCTACGAGCTGCTCGCCGGACGGACCCCGTTCCCGTCGGGGCTGACCGTCCCCGCGCTGCTGCACCACCACCTGTCGGTGGCCCCGCTGCCGCTGGTCGAGGCGCCGCCGCCGCTGGCGGCGGTGATTCTCTCGGCGCTCGCCAAGGAGCCGGGGTGGCGCCCGCCGACGGCCCGCGACTTCGCGCTCGCGCTCGCCACGGCGGCGACCACGGTCTTCGGACCAGGCTGGCTGACGGCCAGCGAGGTGCCGGTGCGGCTGCCGGACGAGATCCTCGCCGCCGCCGGCCACACCCAGGGGACCACCCCCACCCCAGGAGAACTCGCCGCGCACCTCGGCCGGCCTCAGGCCGGCCGGGGCGGCCCGCCACCCACCGGCCCCATGGGCCACTTCTCGTCTGGCCCGGGCGGGCCTGGCTGGCCATCCGGGCCGGGTGGGTCATCCGGGCCGGGTGGCCGGGGCGGCTCCGGTCCGTACGCGACGCTGGCACCCACCGCGGTCGATCAGGCCGGCGTCGGCGCCGACGGCCGACGGGCGGGTGGCGGACGGCGGCGCGCGAACGGCGGCCGGCGCGGCCCGCGGCGCCCGACGGCGCTGATCGCCTCGGTCGCCACCCTCGCCGTCCTCGCCACGGCGATCGGCATCGGGTTCTGGGTTTCCGGGTCCGGCGACGATCCCGACCGCCCTGCCTGGAACGGCGCCGCCGCGGAGGTCAGGGGCCTCTACACCACCGAGGGCATCGACATCGGTCCGGACGGCTCCCTCTACGTCGTCGACGGCGGCGGCTCGTCCGGCCAGGGCCAGGTGCTCCGGCTCGGCACGGACGGCGTGGTCACCCGGATCGCCGGGGTCGGCCCGCCCGCTCCCGTGCCCAGCGCCACGGCCACCGGCAGCGCCACGGCCACCGGCAGCGCCAGCCCGTCCCCGTCCCCCACCCCCGTGCTCGGCGACGGCGGCCCGGCCGTGGCCTCGAACCTGATCGGGCCGGCCGGGGCCGCGGTCGGCCCCGGCGGCGAGGTGTACATCGCCGACAGCGACGGTGGCCGCGTCCGCCGCGTCAACGACGACACGACCATCACCACGGTCGCCGGCGCGGGGCCGGGCACCGGCTTCGGCGGCGGAGCGGGCCGCGCCGTCGGCGCGAAGCTGTCCGGTCCCTCGGCGGTGGTCGCCGCCGAGGACGGCACCCTCTACCTCACCGCCGGCTACCGCGTCCGCAAGGTGACCACCGACGGCCTGATCTCGGTGGTGGCCGGCAACGCCGACGAGTCGGGCACGGCCGGCGACGGCGGGCCGGCGGTGAACGCCACCCTCACCTCGCCGTCCGGGCTCGCACTCGCCGACGACGGCACCCTCTACGTCGCGGACAGCAGCGCCCACACCGTCCGCAGGATCACGAAGGACGGAAAGATCACGCTCGTCGCCGGCAAGCCGGAGCAGTCCGGGTACGAGGGCGACGACGGGCCCGCGGTCGACGCGCTGCTCGCCTCCCCGCAGGACCTGGCCCTCGGCCCGGCAGGCGAGCTCTACATCGCCGACACGTACAACAACGTGATCCGGATGGTCACTCCGGACGGTAAGATCACGACGTTCGCCGGCAGCGACGAGTCCACCGCGGACGACGCGGACGGCGCCCTGGCCACCGAGACCCGCATCTCCTCCCCCACGGGGCTGGCGGTCGACACGTCCGGCGCCGTGTACGTAAGCGAGGGCAGCTACGGTGTCGTCCGGCGGATCGCCCTCGACCACACCGTGACGACCGTTCTGCGGCAGGCGGAGGAGTAAACAGTCCGGGCGAGGTGCTACGGGCCGGGCGGGGATGGACGAGACAGGCAGGATGTTCGATCGGCGCGGGGCGCTGCGGCTCGCCGGGGTGGGCCTGGTGGCGCTCGGTACGGGTGGGCTCGCCGCGGGCCTCGCCGGCTGCGGCGGCGACGACAACGGCGAGCCGACCGAGCGGGACTGGAGCCGGCTCGCCGACCGGCTCTCCGGCCGGCTGGTCCGGCCCGGCGGCGCCGAGTACCCCACCGCCAGCCAGCTCTTCGGCCCGGCCTTCGACCGGATCCGGCCGCGGGCGATCGCCTACTGTGCCTCCCCGACCGATGTGGCCGCCGGTGTGGCCTTCGCCAGGTCCACTGGCATCCCGTTCACCGCCCGCGCGGGCGGGCACAGCTACGGCGGCTACTCGACGACGAGCGGCCTGGTCCTCGACGTCTCCACCCTGAACGCGGTGCACCCGGGAATCCGGTCGGGGATGGGCGGCACGACCGGCGGCACCGGAACCCCCGGCTCCGGGATCGCGACGATCGGCGCCGGCGCCCAGCTCGTGGACGTCTACGCCCAGCTCGCGGCAGCGGGCGCCGCGCTACCGGCCGGCTCCTGCCCAACGGTCGGGATCGCCGGGCTGACGCTCGGCGGCGGGATCGGGGTCGTCGGCCGGCGCCACGGCCTGACCTGCGACCGGATGCTCGCCGCCGAGGTGGTCCTCGCCTCCGGCGAGATCATCCAGGTGGACGGCCAACGCGACGCCGACCTGTTCTGGGCGCTGCGCGGCGGCGGTGGCGGCAACTTCGGCGTGGTCACGTCCTTCACCTTCGCCACCCACCGGGCGACCCCGCTGACCCTGTTCGCCTACCGCTGGCCGTGGGCGGCGGCCGCCGCCGTCGTCGCGGCCTGGCAGGAGTGGAACCTGCGCCCGGACGCACCGGACGAACTGTGGTCGACCTGTGTCATCACCACCGCGCCGACGCCCGACGGGACCGGGACGCCCACGATCCGGATCAGCGGCGTGATCAGCGAACCGCCCGGGGTTCCGTCGTCGGCCCGGGCACTGCTGGCGGAGCTGGTCGACGCCGTGGGCAGCGCGCCGACGTCCACCTTCGCCGCCCAGCGGGACCCGCTGGAGGCGATGCTGATCGAGGCCGGCTGCTCGGGGCGGACGGTCGCGCAGTGCCATCTCGCCGGGCGGAGCCCGGGCGGGGCCCTGGAACGGGTCGCCCAGCTCGCCGCCTCGAACTTCCTCACCGGGCCGCTGTCCGCGGCCGGGTCGGAGGCGCTGCTGGGCGCGATCGAGAGTCGTCAGCGGGAGGCCGGTCTGCGCTCCGGCGGGGTCATCCTCGACTCCTGGGGCGGCGCGATCGGCCGGGTCGGGGCGGGGGAGACGGCGTTCGTGCACCGCGACGCGCTGGCCAGCGCGCAGTACATCGCCGGCTACGACGTGCGGGACAGCGCCGGCCTGCGCCGCCGCAACGCCGAGTGGCTGCGGGCCACGGTGGCGGCCATGGCGCCCCATGTGTCGGTATCGGCCTACCAGAACTACATCGATCCGGAGCTCAGGAACTGGGCGGAGGCGTACTACGGGGCGAACCTGCCGCGCCTGCGGTCGGTCAAGAGCGCCTACGACCCGGAGAACGTCTTCCGCTTCGCCCAGAGCATCCCTCCCGCCTGATCGACCCGAGCGATTGTTACTCCAGGTAACCGGACGGGACGGCTGGCTGTCGCTCCGAGCAGGGAGTCGACGTCAACCTGCCCGGAGCGACATGGATCAGTACACCCGTTGATCCTCCGGCCCGACTACTGGCTACGGATGGTCTAACCACTGTCCACTCTGTGTCTTCCGACACATGGCGGTGTTCGCGCGACGACAGGCGTTCCCGGCATCCGGGCGCCACCCACACCAGCCGGGTCCGGCGGCGGCCGGACGAAGGCCGCACCCCCGTCGAGGACGCCGCATCGAGGCACCGGGGGACCACCGGTAGGCCCGGCGCGGACCCCGCCGTGGCACGGCGGTTCCTCTTGCGACCGCTACTCGAAGTCAGTACACCTGTGCTGTCGGTAACCACCGACGGTTACCAACGGCACCGGTCGCCGACGCCGCCGGCTGCCCACAGCTCCTCGGGAGGACCCACATGAAGCAACTGATCTGGCCGTGGGGTGTGACCATCTTCGTCTTGTTCTACTTGGTCAACTCGCCGGGAGACGCAGCCGACGTGATCCACAGCGCGGTCGGCGCGCTGGGCTCCGTGGCCGACGGCCTCAGCAACTTCGTCTCCGACGTGGCCGTCTGACCCGCCCCGTTCCCGTCAGAAGTCGCGGGCCAGCGGACGGGTGACCGCGACGACCGTCGTCCAGTCCGACAGCTCCGAGAGCACGACCCCCCACCGTGCTCCCTTCGCCGCGATGACCTGCCCGTTCCCGATGTACATGCCGACATGGCCCGGCGCCAGAGCCGTTCCGTCCGAACCGGGGATGAACAGCAGGTCGCCGGGCTGCGGGTCGACTCCCGACACACGCGGACCGAAGGCGAGCTGGTCAGTGGTCACCCGCGGAAGGGAGATGCCGATCGTCCGGTAAGCGGCCTGGACGAGCGACGAGCAGTCCCATGCTCCCGGTCCGGTCGCCCCCCAGACGTAGGGCTTGCCGATCTGGGAGCGCATGAAGTCGATCACCGGGCCCAGCGCCTCGACGGAGACCGTCTCCCCGGTGTCGAGGGCGTCGCCGTACACCTGGGCCTGCGCCAGGATGGTGCGCACGTAGTTGCGCGTCTCCGGGTAGGGCGGCACACCGGCGTAGGCGAGCACGGCGCCCGGCCCGGCGTTGTAGGCCGCGAGCATCTTCTCCTGCCCCAACCCCGGGACGGATGCCACCGACGCCGCCACCGCGCAGTCGTAGCGCGCCGCCGCCGGGATCGCGTCCACCGGGTTCCACACGTCGCCGGTGCCGTGCGAGGCCCAGGTGCCCGGCATGAACTGGGCGATGCCCATAGCGCCGACCGGCGACTGCGCCCGGGGGTTGAACCCGGACTCCTGGCGCAGCTGCGCCGCCAGCAACGAGGGCGTGACCTCGGGGCACCCCGCCGCGTTGGCCGCGTCAATGATCATCTGGACGTACTCCGCCGGGATGCCCTCGGAGTTGACGATCGTGCGGCCGCCGATGTTCTTGTCGTCCAGGAACGGGGCGGCGATCAGCAGGATCAAGACGGAGATCAGCAGGAACGCTCCGGCGACGGTCACGAAGCCGCCGACGCCCAGCCAGACCAGCCAGCTTCTCCGCCGGCCCGATCCCAGCGCCATCCCAGCCGCCCCCGTCCGTCTCGCCGCTACCGGCCCGGCGCGTCGCCGGCGGCGTTCGCGAGGTCGGCGCCGGCAAGGCGCCAGGTGCCGTCGGTGCCGACGAGCATCGTCACCGCGGGCGTGGAGACGGTGACCTCGGGCGGCCCGTCCCCGGTCACGGTCTCCCGGCGCACGTTGAGCAGGAGCGACACCTGCCCGGATGCGGTCGTGTCCGCGCCGCCGACGGGGGTCGCGGCAAGCACCGTGACGGTCGACCGCGTGCCGGCGGCACGCAGCTCGTCCCAGGCGGGGCCGGTCTGGGGGTCGCCGGCCGGACCGCCGGTGCCGGGCTCGCCGGAGGCCGGGGCGCCGGCGCCGGATCCGCTCAGCTCCGCGGCGAAATCCGGTGTCAGACAGTCACGGGCGCGTTCGACCCCGGCCGACGGGCCGGAGTCGGTCCGCGCGTCGAACGACTGCCACTTCGTGAAACAGTCCCGCGCCACGGAGACCGGGTCTGTGGGATCGACCGTGTCCTGAGGGTCGGCCGTCGCGGTGGCGAGCGGGGGGCCGGGGGCCTGGCTGGCGCCCGGCGGAGGCCCGGTGGTCGCCGAGGGTGGCGGCGGTTGGGTGGCGTCGCCGATCGCCCCGCACCCGGCCGTGACCACTAGCAGCGACGAGATCAAAATCACGGAGGCCGCGGGTGCCCTAGACCGAGAGCAACCAAAGTGCCGATGCGGTGATTCTCTCTCGTTCCCGCGTGGTCTCACTCGTGGCCGTCCAACCAGTCACGAACCCGGCCGCGGCGGATCCGCCACTGATGCCCGACCTTGCGCGCCGGGATCGCGCGCTCCGACAGGAGCTTGAGCACGGTGCTCTCGGACAGCCGCAGCCAGGAGACCAACTCGTCGACGGTCAGCACGTCGTCGTCGTCCGCATGACGCGGTGGGCGGGGCGTCGTCGCAGGTGGAGCGCCCGACGCGGTGGGCGGGGCCATCGGCTCCGCGGTCCTGGAGACAGGCCGCGCGGGCATCCGCGCCGGGCGCGACGAGGCCACCGAGAAGCCGTCCTGCACCACCCAGGGCCCCTTTCTCAGCCGGCGATCGTCCGCCGGTACGCACCGGCGAGGGAGGCTAACACCGCAATGCCCGCCCTGGCGAGTCCCAACTGGCGCTTGTCATACTTGAATGGCTCGTGTTACATCGATCCGACCGCAGCCGAGAGCAAGTAACAGTAAGTAACCGTAACTGGCACCAACTAGCCCAGACCTGCAATCAGCCCAGACCTGCCAGGAGGGCGACGGCGCGTGAGCGATGTGCCACAGGCACCGTACGGCGAGGAAGGGGACGCGCGGCCTGTTTCGTTGATAGGTGCGCGAATCCCCTCATCTACGCCGTCCGCGGCCGAGCTCCCGGCGCGCGATGGCGAGAGCGACGACCGCTCGGCGGCCAGGGCGGCCCGCCGCAGGAACCGCCGGCGCGGCGGTCCTGACGATGCCTCCGCCACCGACGATGGTGACGGAACGTGGCAGGACCAAGCGTTCCATCTAGAGGATGCGGTGTCCGGCGACCCGCCCCCCGCAGGCCGGTCCGGCATGTCGGGATCAGGCCGGACGGGCATGACCCGTGGCACCACCCCGGAGCCGCGCGAGCCCGGGCAGCGCCGGGGGCGGCGCCTGCCGCGCACGCCGCCGGCAGCCGGGCCCGTCCCGCCGAGGTCGTCTGTTCCACCCGGCACGCCCGTTCCGCCCGGCGACGCTGCCCGCGGCGGCCGCGCTGTGCCGCCCCGTTCGCCGCGCCCCGAATCGCCCAGGGCCGCTGACCAGGCCCGGCGGTTCGACGCGGGCGCCGCGGCGGCGGTCGACTCGCCCGACGGCTCCCTCGACGGCTCCGCCCCGCCGCGCCGGCCGATGCTGCGCCGGGCCGCCACACCCCGCGCCGTCCCGCCGCCGGCGCCGATGGGCCGCAAGGATCCGAGCTTCCCGCCCGCGACCTCGGCCGCGGCGGCAGCGACCGCCGCGGCCGCCGCCGGCACGGGCACCACGGGCACCACGGCCGCTCCGGGCACCCCCGGCGGCGCCGGAGCCGCCGGGAGCCCGGGCTCGTCAGCCGGCTCGGGTGGGTACGCGGGCTCGAGCACGCCCGGTAGTACGGCCCGGCCTGGTTCCGGCGGGTCAGGTGCCGGCGGGCCCGGTTCCGGTGCTTCGGGTTCCGGTGCTTCGGGTTCCGGTAGCTCGAGTGCCGGTGGTTCGGGCGCGATGCGGTCCGGTGGCGCGCGGTCCGGTGGAACCGGCCGGGCCGCCGGCTCGGGTGGGTCCGCAGCCTCGCGTTCTCAGCGTCCCGAGGCGCCGGAGGCGCCGGTCCGGCGGTCCGGCGGATCGGGCGGCACCAGCGCGCCCCCGCCCAGCCGCCGGCCGACGTCGGCCGGCCCGCGCCGTCCCGGGCGCCCGTCCGCTCTCGCGCCCAGGACCCCCGCCGCCAGCCCCCCGCCGGCGGGGCCGGAGACGGGATCGACCGCATGGCCCGCCCCGGCCACGGGATCGCCACAGGCGGACCACCCGGCGGCGGGTTCACCACCGGCTGATCCCGCCTCCGGCGGCTCGTTCGGCGAGCCCACGCCGGGCATGGGGCCAGGGCCGTTCGACGCGCAAGGGCCGTACGACCGGTCCGAGCCGCTCGCGCCCGGCGAGGCAGCTGGCTCGCCGGCCCCGGCGTGGCCCTCGCAGGGCTACGAGCAGGCCGACGTCCCGCTGGTGGATCCGTCGCTCGGTGGTCTCCCCGTGGAGCTTGACGGTCTCCCCGTGGAGTTCGGTGGTCTCCCGATGGAAAGCCGCTCGCCGGGCGGCGACCAGCCGGGCAGCGGGTCCTACTACGACCCCTGGGCCCCCCATCCGGCGCCGGGCCCGGCGCCGGATGCCGGGAACGACGAGTCAACCGGTGCTCCCGGGTGGGGCGCCGTCGACGCCTGGCAGGAGGCCGGCGAACCGGTCAGCCTCGGGGAGCCCGCCCAGCCGGGCGAGGCGGCCCCGCCCGGCGATCCCGCCGGCGGCAGCGGCCTGGCCGAGCGCACCCGGCGGGGCGCGGCGGCCGGCGAGACCGAGACCGAGACCGAGACCGACGATTCGGCCGCGGCCGGAAGCTCGTCAACAGGCGGAGCGCCGCCCGCCGACGAGGCCGCGTCCACGGACGAGGCCTGGGCTGGTCACGGCGTCGCGGAACCCGAGCGGACGTCCGACGTGCTCCCGCGGCCCTCGACCGAGCTGGTTCCCGCCGGTCACCTCCCGAGGCCGGGCACCGGCGCCGACCGCGCGCCGGCACTGACCGACCAGGGCCCAGGCCGGGGCCTGTGGCCCTGGCAGGAGCCCTGGGCCGACCTCGACGACCTCGAGCCATGGGAGGAGATCCCGCTACGGATCACTCTCTCGGACCGGGCCGCGGTGGCCCTGCCGGGCTCGTGGCGGATCGCCGTGACCTCCCTGTTCCCCTACTCCGGCACCACCACGTTGGCCGGGGTCGTCGGACTTACCCTGGCCGGTGTGCGTGCCGAGCCGGTGCTCGCGATCGATCTCTACCCCGGGGCCGCCACGCCCGGTTTCGTGCCGCCCACCTCGTCGGAGAGCGCCGAGATCGACGAGTCGCGGGGCGACAACCTGGTCGCGCGGGTCGGCAGCCGAGGCACCACCACGGTTGCGGACATCGCCCGCCAACGCCGCTCCACCGCCAAGGCGACGCCCGACGAGCTGCGCTCGCTCGTCGGCGCGCGGCGGTCCGGCAGCGTCTTCGACCTTGACGTGCTGCCGGTCGACCGCCCGGTCGGCGACGAGGAGACCACGAACGCGCTGGTGCCGGTCGACGAGCCGATCACCCCGGCCGTGCTGCGCTCCGCCCTGGGCGCGCTCGGTCACGCGTACCCGCTGATCCTGATGGACGCCCCCGCGACCGCACCGCTGACCCCGGAAGCGATCCGCGCCGCCGATGTGATCCTCCTCGTGACCCTCGCGACCGCGTCCGATCTAGAAGCCACCCTCGCTGACCTGCGCGATCCCCAGGGCTCACTCGCGGAGGTCGGCGTGAGCGCGCGGGAGCGCATCCCGTCAGGCCAGGGCCCTGGCCACCCGCCGCACGAGCGGACGGGTCCCGCGGTGATCGCGGCCGTCGTGTCGCCCCGCCGCGGCCGCCCGTCACCACGCACACGCACCGCCACGGCGCGGCTGGCCCGCCACGTCGACGGCATCGTGCGGGTCCCGTACGACCCGCGGCTCGACCCGAGCAGGGGGACCCCGGTCCGCATCCCGCGGCTGCGGTGGGCGACCAGGAGGTCCTACCTCCGGCTGGCGGCCGAGACCGTCGACGCGCTCGCCGGCATCGCCAACGCTGATGTCGGGACACCGGCCGGCGGAGAAGATCCCTCCTTTCAACCGCAGTTCGAACGACCGATACGCACCGCTCTGGTGTTGCCACGCAACGCCGATACTGATCACGCAGAGGTGTCAGGCGTATCATTTGGCGACCTGCGGCACGGAAGCACACCCACGCGGGTGTCCGGGCCGGATCGTCCGGGCGGCCAACCGCCCGCAGGAAGGGAACCACGATGATCGTCGATGCAGCCGCGGCCTCGGCAGCGGCCATTCTGGCCGTGGAGGTCAACCCGGACGACTCGAAGGCGCCCGGCATCAACGCCTTGAAAGACCTGGTCAACGGACTTGCGGCCTACGCCGTGATCGCTGCCGTGGCCGCCGTACTCCTCGGCGGAATCGCGTGGGCGCTCGGCGAGCGCATGGGCCTCGACCGCGCCTCGATGGTGGGCAAGAGCGGCGTACTGGCCGGCTTCGGCCTGGCGTTCCTGGTGGGCGCCGCCGCTGCCTTCGTCAACTTTTTCCTGGCGACGGGCGCCTCCGCCTCCAACAGCACCGACGATACGAACGGCATGCGCCCACCCGCCGTGGTCCAGACCGTTACCCCCCAGCCCGCCGAAGACGTCGTCGATGACCCCGACGTGGTCCATGAGCTGCCGTCCACAGGCTTCTAAGCGGTTCCGGGGGTATCTGGGCCCCGACATTGCGATGATGACCCTGCCGGCACGGGAGGGGAGTAGGCGTTGGTGAGCCTGGCAGAGTGGGCGATCAGGCGCCTGATCATCGTCATCGTCGCGACAGCCACGGTGAGCGCGATCGGGGCCGGAGCGCTCGGCTTCTTCATGGGACGGAATTCATCGGACGACGGTCCCAAGGCCTCGGCCGACCCGGAGCCCGTCTCCGACGTGCCCACCGAGGCGCCCCCGACCGGGACGCCTGCCGTGGTAGTGCCGCCGAGCAGCGAGGCGACCGCGGCGCCCGCGGCCGGCGACAGCCCGATCGGAGCACCCACCCGGGTCAACCAGTTCGGCGTGCCCGTCGGCTACCCCCACACAGAAGCCGGCGCAATAAGCGCCTGCGGAAACTACTTCACCGCATACAACACGCCTGCTAACCGGACAACCGATAGAATTCACGAATTCTTTCGCTCAATTTCGATTCCCACGTCAGCAGATATGCTTGCAAATGGAATACTGGAAGTCGACCGCGATAACGCCGCGGCGCTAGGCGTTCCTTCTATTCAGGATCCCAGCGTCAACTTTGATGCTCGACCAATCGGGTATCAGGTTGAATCCAGCTCGGGGTCTGAGGCAAAAATTCTCGTCTGGGCCACAATTTCATTTGGGGTGTACGACTCGACGGATCCCGAAAAACAAGCACAAAGCCGCTGGGGATCCGACCGATGCCAGCTTATCTGGGATCAAGATGACTGGAAGCTACTTAACGCAGATGACGGCCCAGACGGACCGCTTCTTCGCAGCCGCTCTGCAGGGGAGTACAGGAATTTCATAATGGCTGGAGGTCCTAAAGAATGACTGGCACACCGACCTCCGGACCAGACGATACTATCGTCCTCGCCTGGACCCCTCTATCGCCTCTCCAGGATCTAGCTGGTGGTGCGGCTGACGAGTTTTTGAGTTCGGTTGGTAAAGCCTTCTGTAACATGGCGGCCGACCTGTCGTCGTCTGTCTTCAGCTTTGCGGCGCAGAAGACAGCGGTCGACCTGAACGCGCAGTATGTCGTCGACAACTACAACATCGTCTTCGGCATGTCGGTGCTGATCGTCACCGGGCTCTTCCTCTGTTCGTGCACCGTGGCGGCCCTGCGGGGCGATCCGCACGTCTTCTTCCGGGCCCTCGCCACGACCGGCACGGCGATCATCGGGTCGTTCATCGCCCTGACGCTGCTGCAGATGGTCCTCGCCGCCTCGGACGGCATGGCGGATGCGTTCGGCGACAACAAGGCGCTGGGCGCCGACCTGGTCGGGCAGCTGCGACAACTACCCGAACAGGGCAATTTCGCCCTCGACCTGGTGCTGTCGCTGCTCGTGGCGATCTTCTCGTTCGCGCTGTTCGTGGTGCTCTACATCCGCAAGGTCGCGATCATCGTCGTGGCTGTGTTCATCCCGCTGTACCTGGCGGGCCAGCCGACGATGACGACGAGTGCCTGGATGAAGCGGGCCACCGAGATGCTGGTGGCGCTGATTTTTGCGAAGCCGGTGATCTACGCAATATTTGCCCTCGGGGCTGGCATCGCCCAGGATCCCAGTGGATCGGCCGTTGACCAGACGCTGAGCATTCTCAGTGGTGTCGTTGTGATGATTGCGGCGGTGTTCTCGCCGTTCATGCTGATGCACCTGCTCGGGTTCGCCGACGTCCAGCTCATGCGCGCGGTCGGATCGGCCGGGCGCCGCAGCGCCGCATCGTTCGGGCACGGAGCGGGTGCTCTGCTCGGTTCCTCGTCCCGGGAGACGTTCCGTGGGATCGGCTCGCGTCTGCAGACCCGGAACCGGGGAATGCTCGGCGACGCCGGTGCCATCGCGGGCGCCGGTGTGCCGACGGCCCGCCCGAGTGTTCGCCCGGGTCGCGGTGGCGTCGGCTCCCCGCTCGGAGTTCCGGCCCGGGCCGCCGCGGGGGCGGCTGGCGGAACCGCCGGAACCGCGGCGGTCCGCGGCGTTCGTGCCAGGGTCACCCGCTCGGGCGCGGCCCCGGCTGTGGCCGGCGGCCGTGAGGCGGCGTCCAGCGGCACGCGGGCGACCGCTTCGGTCCGTGCTACGTCCACCGCACGGCCCCAGACAGCGCGGGCGATCACGTCAGGTGGCGGCGGCGCGGCCCGTCCGGGCACGTCAGGCGGCGGGCGCAGTACCGCGTCCGCGCCGAGCGGATCGGCAGGCGCCTCGGCCGGCAGGCCCCCGGTGACGCCGTCACCACAGCCGCGGGTCACCCCGCCGGCGCGTACCGGGGGTGGGTGAGCAGCTCATGGCCGCTGAACGCAGCTACCGCTTCGGGCCGCTGGAGCGCGGCGGTGTGCTCCTCGGCATGCGCTGGCCTCAGCTCGCGCTCCTGATCGGCGTGATGCTCTGTGTTCTGGGAGCGCTGCGTTCGCCGTTGGTACTCGTGCCTGTGTGGCTGCTACTTGCCGCAGGGTTCGCCTTCGTCGCGTTCGTCCGGGTGGAGGATCGTAACCTCGACCAGTGGGTGCCGATCGTGTTCGGCTTCACGATGCAGAAGGTGACGGGCGAGACGGTGTTCCGTGGAGGGTTCTTCCGGCTCGGTCCCGGCGACGACCGGATCACCAGGACGGTCCTGCCAGGGCCGCTGTCGAGCCTGGTCATGTTGTCGGTTCCGGTCGGTGGCAGCCGGTACGTGGCTGTCGTCAAGGACGTGAAGAAGCAGACCTACACCGCTGTCCTCCAGGTGAAGGGCAGCCAGTTCGCGCTGCTCGAGTCCGGGGACCAGCAGGCCCGGGTGGATGCCTGGGGCGAACTGCTGGCCGGTCTCACCGGTGGTGGCGGCAAGCTGTCCCGCATCCAGTGGCTGGAGCGGACGCTGCCGGACTCGGGCGACCAGCTCCAGCGGCACTGGCGGGTGCGCGGTCATCACGACGATTCGTGGGCGTCGCAGGCGTACGAGCAGGTCATCGACGCGGCCGGGCCGGTGGCGCAGCGGCACGAGACCTACCTTTCCTTCCAGCTCCGGGCGAAGGACGCCCGCCGGGCGATCCAACGCGCCGGCGGCGGCGACCAGGCCGCGTGCGCCGTCCTGCTCGGTGAGCTGCGGACGATGGAGGCGGCACTCGCCAGGGCGTCGATCAGCACCGTGGGCTGGCTGCCACCGCGGGCGCTGGCCGCGGTCATCCGCACCACCTACGACCCGTACTCGATCGAGATGATCGATGCCCGGGGTGGGGCGAGCACCGACCTCGCGGGTGGGCTGAAGGGCCTGCCGTCCGGCATCGACCCGGCGATCGCCGGCCCGGTCCGGACGGTCAACGCCTGGGACCACTACCGCACCGACTCCGGCTTCCACACCACGTACTGGATCAACGGCTGGCCCCGGGTTCCCTCACCGGCCGCCTTCCTCGCGCCGCTGCTGATGGAGACCACGTGCCGGCGCACGGTGTCGCTCGTCGTGGAGCCGCTGCCCGGCCGGAAGGCGGAGAAGGCGGTCAACCGGCGCCGGATGGCGCACCTCGGTGAGCAGCAGATGCGGGACAAGGTCGGCAAGGTCACGACCCAGCGGGATGTGGCCGAGGCCGATGAGGTCGAACGCCGTGAGCAGGAGCTGATCGCGGGCTTCGGCGCCTTCCGGTTCCACGGGTTCGTCACCGTCTCCGCCGACGACCTCGAGTCGCTCGCGGACGCCTGCGGTGAGGCCGAGACCCTGGCCTCGCGCAGCCGCCTCGAAATGGTCCGTCTCGTCGGCGAGCAGGACCAGGGCTTCAGCGTCGGCGCGCTGCCGCTCGCCGTGGGGGTTGCGTGACCTCCCGCCCGCCCGCGGTGGGGGGCGACGCCGCCTGGGGCGACCCGATCCGCTACGACGCCCCTGGTAGCGGCGCCGGCGCGAGCGACGACTACGACGCGGGCTACGACTACGACGACGACGACGCCGACCAGATCGACCCGGGCCATGATCCCGGCCGCGACGCCGACGGGTTCGTTGACCTCGGCGGCAGCCCGCGCACCCGCCGCCGGGGCGCGAAGGCCGCGGCGGCGCACGACCGCCGGTCGCGGCGAGCCGAGCGGGCCGCGGCCAACGCCGAACGGGCCGCGATGCGCCGCGCGCAGGCCGCCCTGCGCCGCGGCGCGCAGCCCCCGAAGCTGCTCGGCCCGTTCGCCGGACGGGCGTATCACAAGCTGCGCCTGCCAGCCCATATGGAGACCACGGCCCAGATCGCCGGGATCTATCCGTTCGTCGTCGACTCCGGGCTCGACGCGCCCGGCATGTACATCGGCCGGCATGTCTGGTCGGGCAACTCGTTCGACTTCGATGTCTTCGAGCTCTACCGGCAGCAGGTAATCGAGAACCCGAACTTCGCGGTGTTCGGGGCCGTCGGCTCCCGCAAGTCCGCGCTGCTGAAGACGCTGATCTCGCGGGGTTCGGCCTTCGGGTACCAGGCCGCTGTCCCCTGTGACCCGAAGGGTGAGTACACCCGGCTCGCGCGCCGGCTCGGCTGCGAGCCGACATACATCGGGCCCGGCATGTCCACCCGGCTCAACCCGCTGGACGCCCCTCCGCGCCCGCGCGGCATCGCGGACGCCGACTGGGCGCGCGAGGTGAAGCGGGCGCGTTCGTCCCTGCTCTCGTCACTGATCGAGACCGCGAAGGGGGTACCGCTCACCCCGGCCGAGCACACCGCCGTCGATCTCGCGCTGGACGTCGTCACCCGGCAGATCACCGGCGCGACACCGGACCGCTGGGCCACCCCTCTGCTCCCGCACGTCCTCGAGGCGATGACCGACCCGAGCGAGGAGGACTGCTCGGCGCTGCCGATGACGGCCACCGAGCTGCGCGACGCGTCCAGGGACGCGACGCTGACCCTGCGCCGGCTCACGCACGGTGCTCTCGGTGGTCTCTTCGACGGCCCGACGACGTCCCCGTTGGACTTCGACCGGCCGATCGCGGTGCTGAACCTGGAGCGGGTCCAGGGCAGCGACGAGATGATCGCGCTGATCATGACCTGTGCGCAGGCATGGATGGAAGCCGCGCTGATGCGCCAGGACGGCGTGCAGCGCTACGTGGTCTACGACGAGTGCTGGCGGCTGATGCGCTTCGCCGGACTGGTCCGCCGGCTGTCGGCCCAGCAGAAGCTGGCGCGTCAGTGGGGCTGTGCCAACGCGATCGTGGCGCACCGCATCTCCGACCTGCTCTCAGCCTCCCCCGACTCGGTGGAGATCGCCAAGGGCCTGCTCGCCGAGACCGCGATCCGCATCCTGTACAAGCAGGCGTCCGACCAGATCGCGGACACGCAGGAGGCCCTCGGGCTCACGGACGTGGCCGCCGATCTGCTCCCCCGCCTGGACCCGGGCTACGCGCTGTGGCTGATCCAGAACCGCGCCTTCTACGTCGAGCACGTCGTCGGCGACCTGGAGATCCCGGTCGTCCTCAACGGCTCGAAGATGCACGGCGAGGTCGACGACACCAACCTCGTGCCGGACGACCTGGACCCCAGCGAGCTCGACCCGCCCGAGCTCGCCCCCCGCGCGTGGACCGACCCCCCGGGGCCACCGGCCTTCGTGCGGCGGGCCGCCGCCCCGGCGCTGGAGACCGGACATCCGCTGGGAGACCCGCCGCCGGGCACGCCCGCCGGCGACCGGCCCGGCCCGGGCAGCGGCCACCACGACGGCGGTCACCACGACGGTGGCTACCACGACAGTGGCTACGGGTATGGGCACGACCCGGCGGAGGAGGTCGAGGAGAACCTCGTCGCCGAGCAGCCGCGCTGGTCCGCGCCCCCGCTCGCCGGGGACGGCTTCCACCACATCCAGGTGGGCGATCCGCACATCATCGACTCGCCGCCGCACCACGGCCGCGGCGGCCGCACGAGCGGGCCCGACACCGCCGGCTGAACCCGGCTGAACCCGGCTCGACGCGCCAGCCGAAGGCCCGGGCAGACCCGGTCGCGGCGCGACCGGGTGAGCCTGGCGCGCCGTGCCAGAGGCCTGGCGCCGTTACCGGCGCAGCAGGCCGCGCAGCCGCGAGCGGGTCGGCCACGACGGGGGCGGCCCGGCGACCTCGTAGCGAGGGAACACCCGCTCGGCGACGTCGACCAGCATCGCCACATCGATCGGGCGCAGCACCACCCCGGCCGAGAGGATGTAGTCGGCGACTCCGGCCATCGGCAGCAGCAGCACGCCGTCGACCAGGGCCAGGCCGTTCGGCACCTCGGTACGGGCGAAGGCGACGACCGACTGTGCCTCGAGCTGCCATCCGGAGGGGAGCTCGGCGACGAGTTGGCCGGTGGCCTCCTCGCCCATCCAGGCGACCAGGCCGAGCATGGCGCGCAGCGGCACCTTGCCCGCCCACACCCCGGCCGCGTTCTGCCGGATCGGCCCGCGGTGGGCGTCGGTCTCCACCACCCAGGCACCTGACGGCCCGATGACCAGGTGGTCGATGTTGCCCGCCGAGTCGGCGAGCTGGCGGTCGTGCAGGACGGTGTAGCCCGCGCGGGTGAGGCGGTCCAGCGAGCGGGCGGTACGGCGCTCGGCCTCCGCGTCCACCCGCCAGGCCTCGATCTCCGGCGGCACGCGGTAGTGCCGGGCTGCCAGGACACCGAGCACGGCCAGCCCGGTGAGCACCGCGACCTGCGCGACCGTCCCGCCCGCGAGCCCGGCGGCACCGCACACGAGCCCCACGAGCACGGCGGCACCGATGGCGCCCGCCGCCGCAGTGATCATCACCCGTCGTGATCTGTCGCCGCGTTCGGCGGCGTACAACTGTCTTCGGCGCAGGTATTCGGCCATGGCCGACCTACCGGCCGACACGCGATCGGACGTGTCCGCGGTCACCACCTCCCGTCAGGTCTATATCGCCGCCGCGCTTCGGCGGACCGCAGGGGGGTAACTGCGAGTCTGCCGTGCCCTGGTCACCGCGCGCTACCGGGAATCTCCCCCATCAGAGTCACACTTCCATCCAATTCACAACCACAACAGCCCTGAAGCGTGGAATAACCGGAAGAACCACGGAGGTCCCACGTCCCACCTTTGGGGAAGTGGAAGCCATCACCACGGGTTGTGTCGGGTGGGCATCAGCCCACGGCGGCCCCACGAGGGGTAGCCGGGCCGCCGCCGTGGGGAGAACGCCCTCACGACAGGCGCCTTCTGAGGATCGAGGCGCCGGGAGAGGAGCCACTCGATGCCACCCTGCGTGACACCTGAGGCTTCTGGACGCCGACGACGGGGCACGACCGGCGAGGAGGCACCGGCCGCTCGACCCGAGTTGATCAGCGAGACAGATCACATAGCGGATCACACAGAGACCACTGTTCCTACTGCGGCTCCAACCGTGGTTGGAGCCGCGACTCCCATCGCCACCTTCGACGATCTCCTGCGCCTCGCCGTCCGGGACGTGACCCCCGCCACCCCGGGCTCACCGGCTCCGGGCGCGGCCACGACGAACCGGGTAGGCATCGAGACCGAGTGGTTCGTCGTCGACGTCGCGAACCCGCGCCGGCCCGTCCCCGCGGACGAGACCGCCGCGGCGTTGGAGAGCGTCCTCGCCCCCGGTGACCAGGGCCGGCAACCGGACCGAGGCCGGGAGAACCGAGGCCGGGAGAACGGCCAGGCCCGCGACGGCGGCCCGCCGGGCACCGACTCGGCCCTGCGGCTTCCCGGCGGCAGCCGGCTCACCTTCGAGCCGGGCGGCCAACTCGAGCTCTCGGGCCCTCCGCTGGACCTGACCGCCGCCGTGGACGCGATGCGCGCCGACCTCGCGCTCGTCCGCGGCGCCCTCGCCCGGCGCAGGCTCGGCCTGGTCGGCATGGGTGTCGACCCGCTGCGGACGCCCGTCCGCCACACCACCGCCTCCCGGTACGTGGCCATGGAGCAGCACTTCCTGGCCCGGGACTGCGACGACGGCCGGACGATGATGTGCTCGACCGCCTCCGTCCAGGTCAACCTGGACATCGGCACGGACACGGCGCAGGCCGTCGAGCGTTTCCGGCTCGCGCACGCGCTCGAGCCGGTGCTGATCGCCATGTTCGCCGCGTCGCCGCTGGCCCACGGCCGGCAGATCTCCTGGCAGTCGGGTCGCCAGGCGGTCTGGGCCGGTATCGACGCGAGCCGCACCGGGCCGGTCCTGCCCGACCCGGCGGCGCCGGCGACGGCGTGGCTCGCCCAGGCGGGCCCGGGCGGGCGCGGCGACGCCCCCGGCGCGCCGCCCACCGGAGACGCCCAGCTGGCCTGGCTCTGGGCCCGCTACCTGCACGACGCGGACCTCATGATGGTCGGCGAGCCGGACGGGCGGTACCAGCCGGTCCGGAACCGGACGACCTTCGGGGACTGGATGGCCGGGGCAGGGCCGGTGGCACGCCCCCCGACCGCCCAGGACCTCGGCTGGCACGCCACGACGCTGTTCCCGCCCGTCCGGCCACGTGGCTGGCTGGAGCTGCGTTACCTGGATGCTCAGCCGTCCGACCTGTGGCCGGTGGCCGTCGCCGTGCCGGCGGTGCTCCTCGACGAGCCGGCCGCCGCCCGGGCCGCGCTCGCCGCGTGCCTCCCGGTCGCCCGGCAGGGGCGGCTGGCGGCCCAGCTCGGCCTGCGGGACCCGGCACTGCACCGTGCGGCGGTGCGGTGCGTCGACCTGGCCCTGGACACGCTCGCCCGGACGGGCGCCGATCCCGGGCTGCGGGCCGCGGTGGAGGCCTTCGCCAACCGTTACACGCGGCGGGGGCGCTCCCCGGCCGACGACCTGAACGCGCGTTTCGAGGCGCGCGGGCCGGCTGAGCTGCTGCGCGAGGAGGCGTCCCAGTGCGTTCCGGTGCCTTGACCGGCGACCCGACCACCACCCGTGACCCTGCCGGCCCGACGGCCGCTCCTGCCCTCGACGCGGAGGCGCTGGCGGCGGGGCTGGCGGCGGCCCGGGACCGGTCGCTCGCCTACACCGACCTCACCGAGGACGACCTCCTGCGCCAGCACTCGCCACTAATGTCACCGCTGGTCTGGGATCTCGCGCACATCGGCAACTACGAGGAGATCTGGCTGCTGCGCGCCCTGACCGGCGCGGCCGAGCTGCGCCCCGGCCTGGACGACGTCTACGACGCCTTCCGGCACAGCCGGGCCAGCCGGACCGCGCTGCCGCTGCTCGGCCCGGACGAGGCCCGCGCGTACCTGCGGGACGTCCGCGGGCGGGCGATGGACGTCCTGACCGGGCTGGACCCCGACCTGCTGCACGCCCCGGAGACGGCCGGCGAGGCCGCCGGACCCGAGGCCGGGAACGGGAACGAGAACGGGGCCGCGAGCAGGAACGGGGCCGCGAACGGGAACGGTGAGCGGGACGGCGGCGCGGCCGTCCACCGGCGTGCCCGGCTGCTGTCGGGGTCGTTCGTCTACGGCATGGTGATCCAGCACGAGCACCAGCACGACGAGACGATGCTCGCGACGCTGCAGCTGCGCGCGGGCCCGCCCGTCCTGGCCGACCCGCGGGCGGCGCCGCCATCCCCGGCCGGGCCGGTGGACGAGGCGGCCGAGGTCCTGGTGCCGGCCGGCGAGTTCACCATGGGCACGTCGACCGAGCCGTGGGCGTACGACAACGAGCGGCCGGCGCACCGGGTGTTCCTGCCCGCCTTCCGCCTCGGCCGCTACCCGGTCACCAACCGGGCCCACCTGGCGTTCATCGCGGACGGCGGCTACGCCGACGAGCGGCTCTGGTCCGCCGAGGGCTGGGCGTGGCGCTGCCAGGAGGGCCTGACGGCGCCGCTTTTCTGGTCACGCGACGGCGACGTCTGGACACGCCGCCGATTCGGGCGGGTCGAACCGGTGCCTCTCGACGAGCCCGTGCAGCACGTGTGCTGGTATGAAGCCGAGGCCCACGCCCGCTGGGCCGGACGACGGCTGCCCACGGAGGCCGAGTGGGAGAAGGCGTGTGCGCACGACCCCGTCACCGGGCGTTCACGACGGTATCCATGGGGCGACACCGACCCGACTCCCGAGCTTGCGAACCTGGGGCACCGCACTGCGCGGCCCGCACCGGTGGGCGGCAGGCCGGCCGGCGCGAGCCCGTACGGCGCCGAACAGATGATCGGGGACGTCTGGGAATGGACCGGCGGCGGGTTCACCCCTTATCCGGGCTTCGCGTCGTTCCCGTACCGGGAGTACAGCGAGGTCTTCTATCCTCGCGATGCGGCCCCGGCCCGGTTCCGGGTGCTGCGCGGCGGCTCCTGGGCGACCGATCCCAGCGCCGTCCGCTCCACGTTCCGCAACTGGGACTTTCCGATCCGACGGCAGATCTTCGCCGGGTTCCGGCTCGCCCGCGACGCCGACACCCCCTGACCCCGCCGCTCCAAGCCCGCACCCGCGCCCGCACCCGAACCCGAACCCGAACCCGCCCGTACCGGTGTACCGGCGTCCCCACCTGTGCCCGTGGCCTGGCGCCGCGACGGCGGCGGGACGGTGGGCTGCCGGGGGCGCGGTGCCAAGGCCCGCGCGCAGAAAGGTCACGCCTGCCCGTGTGCCGTCACCTGGCCTGGCTCGGTGCCCCGCGCACGCTCGCGGCGCTGACCCTCGACCGGCCGTCCAGCCTGCTGCGCCAGTCGTGGGCGCCCCGCCGGATGCGGCACGGGACCGTCAACGCCGACGGCTTCGGTGTCGGCTGGTACGCGCCCGGCCTGCGCCCCGAACCCGCCCGCTACCGGCGCGCGGTGCCGATGTGGACGGACGCCTCCTACAGCTCGTTCGCCGGCGCCGTGACCTCGGGATGTGTGCTTGCCGCGGTGCGCAGCGCCACCGTCGGGATGCCCGTCGAGGAGACCGCGACCGCCCCCTTCACCGAAGGCCGGCTGCTGCTGAGCCACAACGGGCGGGTGCCCGCCGACGGCGCGCTGCGGGAGCTGGCGGCCCGGCCCGGCGCGCCGGTGCCGGACTCCCGCTGCGACTCGGCCATCGTGGCCGCCCTGCTGTGGGAGAGCGCGTCCCGGTTGCCACTGCCGCGGGCCGTGGCGGACGTCGTCCTGACGCTGGGCGGGCTGCGCGAGCCGGACGGGACGCCGTCCCGGCTGAACCTGCTGGTGACCGACGGCACGCAGCTCGTGGCGAGCACCTGGCGGGACACCCTCAGCTACCGCGAGGAGGTGGACGGGATCGTCGTCGCCAGTGAGCCAGATGATGACGAATCCGATTGGGTCGACGTACCGGACCAATATCTCCTGGTGGCCGACACACACAAAGTTACTCTTAGTAGTTTGATCTCTTAGAACGACTACGGTGAGTCGTACGAGGCAGACGGAGGGCACCACGATGACATCGAGGACACCGGCTACCGCCCCGGAGACGATTCCCGTGCCCGGCAGGCAGCCGCATCCCGCCACGGCCACCGACGGGTCCGACCCGTCGGGCGGGCCCGACAAACCCGCCCGAACGGACCAGACCCCGCAGATCACCGTGGACCGCCACCTCACCGCCGCCGAACGGCACGCCTCGCTCGCCGCGGACATGCGCGCCGGCCTGACCTCCCACCCTCGTGAGCTGCCACCCAAGTGGTTCTACGACGCCACCGGCAGCCTGCTGTTCGACCGGATCACCCGCCTGCCCGAGTACTACCCGACCCGCCGCGAGCACGCGGTGCTCACCGCGCACGCCGCCGAGATCGCCGCCGTCTGCCCGGCCGGCACCCTCATCGAGCTCGGCTCCGGCACCTCGGAGAAGACCCGCCTGCTCCTCGACGCGCTGCGCGCCACCGGGGTGCTACGCCGCTTCGTCCCCTTCGACGTGGACGAGGAGACCCTGCTCCAGGCCGGACAGGACATCCTGCGGGCGTATCCGGGAATCTCGGTGCACGCGGTGGTCGGGGATTTCGAGCGCCACCTCGGCCTTCTCCCCGGCGCCCGGCCCGCCGCGGACACGGGCGCGGCGGCGGGCGCCGGTGCTGCCGGCGCTGATGGCGGCGCTGCCGGTGTTGATGGCGGCCACGGTGGAGGCCGCGACGACCGGCGGCTTGTGGCCTTCCTCGGCGGAACCATCGGCAACCTGCGGCCCGCGGCGCGCGCCGCCTTCCTGCGCGCCCTGAGCAACCAGTTCACCGACGGCGACGCCCTGCTCCTCGGCGCCGACCTGGTGAAGGACCCGCGACGCCTCGTCGCGGCCTACGACGACAGCGCCGGCGTGACAGCCGCCTTCAACCGCAACGTTCTCTCAGTGATCAACCGGGAGCTGGGGGCCGACTTCGACCTGCGCGGGTTCGCCCACGTCGCCGCCTGGGACGCGGAGAACTCCTGGATCGAGATGCGCCTGCGCAGCGTCCGCGAGCAGGAGGTCGGGGTCCGCGCCCTGGACCTGGTCGCCCGCTTCGACGCCGACGAGCAGATGCGCACCGAGATCAGCGCCAAGTTCACCCTCGACGCGATCGCCGCCGAGCTGGCCGCGGCCGGACTCTCCGTCAGCCACCAGTGGACGGACCCAGACGGCGACTTCGCCCTGACCCTGGCCGTCCCCTCCTGATCCGACCGGGCCGACCGGGCCGGGGCGCGGCGGCCGGAGCCTGCGCGGTGGCATCAGGGCGGCTGGGGTGCCAGGGCAGTCGGAGTATCACGGCTTGGCGACGTAGACCCGCAGGTAGTCGACCGCCATCCGCTGCGGGTAGTCAGCGGCCGTGGCACTCGCGCCCTCCAAGTTCACCGCGACGTTGAGGATCACGTAGTGCTCCCGGTCCCACAGCCAGACCGGCACCTGATCACGGGTGACGGTGCGGATGAGCCGGCCGTCGAAGTAGAACCGCAGCGCGGACGGCGTCCACTCCAGGCCGTAGGTGTGGAAGGCCGCCGCGAGGTCGGCCCCGGCGTCGTACATCCCGCCGTTGCCCCAGGTGGCCTGCCAGTGAACGCCGGCGGTGTCCACGCCGTGGACATTCGTGTGCACGGTCGTGGGCGCCGTCGAGACCGCCTCGACGACGTCCAGCTCGCCGCTCGCCGGCCAGCCGACGGCCGGCATGTCGGAGCCGAGGAGCCACACCGCCGGGAAGGCGCCGCGGCCGGTCGGCAGCACGGCCCGGGTCTCCAGGTAGCCGTAGCGCATGGTTCGCCTGCCGAGCGTCTCGATTCGCGCGGAGGAGAAGCGCGCGCCGTCGCAGGACGGCTCCCTGCGCGCGGTGATCACGAGGTGGCCGCGGCCGTCGGTCGCCAGGTTCCGCGGGTCGCGGGTGTAGCACTGCATCTCCCGGTCGCCCCAGCCGGAGCCGGTCTGGGCGATCCAGGTGTCCGGGTCCGGGGCCGCGCCCGCCGCGCCGCCGAACTCGTCCGACCACAGCAGGCCCGCGCCGTCGTCGCCCCCGGAGACCGGTGCGGAGCTGGTCGAGGCGCTCTTCGAGGGCGTCATCGCCCACTCGACGGCGGGCTGGGGCGTGCTGGTGGCCGCGCCCCCCGGCGCCGCGGGCACCGCGCCTGCCACGCCTGATCCCGGGATCTGGGGCTCCCGCTCACCCGTGGTGCCCGTGGCCTGGCCACCTCCCGCTGTGCCCTGCTCCGTGCCGCCTGCCGCGCCCTGCGCCGAGCCGCCTGACGAGCCACCCGCCAGGGCACGACCGGACGTCGCCCCCTCCTGGCCACCGGACGCCGACCCCTCCGGAAGGGTCCCTGCCGGAAGGGTCCCCGCTGGAGCCGAGCCCGCTCCCCCCGTTCCCGGGCCCTCCGCGGCAGACCGGCCGACGCCCGACCCCGCGACAGCTGCCCCGGCAGCACCAGACGCAGCGCCACCTGATCCAGCGGCACCTGATCCAGCGGCACCCGACGCAGCGTCCGCTCCGGCAGCACCCGACGCAGCAGCACCCGACACGGCGGCGCCCGAGGCGGCTCCTGGCGCAGCGGTGCTGGAACCGGCCGTGCCGGAAGCCGCCAGCGGACCGGATGATCCGTCCAGGCCGGTAGGGATCTCCGCCGCGCCGAGACGGGCCGGCCCGTCACTCGATCCGGACCCCCCGGAGCCGTCCACGCCCGCGACCAGGCCGAGGGTCCCCAGCCCGACCACCGTCACGGCGACCACCGCCAGCAGCAGCCGGGCCGGGTGCGAACGCGAGCGCGAGCGCCGGTGGACGTGAGGATTCACGGGAAACCTCATCCCACTGTCGGCAGGACGAGCTGGGCCGACGCGGCGAGCGAATCGGCCGCGGCGAGCGCGGTGGCGGTCCGAACGTCTGTGACGAGCCATGGCGAGGCGGATCTCCTGGAACGGTCGCGCCCCCCGCGGCCCCGGCCACGACCACCCGCACCCACCCAACCACTAGGTGATCAGGCGACTACCTGAAGTCGCGCCAAGCGAACAGGCCCCACCTTCGCACACACACCGCGATCGATTCAGCTACCGAGAGAGATGTCATCCCGTGATGAGCCGGACGTCACGGGCGGCACCGGTCGAGGCGGACGTCGCCATGGCCGCGTAGGCGCGCAGCGCGGCCGACACGACACGCTCCCTGTTCGCCGGGTGGTAGCCGCCGTTCGCCTCGATCTCGGCCCGCCGCGCGGCGAGCTCGGCGTCCGGCACCAGCAGGTCGATCCGCCGCCGCGGGATGTCGATCTCGACGAGATCACCGTCCCGGACGAGCGCGATCGGGCCACCGTGCGCCGCCTCCGGGGAGACGTGGCCGATCGACAGGCCCGAGCTGCCACCGGAGAAGCGGCCATCGGTGATCAGCGCGCACTTCGGCCCGAGGCCGCGGCCCTTGAGGAACGCCGTCGGGTAGAGCATCTCCTGCATGCCGGGCCCACCGCGGGGGCCCTCATACCGGACGATGATCACGTCGCCCGCCTTGACGACCTTGTTCAGGATCGCGTCGACCGCGGCCTCCTGGCTCTCGACGACCAGCGCGGGCCCGCGGAACGTCCACTGGCTCTCGTCGACGCCGGCCGTCTTCACCACGGCGCCGTCGGGGGCCAGGTTGCCGCGCAGCACGGCCAGGCCGCCGTCGGCCGAGTAGGCGTGCTCGACCGAGCGGATGCAGCCGTTCTTCGCGTCGGTGTCGAGGGTGTCCCAGCGGTTCGTCGAGCCGAACGGTTCGACGGTGCGCACGCCGCCGGGCGCGGCGTGGAACAGCTCGATCGCGTCCGGGGACGGGTCCGCCCCGCGCACGTCCCAGCGGTCGAGGAACTCGCGCAGGCTCGCCGCGTGCACGCTGTGCACGTTCGGGTCCACCAGACCGCCGCGGTCGAGCTCACCGAGGATCGCCGGGATCCCGCCGGCCCGGTGGACGTCTTCCATGTAGTAGTCGGTCGAGCTGGGCGCCACCTTGCACAGGCAGGCCACCGAGCGGGAGACCTGGTCGATGTCGTCGAGGGTCACCTCGACCCCGGCCTCGACGGCGGCGGCGAGCAGGTGCAGGACGGTGTTCGTCGAACCGCCCATGGCGACGTCCACCGCGAACGCGTTGCGGAACGCCGCCGCGCTCGCGATCGAGCGGGGTAGGACGGCCTCGTCGTCCTTCTCGTAGTACCGGCGGGCCAGGTCGACGACCAGGCGACCGGCCTCGACGAACAGGCCGCGCCGGGCCGCCGCGGTGGCCAGCGTCGAGCCGTTGCCCGGCAGCGCCAGGCCGAGCGCCTCGGTCAGGCAGTTCATCGAGTTGGCCGTGAACATGCCGGAGCAGGAGCCGCAGGTGGGGCAGGCGGACCGCTCGATGGTGTCCAGGTCGGCGTCGCTGACGTCGGGGTTGACGGCCGCGGTCATCGCGTCGATCAGGTCGAGCCGCGACCGCACGATCCCGCCGGTGACGACGGCGTGACCGGATTCCATCGCGCCGCCGGAGACGAAGACGGTCGGGATGTTGAGCCGCAGCGCGGCGATCAGCATCCCCGGGGTGATCTTGTCACAGTTCGAGATGCAGACCAGCGCATCGGCGCAGTGGGCGTTGACCATGTACTCGACGCTGTCCGCGATGATCTCCCGGGATGGCAGGGAGTACAGCATGCCGCCGTGGCCCATCGCGATGCCGTCGTCGACGGCGATCGTGTTGAACTCCTTGGCCACCCCGCCCGACCCGGCCACCGCGTCCGCGACGATCTTCCCGAGGTCCCGCAGGTGGACATGGCCGGGAACGAACTGCGTGAAGCTGTTCGCGATCGCGACGATCGGCTTGCCGAAGTCGTCGTCGGTCATGCCGGTCGCCCGCCACAGGGCGCGGGCACCGGCCATGTTTCGACCGTGGGTGGTGGTGCGGGAACGCAAAGCGGGCATCTCGACCTCTGAGCTGGGCTGTGGGGCGCTGAAGACGGGCGGTGCGTCGGGGTGCCGGACGCGGGCGGGCGAACAGCCGTCGGTACGACGAAGCGGACGTCGGTGTTCCCGATATCGGTGTCTCCGACGTCGATGCTCCCGAGTCGGCGGGTGTTCCCGAGTCGACAGGCGGCACGCGGGCGCGCTCCGATCCGGAGGCTTCGCCACCGATCAGGCTACGCCTCGCCCGCACCCGCCCGACCACGCCACCCGGCAGCCACGCCACCCGCCAGCCCGAGTACACCACCCGGCGAACCGACCACGTCACCTGGCGGCCCGAGCAGACCACCCGGAGAACCGACCACGCGACGCTCTCGGAGGTCAGGGCCTCCGGTCGTCAGGGGGACCGGAGGTCGGCCCGTCCGGCTCCTCGGGATCGACGGATCCCGCGGAATCCACCGGACCGCCCGGACCACCTCGCCCGGTCGCACCCGCGGGTCCGGCCGGACCGGCCGGACCCGCGCCTCCCCCCGGGCCACCGGCGCCCGGACCGTCAGTGCCCAGGCCGCCGGGCTCGCTGGCAAAGAACTCCAGCCAGGTCGGGTCGATGTCCGGCTCGTCGCTCCAGGCCGGCGGGCCCGCGCCCGGTCCACCCGACACCGGTCCGCCCGCACCTGACACCGGACCATCCGGCTCGGGACCACCCGACGCGGGTCGTCCTGACGGCGGACCCGGCGGACCACCCGGCACTGGTCCACCAGGCACCGGACCACTCGACGCAGGTCCACCCGACATCGGTGAACCGGGCACCTGCGAGCCTGGCACTGATGAGCCTGGCGCCGGTGGACTCGGCACAGGTCCACCCGATGCCTCCGGTGTCGGCGCCGCCGGTCCGCCGGGTGCCGGGCGCTCCGGCGGCGGGTATCCGGGCGGACCGGAAGGCGAGTCCGGCGGCGGCGCCGCGAGCGGATAGCCGGCGATCCGGCCGGTCCTGCCCGGCGCGGGTGGCTCGCCGGCGCCCGCCGTATCCAGGTGCTCGCCATCCTGGCCGGGTGTCCAGCCAGGCCCCCCCGGCTGGACACCATCCGCGGGCGACTGGCCGACGGACCCAGGCGGACCGCCCGTGGCCGCGGCCCCCGGATGGCCGGGATGTCCCCCCTGGCCGGGCGGGGCCGGATATCCCGGCGGAGTGGTCTGCCCGGGCACCCCCGGATACCCGGGCCCGCCGTACGGACCGGGGTGCTCACCGGGCTGGACGCCGTGCGGACCAGGCTGGACGCCCCACTGGCCGGGGTGGGTCCTGTGCGGACCAGGCTGGGCGCCGTACTGCCCCGGCTGGACCCCCCACTGGCCAGGCTGGACGCCGTACTGCCCCGGCTGGACGCCGTGCTGGCCAGGCTGGACGCCCCACTGGCCCGGGTGGGGGATGCCGGGCCCGCTGGCGGGCGCTCCCGAGCGCTGCCGGGGGCCCGTCAGCCGGTTGAACCCGGCGACCGTGCGGGAGCCGCGCCGCGACCGCCACCACCGCCGGACCGCCCACACCAGGCCCAGCGACGCGACCGTTCCGAGGAACGGGGCGACCTCATGGTCCTCGTAGAAGACCAGCAGGTAGAAGCTCATCAGGCCGATGAAGATGTAGCCGGTCACGAAGAACGTGAACGGCCGGATCCGCATTCGGCCGATCACGTCGCGCATCGCGATCGCGGGCAGCAGCCACACCAGAAAGCCGAAGAACGCGGCCGAGAGGGGCGCCAGAAAGAGGTACCCGATGAAGGTCATCATGGCGGCGGAGGCGCGCGACGGCCGGCGGGCTCAGGAGCTGGCCGGCCGGTCCGCCGACGCCGGTGCCGGCGCGACGGGGTCTGTGATCGCCACGACGTGCTCCACCGACGGCGCGGCCGCGAAGAACGGGGAGAGCGCCGCCCGCCACCGGGTGAACCGGTCGGAACCGCGGAAGGTCTCGGTGTGCGCTTCCAGGCTGTCCCAGTCGACCAGGAGCACGAAGCTGGACGGGGACTCGACCCCCCTGGTCATCCGGGCGGAGCGGCACCCGGGCGTGGCGACCAGCTCGTGCCGGACGGTTCGGTACGCCGCGGCGAACTCCTCTTCGGACCCTGGCAACACGTCGAACCGCGCGACCTCGACGACCCCGGAGTCGCGCGGGGGAACACCGGAAACGCTCATGTCGCCCAGTCTGTCACCGCGGGGCCGGCTCTTCAGGCCGGTCGGCCCGCCGACCAGTCCGATCGGGCCAGTCGACCCGACCGCAGCGGGCGGCCGCCCTCCCACCGGATCACGGCGTGATCAGTTGGCCATGTCGACGAACCGGGAGTAGTGGCCCTGGAAGGCGACCGTGACGGTGCCTGTGGGGCCGTTACGGTGCTTGGCGATGATCAGATCGGCCTCGCCGGCCCGCGCGGACTCCTTCTCCACCGTGTCCTCCCGGTAGAGCAGGATGACCGCGTCGGCGTCCTGCTCGAGGCTGCCGGACTCGCGCAGGTCGGAGACCTGGGGCCGTTTGTCGGCCCGTTGTTCGGAGGCCCGGTTGAGCTGCGAGATGGCCACGACGGGGACCTCCAGCTCCTTCGCGAGCAGCTTCAGCGACCGGGAGATCTCGCTGACCTCCTGCTGGCGGCTCTCGACCTTCTTCGGCGAGGACATCAGCTGCAGGTAGTCGAGGATGACCAGCCGCAGGTCGTTGCGCTGCTTGAGCCGCCGCGCCTTCGCCCGGATCTCCATCATCGTCAGGTGCGGGCTGTCGTCGATGTACAGCGGTGCCTCGGCGACCTCCCCCATCCGCCGGGCCAGCCGACCCCAGTCGTCGTCGGTCAGCCGACCGGTGCGGATGTTCTGCAGCGACACCCGGGCCTCGGCGGAGAGCAGCCGCATGGTGATCTCCATGCGGCTCATCTCCAGCGAGAAGACGACCGAGGTCATCCCGTTCTTGATCGACGCGGCGCGGGCGAAATCCAGGCCCAGGGTCGACTTGCCGACCGCGGGCCGGGCCGCGACGATCCACAGCTGGCCGCCGTGCAGGCCGTTGGTGAGCTCGTCGAGGTCGGTGAACCCCGTCGGCACCCCGGTCAGGGCGCCGTCGTGGGCCTGGATCGCCTCGATCTCCTCCAGCGCCGGGTTCAGCAACTCGCCGAGCGGGGTGTAGTCATCGTTCGTGCGCCGCTCGGTCACCTCGTAGACGGCCGCCTGGGCCCGGTCGACGACGTCGGTGACGTCGGGCGCCGGGCCGTAGGCGAGCTGCACGATGCGCGTGCCGGCCTCGGCCAGCCGGCGCAGCACGGCCTTCTCCGCGACGATGCGCGCGTAGTAGCCGGCGTTCGCCGCGGTCGGGACGCTGGAGATCAGCGTGTGCATGTAGGCCGGCCCGCCGACCCGCTCCAGCAGGTTCTGCCGGCCCAGCTCGGCCGCGACGCTGATGACGTCGGCCGGCTCCCCACGGCCGTAGAGGTCGCCGATCGTGGTGTAGACGGTGGCGTGCGCCGGCCGGTAGAAGTCGCTCGCCCGGAGGACCTCGACGACGTCCGCGATCGCGTCTTTCGAGAGCAGCATGCCCCCCAGCACGCTCTGCTCCGCAGGAAGATCGTGGGGCGGGGTGCGATCGAACTCGACCGCGGATCCAGGCCCGCGCGCGATGTCGGCGACGCTCAAGCCTCCCCCTCTCGGATGTCGACCGGCCCACCTGCGCACCGCCGCGACCGGGCGATCGGAGCAGCGCCGTGCGCCGGAAGCTCCCGACCCGATCCCTCCCGACCCGATCCCACCGACACTATCGAACATATGTTCGACCGCAGTTTGGAGGGTGTCAACTCGACCACCCGCCCACCGATCCGAAGATCACGCCCACCTCACCCGTCTGGACTATCCCGTTCCCACGGATACATGGCCAGTGTGGAGGGCTCGACAGTAGAGGTCCCCACGGGGAGGCTCCAAAAAGTTATCCACACCCACCTGTGGACAACCTGTTGGTAACGAGCGGGATTCTGGGGAACGCCTCGGGACGAGCGGCGGCGACGTTGTGGATGACGGCGCCGCGAGCGCCCGGAACCGCAGCGCCAGAAGGACTACAGGGATACGACACCTGTGGACAAAAAAATCTTTGACGCAACCCCGAGATCGCGGTCTGACTAATCATTTTGAGCTATACCGTCCGGGGATCCGATCTCCCCGCGACATGCCCACGATCATTTTGCCCGAGCCGCAGCGTCACCACCTGCTCACACGCGGACACAGACGTGATCTGGATGTGGTCGCGTCTTCCGAGTAAGTCACCGGGCGCCAAGCCGCCAAGCCGCCGAGCCCCGGAGCACCGAGCTCCGCGCGGCCAGGAAGCCACCGGCTGATGCGTGGCGAATGAACGTGTCCATGGACTCACTCAGCCGCCACGGTTGTGCTGGAACCGGCGTCAGCGGGGGTGAGGTCTGTGAGACCTGCTCCAGAACGGGTCCCGACCCCTCGGACCCGGGTTCCCAAGTCTCGACACCTCAGAGCTGGATCCCAAGATCCCAGCCCTCGGACCTGCGGTCCCGGATCCCGAGCGCTGCTAACAGGAGCAGGCCAGGGTGGCGCCACGAACGGCGCGACCCTGGCCTGCGTCCGCAGTCAGGCCGAGGTGACCTGGACGGTCAGCTTCGCGCTGACCTCGGGGTGCAGATGCACGGCGACGGTGTGCGAGCCGAGCGACTTGATCGGGGTGCTCAGCTCGACCCGGCGCCGGTCCAGCGCGGGGCCTCCGGCGTCGGTCACCGCGGACACCACGTCGGCGGCCGTGACCGAGCCGAACAGCCGGCCCTCCTTGCCCGCGCGGCTGACCAGCCGGACGGACAGGCCGGAGAGCTGGCCGGCGATCTCCTTGGCGTGGTCGAGGTCGCGGACCGCCCGGGCGTCACGCGCCCGCTTGATCTGGGCGACCTGACGCTCTGCGCCACGGGTCGCGAGAATCGCGTACCGGCGCGGCACCAGGTAGTTCCGGCCGTAGCCGTCGGCCACGTCGACGATGTCCCCCGGGCTGCCGAGCCCCGGGACCTCCTGGGTGAGGACGAGCTTCATCGTCATCCTCCTCAGCGGGCCGTCGAGGTGTACGGCAGCAGCGCCATCTCGCGGCTGTTCTTCACCGCGGTCGCGACGTCACGCTGGTGCTGGCTGCAGTTGCCAGTCACGCGGCGGGCACGGATCTTCCCCCGGTCGGAGATGAACTTCCGGAGCAGGGAAGTGTCCTTGTAGTCGATGTAGTGGACCTTGTCCTTGCAGAAGACGCAAACCTTCTTCTTGGGCTTGCGCACGGCCGCCTTGGCCATGGATGTGCTCCTACCTCGTTTTGCGCCCGAGTTCCGGTCGCGCGAAGATGACACGCGGCCGCTCAGAACGGCGGCTCGTCGGAGTAACCACCCGCGGGCTGTGACCACGGGTCGTCGACGGCGCCGCCGGCATAGCCGGAGCCACCGCCCTGCGGGGATCCGCCGTTGTAGCCGCCACCAGGCTGACCACCGGTGCCACCAGGCCCGCTCGGGCCGCCGGGGCCACCCTGGCCGCCACCGAAGCCGCCACCAGGCTGGCCACCACCGAAACCGCCACCGCGGGCGGCCTTGGTGACCTTCGTGGTCGCGTAACGCAGCGAGGGACCGATCTCGTCGACGTCCAGTTCAATCACCGTGCGCTTCTCACCCTCGCGGGTCTCGAAGGAGCGCTGCTTGAGGCGCCCCTGGATGATGACGCGCGCGCCCTTGGTAAGGGACTCGGCGACATGCTCGGCAGCCTGCCGCCAGATGGAACAGCGAAGGAAGAGCGCCTCGCCGTCCTTCCACTCGTTCGTTCCGCGGTCGAGCGTGCGCGGGGTTGACGCGACCGTGAAGCTCGCGACCGCGGCGCCGTTCGGCGTGAAACGCAGTTCGGGGTCGTTGGTCAGATTGCCGACAACCGTGATCACCGTCTCACCGGCCATGATCACGCTCCTCCGGTCGAGGGGCCCGCGTCAACGCACGCAGCGCCGACCGGGCGGAGCACGTCACGCCGCCGCCCGGCGGTTCGGCCGCGGAGCCTTGGGCTCGGGCAGCCGGATCACCTTGGTGCGGATCACGGACTCGTTGAGGACGAGCTGGCGGTCCAGCTCGGCGACGACGGCCGGCTCCGTGTGCAGGTCGATGACGGCGTAGATGCCCTCGAAGCTCTTGGCGATCTCGTAGGAGAGCCGGCGGCGGCCCCACACGTCGACCTTCTCGACCACGCCGCCGCCCTGACGGACGACGTTGAGGTACTGGTCGAGCGAGGGTGCGACCGTGCGCTCCTCGAGCTCGGAATCGAGGATCACCATCAGTTCATAGTGGCGTGGCAAGGCTGAACCCACCTCCTGTGGACTCTAGCGGCCACGGATCATCCGTGGCAGGAGGGACCGGGTGCCGGATGTCCGCCCAACGGGCGAGCTGAAACGTCGGCACACGGTGTGTCTGGACGAGATTACTCGACCCGGCGGCGGTCCACGGAGAGGCCGACCAGGCGGACCACCCGGATCCACACCGCACCGACCCCGGCCACAGCCACCAGGTCGACAACCACCAGCAGCCCGTGGGCGTGCCGGGACGGATCGGGCACGGCGAGGGCGAGGACCAGGAACACCAGCGCCAGCAGGCCCGCCACGGCGGCGGACGCCGTCACGCCCGGCGGCTGCCGCGACGAGGGCCCCGGCCCGTCCACCCGTACGTCGTCTGCCGCCACCGTCCTATCCTCGCGCATGCGTCGGTCGCCCGGGCCGACATCCGATCCCGATGGTCGTGTCGCCGCCGTCCGGCGGGCGGTCGGGCGGGCACCCGGCGAGCGGTCGCCCGAGGTCAGTCGACCCATTTCCCCTGGGTGAAGGCAACGACGAAGACCACCATGACCGGTGTGCAGAGCCAGACGTAGGCGCCGCGAACCCACGGCCGGCGCGCGGCCACCCGCGCCAGCAGCAGGTACAGCGGGAAGGCGACCAGGATCCCGCGGATCCCCGAGGCGTAGTAGTTCGAGAAGCTCATCAGGACGGTCATCAGGCCGACGAAGGTCGCCTCGCCCCAACGCCTGCTCCACAGCAGCACGCCCGTCAGCAGCACGCCGATCACGACGGCGAGCAGCTCCCCGCGCCAGAACCAGACGAACGTCGACGCCCCGCTCCCGTCGAACGCGGACTCCCACGTCCGCGACCAACCCCGCCACGGCCAGTCGACGCCGCGGTTCCAGCCGGCGCGCATCGCCTCGGTGTAGGTGTCCCACCGCCCGGTCCGGGCACGCAGGTAGAGGACGTACCCGATGATCGGCAGCGGTGGCAGGGCGAGCGCCAGCGCCGGCGGGGCGAAGAGCGGGCGGCCCGCGGCGCGGCGCACGAGCACGTACTGCACGACCAGGGCGGCGCAGAACGGGATACCGGTCACCCGCGCCGAGGCGGCGCCGGCGCCCAACAGGCCGGAGAGCAGCCACCGGTCACGCCGCGCGGCGAGCCAGGAGGCCACCGCGAAGCCCAGGAAGACCCCTTCGGAGTACGCGGCGAACAGGAAGACCGCGTACGGGAAGCAGACGAGCGCGACGACCGCGAACCGCGCGTCCTCCCGCCCGACCTCGTCGGCGGCCAGCCGCCACAACGCGGCGGCGGCGAGCGTGCCGGCGAGGAACGAGACCACCAGTCCGGCGGCGATCCAGTCCGGGACGACCACGTGGACGAGGCGGATGGCCAGCGGCAGCCCCGGGAAGTCGACCTCCGTCCGGTCGATGTAGGACGGCGAGAGGTAGCCGTAGCGGGCCACCTTGGTGAACAGGCCGACGTCCCAGCGGTCCCAGAGTGTGGTGAGGCCGGGCGCGTCGCCGGCCGGGCCGTCCGAGAGGGCGCGCGCACCCGCCAGCGACGCGATCATCACCGCCACCCGGCTGGCGAACCACACCGGGAGCGAGGCCTGCACGGCGTCAGGCAGCCGGGCCCAGACCCGCCGCACCGGATCGGTGCCGCCGGGAACGGCGTGTCCGGCCGACTCGGCGGGACGCCCGGCGTGCGACTCGGCCGGAGCGTCCGCCGTCATCCCTGCTCCCGCCCGTCGACGGGCCGCGGAGAGTGGGGTGCGGTTGACGCCTCCGGCGCCGCGACGCGCGGCTCGTCACCCACGGGGCCCGCGAGATCCTCCGGCCACGAAAGCTCGTCCTGATCGGTGCCTGCCTCGGTGCCGGACAACGGTGCCGAGGCAGGCACCGCGCGGCCCCAGAGCCGGGACGGCAGCCGCAGGCCCAGGCGCCCGCCGCGCACGTCGGGGGCGCCGTCGAGAATCCCGCCGGCCGGGTCGTCCACGCCGCCGTCGCGGACGACGTCCAGCTCGGGGTGGAGGATCTCGCGCACCACGAAGGCCGCGACGACGCAGAGCATCAGGTCACGGAGCACCACGGCACCGACGAACCAGCCCCGGTCGATCCCGTCGGAGCCCGAGGTGTCGTTGTAGATAAAGTGCATGAACCGGGTGAACAGCACCCAGATCTCGCAGGCCTGCCAGACCAGGAACAGCCGCCAGCGCGGCCGGGCCAGGGCCATCAGCGGCAGCAGCCAGATCGTGTACTGCGGTGAGAAGACCTTGTTGGTCAGCAGGAAGGCGATCACAAGGAGGAGCACCACCTGGGGCACCCGTGGTCGTCGCGGCGCCAGCAGGGCGAGCGCCAGGATGCCCACCACGGCCAGGACGAGACCGACCGCGGTCAGGACGTTCAGCGTCCCGACCGGGATGCCGTGGTCGCGCACGGCACCGAGGACCAGCGGCGTGGCCACGGCCAGGACCAGCCAGCACGCGACGGCGGTGCCAATGACCTGCGCGCGCAGCCACGGCCAGCGCCGCACCGCCAGCGCGGCGGCAGCGCCGGCGGCGGCCAGCCCGATGGCGAGGACGACCAGGTGCAGGGGCGCGAACCAGCCGGTGTCGTACTTGCCGGCCAGCCAGGTCGTCGCGAAGGCCAGCGAATCCCAGTCGGCGCCGCGCTCGGAGTTGAGCTCGAAGAAACGTTGCAGGCCGTTGTGCGCGCCAGCCTGCTTGCCGTCGAGCAGCGCGACCCAGTCGCCGCCGCCCCAGAAGGTGGACCAGATGCCGTCGCTGACCTTCGTCGTGCCGTCGAAGTAGCCGGCGGTCAGCCAGACGGGCAGCATCACGGCGACCGCGGCGCCCACCGCGTAGACCACGGTGCGCGCCCATTCCCGCATCCGGCCGGTCCGCAGGCAGAGCACGGCGATCCCCAGCAGGAACAGCGCCGGGTAGAGCTTGGTGACCACCCCCAGCCCGAACAGGATGCCGGCCAGCCGTGGGGCCCGCCGCGACCAGGCCAGCAACCCACCGGCCGCGAAGGCCACGGCGAGGACGTCCCAGTTGGTCAGCAGGTGCAGCGCGAGCGTCGGCGCCAGGGCCAGCAGCGCCGCGTCCCAGATCCGGGACGGCGCCATGGTCAGCGCCGTGCAGAAGACCGCCACACAGGCCGCCACCAGGAACAGCAGCGCGGTGAGGTCGTAGAACAGCGCCGAGCGGGAGTCCATCGAGTAGTGGTCGAAGACCTGGGCGCCCGCCTCGTCGGTGCGGAACACCGCCACCGGGGGCGAGCCGAAGCCGGCCAGCGAGGAGACCAACTGCATCGCGCCGCCGATCACCGGCGGGTACTCGGTCGGGTAGTCCAGATAGGGGATCTTGCCGTCGACCAGGCCCTCCTGGCTGTAGAGGGCCACCACGTCGGAGTAGCACATCCGGGTGTACTGGTACTCGTCCGTCCAGTTGCGGGTGTCACGGCAGCCGGACTTCTGCGCATAGCCGAGCACACAGGTGAGCGTCACCAGGAGCATCAGCACGCGCAGCGGCGTCCACCAGCTCCGGCTCGCGCCGAGCAGGGCGTGCCGCCCGGGTGGGCCCCCGATGAGCTCACTCGCGCCCGCGACCACCGGGTCGGTGCGCGCCGGGCTGGTCCGGTTGGGCGACGCCGGTGTCGTGGCCATGCCGGCCATTCTGGTACACGCGGTGACGAGGCCTCCCGACGACACAGCGCCGCGGGTGCCAGGGGCACCCGCGGCGCTGCTCAGTTCGCGACTTACTCAGTTGTTGAACGGATTGACCACGATTCCGCCGCCACCGCCACCGCCGCCACCGCCGGTGGGTGGCCGGGTCTGTCTCGGACGTGGCTGCTGACCAGTCTGACCCGTCTGCCCGGTCTGGCCGGCCTGCCCGCCGCCGTTCTGGCCGTTGTCGTTCTGGTCGTTGCCGAAGATGTCGAAGTCGTCCGTCCCCGCGACCGGCGGCTGCGTGGGCAGGTCGGACGGGGTCGGCGCCGGCGCGGGGCTGCGCTGGGTGACGATCCCGCCGTAGGCGGGCGGATCGAACGGCTTCGGCGCGATGCCCTGCAGCGCCGCGTCCATGAACGCCTTCCAGATCTTCGCCGGGTAGTTGCCTCCGTACACACCCCGCTCGGCGCCCGGGATGCCCCGGAGCTGGTCGGCCACCTCGCCCTTGCCGCGGAACATGTTCACGCAGGAGGCGATCTCCCTCGTGTACCCGCAGAACCAGGCGGACCGGAAGTCGTCGGTGGTGCCCGTCTTCCCCGCCGCCGGCCGGTTGTTCGCCAGCCGGGCGCTCTTGCCGGTGCCGTGGTCGATCACGCTCTCCAGCGCGAAGGTCGCGTCCCTGGCCACGGACGGCGGGACGACCGGCTCCTTGTCGACGACCGGCTTCGTGCCGGAGTTCATCCCGTCCAGGATGACGCGGCCCGAGTTGTCCTCGACCTTGGCGACGATGTGCGGGGTGGCCCGGTAGCCGCCGCTGGCCAGCGTGCCGTAGACCTCGACCATGTCGAGCGCGCTCACGCCGTCCTTGCCGAGGCTGACGCCGGCGACGTTCTCGAGGTCGGCGTCGACCCCCATGTCGTGGGCGGTCTGAATGACGTTCGCGACGCCCACGTCGACGCCCAGCGGCACGAACACGGTGTTGATCGACTCGGCGGTGGACTCCACGAGGTCGGGGTAGCCCAGGTCTCCGGGGTCGCTCTCGTCATTGCTGACCGGGTAGTCCAGGACCTGCAGATGGGCGGGGGCCGGGTAGGTGGATTTAAGGCTGATGCCTTTTTTCAGGGCGGTCACCAGGGTGATGGCCTTAAACGTCGAACCGGGCGGAAGCTTCGCTCCGGAAACGTTGTCCACATATTGCGCCTGGCCGTTCGTGCCCTTGCCGTAAAGGGACCCTCCGTACCAGGCGAGCACCTCACCTGTTCCCGGTTTTATCGCCACCAGCCCCGTGCGCAGGTCGGGTACGGCCGCGTACGCCTGCGAGATCTGGCTGGTCACCGCCTGGAAGGCCGCGGTCTGCCGGCCCTGGTCGAGAGTCGTCGTGATGCGCAGCCCACCACGGTTGATCTGGTCCTCGGTGATGCCGGCGGCGGTCAGCTCGCTCTCGACCTGGAGCTTGATGTACTGGACCTGATCGGAGGAGCTGCCGGAGCTGTCGGTCTTCTCCAACACCGCCGGTGGCTTCTCGGTCGCCAGTGACGCCGGGGCCCAGCCCTTGGCGACCATCGTCGCGACGACGTCCTTCCAGCGGGATTCCGCCGGCCCCGGGTTCACCTTCGGGTCCAGGT
Organism: Parafrankia sp. EAN1pec; assembly: GCF_000018005.1. GTDB lineage: Bacteria > Actinomycetota > Actinomycetes > Frankiales > Frankiaceae > Parafrankia > Parafrankia soli. The sequence continues at coordinate 8,941,421 of NC_009921.1, forward strand.
AGTTCGGGGATCTGATGAGCCCCCCGATGACCGCGCCCTCCCCGGCGGTCAGCTCGGCCGCCGGTTTCCCGAAGTAGGTCTTCGCCGCCGCCTCGATGCCGTACGAGCCGCGCCCGAAGTAGATCGTGTTCAGGTAGAACTCCAGGATCTGGTCCTTGGAGTACTTCTGGTCGAGCTTGATGGCGAGCACGATCTCCCGCATCTTCCGGGTGAACGTGCGTTCCTGGGTGAGATAGGCGTTCTTCGCGTACTGCTGGGTGATGGTCGAACCACCCTGGGCGATCTCACCACCACTGATGTTCACCCACAGCGCCCGCGCGATACCCCGCGGGGAGATACCCGGCTCGTTGTAGAAGTTCTCGTTCTCGGCGGCCAGCACCGCGTGCTGGACGTCCTTCGACACCTGCGAGAGCGGGACGTCCGTGCGGTTCACGTCGCCGATCCGGGCGAGCTCGCCGCCGGGCTTTCCGTCCGCGCCGGCCCACGAGATGATCGACGTCTGGTCGGTCTTCACCTCCTCGGGCAGCGGCACCCGGGTCGCCGCGTAGATCACCGCGATGCCCGCGACGAACAGAAACGCGCCGGACGTCATCCCGATGAGCACCAGGCGGCGCAGCCATCGCGGCCGGTTCCGCCACCATCTGGGGCCACGCTTGCCCGCGTTCGGCCGGACGCGGGCCCGGCCGCCCGCGCGGCCGCCGGTCGCATGCGCTGCGGAGGTCTCGCCCGCGCCGGGCCGCCTGCCCCGCTCCCGGTCACTTGGCCGGGTCGGCCCACCCGGCCGGCGGCCTGCACCGGTGCGGCCTGCACCGGGCCGGCCGCCCTCCAGCGCGTCCAGCCGGGTGCCGGCCGAGCGCGACGCGCCGCCGGTGCGGTCGAGCAGGCCCGTGCGGTCCCCGTCACCGAAGGAGTCGAGCCCGTCGCCGGGCGCCACCTTGTGGTAGACGGTCGCGTCGGCGGTGCGCTCGCGTACGTCGACGCGGCGCAGCGCGGCCTGGTCGACCGTGTCGTACAGGGCGTTCGTGCGGCCGGCGGGCTCCTCCGGCCCAGCCCCGCGCCCGCCGCCCGGGCGGTATGCCCGCAGCCGGGTGGTGGCGCCGGTCAGCCGGCCGTCCCGGCCGGTCGCCTCGGCGGCGCCGACTCCGGCTGCTGACCGGGCCGCGGCCCGGTCAGCAGCCGCCCGGCCCGCCACGGGACGGGACGGGCGCCCGCCCGCCCGCCGCTGGGTCCGGGTGGCCGCCGGGTCGGCGTCCGGGGCCGCGGCCCGGCCACGGCCCTCCGGGCCACCGGGCCGAGGCTCGCCACGCCCGGGTTCGCGCTGGCCCGGGGCACCGCGGCCGGGGCCGGCGGCACCCCGGCCGGAGTCGCCGCGAGCGAGCTCACCCCGGGCATCGCCGCGTGGGAAGCCACCGCCGGCTGAATCACCGCGGGCGCCGCCGCGGGTGGAGTCCCCGCGGGTCGCCTCACCGCGGGCAGCGTCAATGCGGGCCGAGTCACCGCGGGTGGCGGGAAGGCGGTCGGATCCGGTGCGGCCCGGCTCCACGGGCCCGGCGCCGGGACGGCCCGAGCCACCACGATCGGAGACACCACGGCTGGCGGCACCGCGATCGGAGACACCGCGATCGGAGCCGCCACGGCCCGAGGCCTCGCGCCCCGCGGAACCACGATCGGAGAGACCACGGTCCGGGACACCGCGATCCGGGGCGCCGCGCTCGGGTGCGCCCCGGCCCGAACCGGTGCGGTCGGAGACGCCGGTTGCCCGGCCGGCCCCGGTTCGCCCGGTGGCCGGGCCGCCCGCGGCGGACCGCCCCGTCTCGGCGGGCCCGGACCGATCAACGCCGCCGGTACCGCTCGTACCGCCGGAAGCACCTCGCGGGCCCGACGGACGCCCGGCGCCCCGATCGGCCGCCCGGCGGCCGGTCGTACCGGACGCGCCGTCCGCGTCGGAGCGGGTCGTGGCCGCGCGGCGGCGCGCGGCGGCGCCGCGGTCCGGGGTCCAGCCGCCGGCGTCCTGGTCGGGGGCGGTGCTCCCACCGGCCGCGCCACTGCCGGCGAGCGGCCCACCGGGCGAACCCGCGCCGGCCGGCCGGCCACCTGGGGCCGGCCTCCCGGCGCCCGGACCGGGCACGGCGCGGCCGGGCGGAACCCGCCCGTCGCCGGCACGAGGTCCTACCGTCCGTGCGCCCTGGTCATAGGGAGTACTCACCCACTACCCCGTCCGTTGCCGCGAATCCCCCCGGTCACCGTGCCGATGCCATAGTCCGGCCAGCGCCCCCAGATTCCGGTACAGCGCGCCGAAGACGGCCGCACCCACGTGGAAGCCCACATGGCAGACCAGAATCTCACGCCAGATCGGGGCCCTTGCGGCAGGGCACTGAAGTGGGGATGGCACACACTCTCGGCACACCACGGCCCGCCGCTGCGCCAACAGGGCGCGGACAGAAAGGCCACGGAGAACTCGCCGCTCACACCGGGTATTCGGCCGGGTTCCCCGCAGCCCTCGGTGAACGCCGCCGGGCCCGCCCGGACCGGACCTAGGTGTCGGCGGCCCGGCGCCGCGGCTGCTTCTTCGCCGGCGGCTCGCCGGTGCCGATCACATAGGACGTGATCAGGTGGTTCCAGCCGCAGGGCGGGCACACCTCGACGACGTACACATTCAGCTCGCTGTACCGGGAGGCCAGCCCCGGAAGCTCCTTGGTGGCCCTGACCCGGCCGGAGCTCGGGCCGAGCTCGTCACCGTAGGTATAGGTGACGTTGATGAGCGGATCGGCCCCGCGACAGACAGGGCACCGCTTCTTCGTGGGCTCTCCGTGGTACTTCGCCGCACGGATCAGATAAGGGTGCGCATCGCACACATCCAGCGAGGAGATCCGCCCCGCGAACAGGTCGCCCAGCGTCGCCCGGCGGGCGAGCGCGTAGTCGATGACCGACCGTGGACGCATGGCATCCACGGTACGCCGACGCCGCGTCCCGGGCAGACGGTACCGACAGAAGGTGACAAGCCGATTGGGCCGTTCGTACTGGTGAAAGCCGGTGCACCAGTGGACGGTTCCCGGCTCCTGCCAGCCCGTTCCGCCCGCCGGTTCGACGGCCACGCCAGCGCGTCCCGCCGACCGGTCCGGCCGCCGCTCCGGCCCGTCGAAGCGATGCGTAGGCACACCGGATCACCGCACCGGCACCTCGTCCGCACGCGCCGGCCCGGCTGGCCGCGCGTGGTTGTCCACGCCCGTCCGTCATCAACCGGTCGCCGGTCGGCCATCCCTAGTTGCCGTAGTAGTACCGGCGCGTCTATCCTCGATGTATCGCCTCGATATGTCGCGGCGACAGGACAAGGCGATACAGAACCAAGCGATACAGTCCGCCGATACACCCGGCCGTCCGGCGGCGGCGGGCGCCGGCCCGGTGCGAGAGGAGAGCGCGCATGTTGGAGCTGGCGGTGCTCGCGCTCCTGTCGGAGAGCCCGATGCACGGCTATGAGCTGCGCAAGCGGCTCGCCGCCGTTCTCGGCTCCTTCCACCGCTTCAGCTACGGGTCGCTGTACCCGTGCCTGCGCCGCCTGCAGGCCTCGGGGTACGTGACGGCGGACGACGCCGGCGCGGCCAGCCGCCTCGGTGGCCGCAGCCGGGTCGTCTACACCCTCACCGGCGAGGGCAAGGAAAAGCTCGCGGAACTGCTGGGCGAAGGTGGGCCGTCCTCGTGGGAGGACGAGATGTTCGGCGTCCGCTTCGCCTTCTTCTCCAAGACCGACGCGGCGGTGCGGCTGCGGATCCTCGAGGGGCGGCGCGGCCGGCTCGAGGAGCGTGGGGAGAAGGTGCGCTCGGCGCTGTCCCGTACCACGAAGCGGCTCGACTCCTACACCCTCGAGCTGCAACGGCACGGCCTCGAGTCGGTCGAGCGCGAGGTCAGGTGGCTCAGCGAGCTGATCGAGACCGAACGGGCACAGGCGCCCGGCTCGACGCGCGGCATCTCGACGCGCGAGGTGTTGTCCACATCATCCACAGAGTTGTCCACAGGTTCGTCCACAGCTGACGCGGGACGGGACGAGGCGGTGGGCGGCCCGGAGCACGGTGACGCGGGCTCCGGCGGCGCCGTTCCGTCCCCCGACAGCTAGCAGGCGACCGGGCGGACCGGCGGCGGGGCGGCACACAGCCACCCGGCGGCGGTACCGCGCGGCGTCGGCACCAGCCGGTGTTCCGGTCAGCACCGGCCGATCCCGCTCCGCGCGGGAAACGCCAGCATCCCCCACCAGCTTAAGGAGCGCATCCGTCATGGGTTCGGTACGTGTCGCCATCGTGGGCGTGGGCAACTGCGCCGCATCTCTCGTCCAAGGGGTCGAGTACTACCGCGACGCCGACCCCGCGGCCCAGGTCCCAGGCCTGATGCACGTCACGCTCGGTGACTACCATGTCTCCGACCTGACCTTCGTCGCGGCGTTCGACGTGGACGCGAAGAAGGTGGGCCGTGACCTCTCCGAGGCCATCGTGGCCAGCGAGAACAACACCATCAAGATCGCGGACGTCCCGCCGCTGGGCGTGACCGTGGCCCGCGGGCACACCCTCGACGGCCTCGGCCGCTACTACCGCGAGACGATCGACGAGTCGGACGAGACCCCGGTCGACGTCGTCGCCACCCTGCGTGAGACCCGCGCCGACGTGCTCGTCTGCTACCTGCCGGTCGGGTCCGAGGACGCCGCGAAGTTCTACGCCCAGTGCGCCATCGACGCGGGCGTCGGGTTCATCAACTGCCTGCCGGTCTTCATCGCCGGTGTCCCCGAGTGGGCCGAGAAGTTCCGCGCGGCGGGCGTGCCGATCGTCGGCGACGACATCAAGTCGCAGGTCGGCGCCACCATCACCCACCGGGTCATGGCGAAGCTGTTCGAGGACCGTGGCGTCGTCCTCGACCGCACGATGCAGCTCAACGTCGGCGGCAACATGGACTTCAAGAACATGCTCGAGCGGGATCGGCTGGAGTCGAAGAAGATCTCCAAGACCCAGGCCGTCACCTCCCAGGTCTCCCACGACCTGGGCAAGGACAACGTGCACATCGGCCCGTCCGACTACGTCGCCTGGCTCGACGACCGCAAGTGGGCCTACGTCCGGCTTGAGGGCCGCGCGTTCGGTGACGTCCCGCTGAACCTGGAGTACAAGCTCGAGGTCTGGGACTCCCCCAACAGCGCCGGTGTGGTCATCGACGCCGTCCGCTGCGCGAAGATCGCGCTGGACCGCGGCGTCGGCGGGCCGATCCTCTCCGCGTCGTCGTACTTCATGAAGTCGCCGCCGGAGCAGTACCGCGACAACGAGGCCCGCGACAAGGTCGAGGCGTTCATCCGCGACGAGGGCTGACCTCCGCACCACCAGCACCACCCACGATCCGCCAGGTAGCCCGGTCGTCCGGAGGGGGACGACCGGGCTACAGGCATGCGCGGGTCAGCCGGGAACCTCGGTCAGCGCGTCGACGAGGACCTCGAAGATGGTGTTCGGGTCCAGCGCGGGATACGTCTCGGCTCCGGTCGCGGCCGAGATCCGCGACAGCGCGGCGAGATCCGTGTCGGCGCCATAGCCGATCGTGATCACCTGGACGGGCCGCTGGGGCGAGTACTCCCGGCGCAGGATCCGCACCAGCTCGTCGAGCGCGATGCTGCCGGGATCGGAGTTCTTCCCGTCGGTCAGCAGCACGACCTGGTTGGGCCGGCCCGGCACATAGTGCTGGTTCATGTAGCGGAACGCGGCGAGGGCCGTGTCGTAGAGCCCGGTGTCGCCGCGCGGCTCGATCCGGTTCACCGCGTCCATCACCGCCTGCGAGCGCGTGCCGGCGCCCAGCCGCTCGCCCATCGGCCCGAGCGGCACGAGCTCCTCCCAGTCCTGGTCGCCGCGCAGCCGGGTGGAGAACTGCCACAGCCCGAGATCGCTGTCTTCGGCGAACAGCGGGATGGCGGACTTCGCCGCGTCGAGCGCCACCGACAGCCGGCTGCGGCCCGCGCTGCCCGGCACCTCCTCGTTCATGGAGCCCGAGGTGTCCAGCACGGCGAGGGTGTTCCCGCGCTGATGGACGCCTGCGAAGCTCCCCTGGAGCGCGGTCAGCACCGTCGCGTCCAGGGTGCGTTCGGGCGTCATCCGCGGCCGCGGGGTGAGCCCCGTCCGGGCTGTGAACGAGTCGGCGATGCCGTCCGGGGGGCGCAGGCCGTTCCCGAGCAGGGCGACCCGCCCCGGCCCGGACGTCAGCGTCCGCAGGAAGTCCCGCGCCACCTCGGCCTTCACCGGGTCGTCCGACGCCCGGCTCAGCACGGTGTACCGGATCTCGTCGAGCTCGGTGCCGTCCCGCGGGTAGAAGGCGGCCAGCTCCGGTCCGCGGCCGTCCGGCAGCGCGGCGCCGATGCCCACCCGGCGGTTGTACTGGTAGACGAGACTCTCCTGAAGCGGGAACGCGGTGAGCCTGGTCGCCGCGGGGTCCTCGAGGTCCGCCGCGCGGACGGCCGTGAGCAGGTCGGTGTCGGAGGCGGCTACCAGCGCCGACGAGCGCTCCAGATCCAGGAGGGCACCCTTGGCCGCGAGGCCGTCGGTGAACATGTCCTCGGTGAGCCGTTCGACCGGGGTCTTCAGCGCGGCGGCCACGGCGTCGGCCAGCGCGGTCATCCCGGCAGCCGACACCCGGGGGTCGGGCAGCCCGACGGTGAAACCGCCCCAGGCCGGCCGTCCCCGTGACCCCCAGTAGCCCTCGTCGCCACCGAGCTTGCGCAGGTCGGCCCAGGAGAGCTCGCGACGCGGCCAGCCGAACACCTCGGCCATCGGGCGGGGCATCGCGATGACGACCGGTGAGGTGGCGATAACGGTGCCGGTGTCCACCAGCAGCCGGTTGGCCGGCTCGGTGGTCCGCGCCAGCGTGAGCCAGTCCGTGGAGTCCGGCACCCAGACGTCCGGGATCGGACCGGCCGTCGGGTCCGTCCAGCCGCCTCTCATGTAGGAGGCGACCTGGCCGCCGCCCGCCGTGTCGACCCGGACGGACACGCAGTACCCGGACACCGTCGGCTTCCCGCTGCCGTAGGCCGCGGCGGCCTCGCTCAACGCCGTGGCCAGGCTCGGCGAGGTGGTGACCCCGAGGGTGATCGTGCGATCGCAGCGAACGGGGCCGGCCCCTCCGCGCAGGACGAGCCATCCGCAGGTCAGGGCGCCGACCATGAGGGGTACCGCAGCCACCGCCGCGACCCCCCGTAACGAGGGGCCCGAACGGCGGTGGCGGTGGCGGGCACCAGGCATCAGACCGGGACCTCCCGGAACAACCGAAGTCTGGACCGCGACCGTAACCAAACGTGCCGAGGTCTGCGCCAGATGGGACATCCGAAGTCCCTGCATTGATTCGACGTCATATCGCTGTTCACGCGCCGTCCGGCCATAGGGATCGTCGCCGTCCGCTGTGCTCGCAGAGTGATCCGTCATGCCGCCCGGCGACCCGGGGCGTCCGCCGGCTCCGTAGGCTGGCCGTCGTGGCCTGGACCGGCAACCTGCGCGCGCTGCTCGGCGGTCGCGCGTTCCGGCAGCTCTACGCGTGCCGCCTGACGTCACAGGCCGCCGACGGCGTGTTCCAGGCGAGCCTCGTCAGCTATGTGCTGTTCTCCCCGGAGCGCGCGACGTCCGCCGGGGCACTGGCCGCGTCTCTCGCCGTGGTCGTGCTGCCGTTCAGCGTCATCGGGCCGTTCGCCGGCATCGTGCTGGACCGGGTCTCCCGCCAGCGGGTACTCGTTGTCTCCTCTGTGGTCCGCACGCTGCTGATGATCGTGCTCGTCGGCCTGATCCTCGGCGGGCGCACCGGCGCCGACTTCTACGCGACGGCGCTGGCCTCGGTGAGCGTGAACAGGTTCGTCCTGGCAGCGCTGTCCGCAGGCCTCCCGATGGTCGTCAACGTCGACCGGCTCGTGACGGCCAACGCCCTGTCGGTCACCTCCGGAACTGTCGCCACCCTGGTCGGGGCCGGTGTCGGCAGCGGGCTGCGCGGCCTCACCGACGGCGATGACCGGGCCGTCGCGCTGGTGGCGGGCCTGGCGGCCCTCGCCTACATCGTCGCCGCCGTCACCGCGGCACGCCCCGCCCGCCTCGCCTTCGGCCCGGTCGAGACGATGCCCTGGCAGGGTGCCTGGTCGCAGGCCCGGCACGTTGTCGCCGACATGGTGGACGGCGTCCGTTACCTGTGGAACCACGGCCCCGCCCGGCGCGCGCTCGCCGCGCTGACGACGTCCCGCGCCGCCTACGGGCTGGTGCTCGTCATGACGGTACTGCTGTACCGCAACCACTTCACCGGGCCCGGCGGGGGGCTGGCCGGGCTCGCGGCGGTGGTCGCGGCGAGCGGCGCGGGGACGATCCTCGCCGCCGTCGTCACCCCCCGGGTGACCCGGCGGATGCCGAAGGCCACCTGGATCGCGATCGTCCTCGGCGCGGGCGGAGTCGTCGAGGTGGTCCTGGGGCTGCCGTACCTCTCCCCGCTGTACATCACCGCCGGGTTGCTCCTCGGTTTCTCCGCGCAGGCGAGCAAGATCTGCGTCGACACGATCGTGCAGGAGGAGACCCACGACGCCTACCGGGGGCGGGCGTTCTCCCTCTACGACCTGCTGTTCAATGTGGCCTTCGTGGCCGCGGCCGCGGTCGCCGCGGTGGTGGTTCCGGAGGACGGGAGGTCCTCGCCGACCATCATCGCCGCGGGCATCGGCTACAGCCTGGCGGGCCTCCTCTACTACCGGGCCGCCATGCGCCACCCCGAGGACCGGATGATCCGCGGCGTCGGCGAATCCCGCGCCGACACACCCGCCTCCTCCGACGCCCCCGGCCCGACCATGAGCCCGAGCCCGAGCCCGAGGCCAACCTCGGGCCCAGGCCGACCTGCGGGCCCGGTCTCAGCCACCGGGCCGGGCCCGGCCCGGTGACGCCGAAGCGAGCCCCGGGCTGGCACGAACCCCGGGCTGGCATCAGGATCAGGCGTCAGGGGCCTCGTCCGGGGTGGGAGTTTCGCCGGGGATGACGATGTCGTTCTCCCGGGCCCAGCGGAACAGCTCGGCCTCGGCGGCCTCGCGGCCCAGGAGACCGCGCTCGAAGCGGACGTCGAGCATGTACGCCCGGGCCTGCCCGACCAGCCGCGACGGCGGCAGGCCCAGCAGGGCCATGATGTCGTCGCCGGACAGCTCCGGCCGGATCGCCGCGATCTCCTCGCGGGCGGCGAGGTCGGCGATCCGCTCCTCGAGCGACCGGTAGGCACGGGCCAGGTTCTCCGCCTTGCGCCGGTTGCGGGTCGTGCAGTCCGAGCGGACGAGCTTGTGCAGCCGGGAGAGCTGCGGCCCGGCGTCGTGGACGTAGCGACGGACAGCGGCGTCCGTCCACTCTCCGGACCCGTACCCGTGGAAGCGCAGGTGCAGGTAGACGAGCGAGGAGATGGCGTCGACGACGTCCTTCGGGAACCGCAGGGCCACCAGGCGGCGACGCGTCATGTCCCGCCCCACGACCTCGTGGTGGTGGAAGGAAACCCCGCCGCCGGCGATGTGCCGGCGGGTGCGCGGCTTGCCGATGTCGTGCAGCAGCGCGGCCCAGCGCAGGATCTCGTCGGGGCCGTCGTCCTCCAGCGCCATCGCCTGGCGCAGCACGGTCATCGTGTGCGCGTAGACGTCCTTGTGCTGGTGGTGCTCGTCGATCTCCATCCGCATGGCGCCCAGCTCGGGGAGCACCAGGTCGGCGACGCCGACCTCGACGAGCCGCTCGAGGCCGGCGGCCGGGTCGCGGCTCGCGATCAGCTTGCGCAGCTCGTCGCGCACCCGCTCCGGGGAGACGATCGAGATGCGGCTGGCCCGGGAGCGCATGGCCGCGACCAGCTCGGGAACCGGGGTCAGGCCGAGGGCCGCCTCGAACCGGGCGGCCCGCATGATGCGCAGCGGGTCGTCGTCGAAGGACGCCTCCGGGGGGCCGGGGGTGCGCAGCACGCCGCGGGCCAGGTCGGCCATCCCGCCGAAGAGGTCGACGAAGTCGTGCCCGGGGACGGAGACCGCCATCGCGTTCACGGTGAAGTCGCGGCGGACGAGGTCCTCCTGCAGGCCTTCACCGTAGGTGACGGCAGGGTTGCGGGACGTCCGGTCGTACGACTCGCTGCGGTAGGTCGTGACCTCGAAGCGCACCCCGCGGCGGGCCAGGCCGACGGTGCCGAACGCGATGCCCGCGTCCCAGGTCGCCTCGGCCCAGCCCCGGGTGATCTCCAGGACGCGCTCGGGGCGGGCGTCCGTGGTGAAGTCGAGGTCCGGCGCGCCCCCGCCCGTGCCACCGGTCGCGCTCGTGTCGCTCGGGTCACCCGCCCGGCCGAGCAGCGCGTCGCGGACGGAGCCGCCGACCAGATGGAGGGTATGCCCGTGGTCGGCGAAGATCCGACCAAGCTCGTCGGCGGGCGCGGGCACGCGGAGCAGGTCGCTCACCACCTGCTCCGCCGAGTCCCGGGGATTGTCAAGACTGATCACAGCCACCTGTTCAGATTACGGGCGAGCGGACCGTTGCTGGTGGCCGTGCCTATCTGGCACGCGTCCGGCCACCCTCGACGCGGGACCATCGTCGTATGGTCCCCCGCACGACGGACGAAAGTACCCACTCGTGCCTCTGCTGCGATTTTCCCGAACGAGCGGGACACACAACGGGGCTGTTTCGGCTGGTGCTCGTACGATCAGTCCATGCCCTCCCCGCCCAGGACGCCCGGCCGCAGGCCGTTGCGCAGGGTGGAGGAGACCTCGGCCGGGGGCCTCGTGCTCGACACCGCGTCCGCCGCCGCGAACGCGGCGCTGATCGCCCGCAGGGACAAGCGTGGCCGGCTGTTGTGGTCGCTGCCGAAGGGTCATGTCGAGTGCGATGAGACCACGGAGGAGGCCGCCGTCCGAGAGGTCGCCGAGGAGACCGGTGTGACCGGAGCGGTTCTGGGCCCGCTGGGCACGATCGACTTCTGGTTCGTCGCCGGCGAGGCTCGCGTGCACAAGACCGTCCACCACTTCCTCCTGCTCCGGACGTCGGGCGACCTCTCCGACGACGACGTCGAGGTCGCGGAGGTCGCGTGGGTCCCGCTGCCCGAGGTGGCGCGACGGCTCGCGTACGCCGACGAACGACGGCTGCTCGACGGGGTGCCGACGATCCTCGCCGACGCCTCGTGACCGGCCGTAACCCGTTCCGCCGGCACCGGCTGGCGGCCGCGGCGCTGCTCGGGACCGTCGCGTTGGTCTGGCCCGGGGCCGATGTGGGCCTGGCGGCGGCTCCGCCCGACGGCGCACGAGCGCCCGCCGCCACGAGCATCACGAGCACCACGCTCGATTCGCACAATCCACAGGCTTCATCCACAGTTTCCACAGGGCTGTCCACAGAGTTGTCCACAGGATCGGCCTCATCTGTGGGAATCTCGCCGGACAGCGCGGCGATCATCCAGCCGATAACCCGGACGAACCCCAGCACAAGCGGTACTTCGGGTACTCAACAGACCACACCAAGCACCGGTGGGACCACGAACGGGACCACGGGCCTTCCCATCGAGGTCCGCCTCACCAGCCTCGTCACCCCGAGCGCCGCCGCCCCCCAGCTCCGGGTGACCGGCACGGTCGACGTGGGCGGGACGGTGCTGCCGACCGACCTCGGTGTCGTCCTCGAGGTGGGCGGCCCGCTGCGGTCCCGGGGCGAGCTCGCCCAGCTGACCAGCGGCGGCCCGCCCCCCCAGATCCGTTACTCACTGCTCGGCAGCGGGCCACTGACCATCAGCCCCACCGCGACGACCCCCGGCCAGTTCGCCGCGCAGGCGGACGTCCCCGCGATGTTCCGCTCGTCGGCCGTGAGCGTGCGGCCGGTCCAGATCAGGATCGTCGGCCGGGTCGGCGAGCGCGCGCGGAGCACCGTCGCGTCGCTGACGACGTTCATAGTCGTCTCGCCCCCGCAGGCGGCGGCGCGGACGGCGGTCGTCACCGTCCTGCCCGTCTCCAGCAAGCCCCGGCTGCGCTCGGACGGCCTGCTCACCGACGACACCCTCACCGACGAGATCCGCGACGGCGGCCGGCTCGACGCGCTGCTCGACCCGCTCGAGTCCACCGCCCCCGGGACACCGCCGCCCCAGGTCGCCCTCGCGGTTGACCCCACGCTGGTACAGGCGTTGCAGCGGATGGAGACCCCCTACCAGTACGCCACACCCGGCGGAAGGAGGAATGCCGACCCCGACCCCGACGCGGGCGCCTTCCTCGACCGGATCAAGGACTTCGCGCGGCGGGGCGGCACCGTCATCGCCCTGCCCTACGGGGACACCGACCTGCCGGCCCTCGTCCGCGCCGACCAGCTCGACGCGCTGCAGTACTCGGTGAACACCGGCCAGCTCGTGATCGCCGGGCTGCTGGGCGGCAAGATCCCGAGAAGCGGCACGATCGCCTACCCCGCCGACGGCATCGCCGACCCACACACCGTCGACGTGCTGAGTGCCAACGGCGCCGGCACGGTGATCGTCGACGACCGGCTGCTGCCCGCGGCCCAGTCCGTGCGGTACACCCCGTCCGCGGCGGTCACCCTGCCGACGTCCACCGGCCAGGTCCGCGTGCTCGCGGCGGACCACCGGCTGGCCGACGCGGTCGCCGGCTACGACGGCCAGCAGCTCCTGGAGCAGGCCCTCGCCCGGTTCCGCGCCGAGCTGGCGATGATCACCGCTGAGCCGGCGAACGAGCGGGCCGCGGTGCTGGCCCTCCCGCGCGACTTCACGCCGCCCCCCGGCTGGCTCAACGCGATCCTGCGCAGCCTCGACAGCGCCTACTCCAGGCCGGTCGGCATCGAGGAGCCGTCCCCGGACGCCACCCGGCAGCGCGCCGGCCTGACCTACAACGCCGACGCGCAGAGCCGGGAGCTGCCGGTCGACTACGTGAAGGGCGTCGGGCAGATCCGCGGCGAGGTGGCCGTCCTCAGCGCGGCCTTCTGCCCGCCGACCACCCTGACCGGCGACCTGCTACAGCAGTGCCGTCTGGGCAAGGTCGACCCGATGCGCAACACGCTGATCACGGCGCTGTCGGCGTGGTGGCGGACGGACCGGCTCGGCGGGTTCTCCCTGGCCCAGCAGGCGGACGGGCAGGTCGGTGACTACCGGTCGAAGATCCGGGTCGTCGCGTCCCGGATCGTGAACCTCACCAGCAGCCGCGGACGGGTCCCGGTGACGCTGGAGAACGGTTCGGACTGGAATGTGACCGTGGTCCTGAAGCTCTCGTCCACCGACCGGGGGCGGCTCGTGTCGGCGACCGAGGTCACCCGGGTTCTCGAACCGCTCCAGAAGGACCAGTTCGAGATCGAGGTGGACGCCGAGAGCGCCGGCACCTTCCCGGTGGACATCCGGCTCGAGACCGTCGACGGGCAGGCCCTGGGCCCGGATGCCGCCGCCCGGGTGCTGGTGCGCTCGACGGTCTACGGGGCCATCGCCACGGCGATCACGATCGGCGCGATCGGCGTGCTGATGCTGGCCGTGCTGATCCGCCTGCTACGCAAGCTCCGCGCGCGCTCCCGCGGCGGATCGGCGGCGGATGCGGCGGCCGCGGCCCCGCCCGACGGCTCCGGCCCGCCAGCCGGCGCCGGTCTCCTCGGCCCGGCCGGGGCGAACGGGGCCTCGGGCGCCGGCGATCCCGACCACCCCGGCACGGGCGACGGGCCGTTCGATCCCCCCGGGACCGCCGGCCCCGGCTGGCCGGAGCGGCCCGTCGACGATCCCGCGCCGGCCGGCCTCGGGCACGATCCCTACTTCGACGGACAACCCGCGCCCGCCGCGTACCGGGAGCCCACCGGCTCGCCGTACGGCCCGTCCACCGGTGGTCCCGGCGGCAGGACGGCCGAGCCGTGGTCCGGGCGTCCCGCGACCCCGGCCGGATCCGCGTCCCAGCCGCGGCGACGGGACGGCCGGTGACCCCGCCGGACGAGTCGCGATGGCCGCCTGACGACGACCGCCACGGCACCCGGGACGGCCAGGGCACTCCCCGGTATCCGGACGACCGGTATCCGGACGAGCGTTATCCGGACGACCGGTACCCGGACAGGCGGTATCCCGACGAGCGGTACGCCGACGGCGGCTACGCGGGCGGCCAGGACGGGGGCCGGTACGCGGGCGGAAGCTACCCGGACGACAGCTACGCCCACGACCAGCGCCGGGACGTCGGCTACGACAACGGCTACCCCGGCGGGTACCCGGAGGACCGGCACGACGGCAGACGTCCAGAGGAGCGGTACGAGGGCGGCGCGCGGCCGGACGGGCGGTACGACAGCGGTGGGTACCCGGCGAACCCGGAGAGCCGATACGGGGACGGCGGGTACGACGACCGCCCGTACCGGGACAGCCCGTACCCGGACGACCGGTACGCGGACGCCGGTGAGCCGCATCGGCCGGGTTCGCCGTTTCCTGATGCCGATGAGCACCCGGCCCGCTACCGTCCGAACGTGAACCGGCCCGCTCAGGACCCGCCGGCGCCGTGGGGCGATCCGGAACCGCCGTCGGACCGGCCCCCCGGGCCGCCACCGTACGAACCTGCTCGCCACGAGTGGGACCCGCGGGACGGCGGCCCCCGGCACGACCGGTCCCGCGCCCGGTACGACGATCCGCCGTACGACCAACCTCAGTACGACGGACCTCCGTACGGGGATCGTCGGTACGACGCGCGTGACGAGGCTCGGTACGACGACTCGCGGTACGGGACGCCCGGGCAGCCGCCGCCCTACGAGGAGCGCCCGGACCGCGGCGGCGAGCCACCGGCCTGGTACGCGGACGGGTCACATGCCACGGCCCGGGTACCCACCGACTCCGCCTACCCGGACACCCCGCCGCCGGTGCCCGGCCGGCGGCGCTCCGATCCCGACGATCCCTATGACGCCGCGCCGCACCCGACCGGGCCGCGCCGCGCCGATCCGAACGCGGGCATGTCGCCCCAGTCTTACCAGGAGGGCGGCGCGGAGATCGGCAGGCGTCCCGCGGGCGGACGTCCGCCGGCAGGTGAGCAGACCCGCCGGCTGCCGAGCGCGCCCGCGGTGCCGCCGCCATCCGAGGGCGGGCCGGCGATGTGGTCGTCGCGTTCCCGCACGCCGGCCCCCGGCGCGGCGCCGAGGGCCGGCGCCGGTTCGGCGCGCCGGACCCGGCCGCCGGTCGAGCCGCTCGACGGGCCACACGTGGAGCCACTGGTCGAACCACTCGACGAGGTGGCCGCCGACGATCGCACCAGCCGGCTCGCGCCGCCCGTGACGCCGCCACCGGCGTCCACCCGGCGCCCCGCGGCCGAGGGGGCCCGGCCAGCCGGACGCAGGCCGGCCGCGGGCAAGCAGGCCACAGGCAGACCCGCCACAGGCAAGCAGGCCGCGGGCAAGCAGGCCTCAGGCGCCGCGCGGGGCGCCGCCACGGCGAAGCGCGGTGGGCTCGGCCGCGCCAGCGGGACGATGGCGATCGGCACCATCGTCTCGCGGGCCTCGGGCTTCCTGCGCACGGTCGCGATCGCCGCGGCGATCGGCACCGGGGCCGTCGGCCAGGCCTACAACGTCGCCAACACGACCCCGAACATCCTCTACGACCTGCTGCTCGGCGGGATCCTGACGAGCGTCATCGTGCCGGTGCTGGTGCAGGCGTCCAAGGAGGACCCGGACGGGGGCGACAGCTTCGCCTCGTCCCTGCTCACGCTGATGGTGCTCGGCCTGGGCGCGGCGGTGGTGGTGGGGATGTTCGCCGCGCCGCAGATCATCGGTCTCTACCTGAACGCCGGGCCGGCGCAACGCGCCCTCGGCGCGGACATGCTGCGCTGGTTCATGCCGCAGATCCTCTTCTACGGCGTCGGCGCGACGCTCGGGGCGATCCTCAACACCCGCCAGTCCTTCGCCGCGCCCATGTTCGCGCCGGTGCTGAACAACCTGGTGGTGATCGCCACCTGCGTGGTGTTCATCTTCCTGCCCGGGCCGCGGCCGCCGACCCTGGACGGCATCACCGACGCCCAGACGGTCGTGCTCGCGGGCGGCACGACGCTCGGCGTGGTCGTGATGACCATCGCGCTGCTGCCCTCGGTGCGTGCCGTGGGATTCCGGTACCGGCCCCGGCTCGACCTGCGGCACCCCGGGCTGCGCTCGGCGTCCCGGCTGGCCGGCTGGACGCTGCTCTACGTCATGGTCAGTCAGCTCGGCTTCATGATGATCTCCAGGCTCTCGACGTCGACCACCGCGTACTCGATCTACAGCTTTGCCTACCAGATCTTCCAGCTGCCGTACGCGATCATCGGCGTCTCGGTGATCACCGCCCTGCTCCCCCGGATGAGCAGCCACGCCGCCAGCGATCAGGCCGACCTGGTGCGCGAGGACCTCTCCACCGCGTCCCGGATGACGGTCACCGCGATCATCCCCTCAGCGCTGTTCCTGCTGGCGCTGGGACGCCCGATCGCCGTGACAGTCTTCAACCACGGCGCGGTCGACTACGACGATGCGATCGCGATCGGGGACACGCTGAGCGCCTTCGCGATCGCGCTCGTGCCGTTCTCGCTGTTCCAGGTGCAGCTGCGGGCCTTCTACGCCTACCGGGACAGCCGCACGCCCGCACTGGTCAACATCGGCGTGGTCGCCACGAACGTGCTGGCCGCGTTCGTGCTGTCGGAGGTGGTCGCCGAGAAGCACCGGGCAGCCGCGCTGGCGCTGGCCTTCTCGCTGGCCTACCTGATCGGCCTGATGGCGACGACGGTCCTGCTGCGGCGCCGCCTGCGCGGCATCGACGGCAACCGCATCGCGCGGGTGACGACCCGGGTGAGCGTGACGGCCGGCGTGGGCGCGGTCCTCGCCAGCGTCATCGCGGACGGCCTGCGCGACCTGCTCGGCAAGGGCTGGCTCGGCTCCGGGATCGCGGTGGTGCTGGCGCTGGTCGTCGGTGGCCTGGTCTTCGTCGTGATCTCCGTGCGCACCGGGATGCACGAGATGACGGCCCTGATGCGCATCGTCGGTGGCCGCCTCGGCGTCGGCCGCCGGACGAAGCCCGCCGGTGCTGGTGCCAGCGCCAGCGCCGGCACAGGCACTGGCGCGGCCTCGGCGTCCTCAGCCCGGCCACCGCGATCGGCCGGCCGGGGAGACAGCGGGCGGGGCCGGCCCCCGGGTGGGCGTGGCGATCGCGGCGGTCGCGGCGGGCCCTCCGGTCGGCCAGGCGGGCCACCAGGTCGCCGCGGCGGGTCCTCGGGCCGGCGCGGCTGACGGGCCGGGGCCACCTCCCGACACGGCCTCACCCATGCGGGCCGATGGTCTCGATTCCGTCGCCCGGATTACCTGCCGGGATGGCACCAAGGTCCCACCGGCGCGGCGAACGGCGCCCGGAGCCGACAGCGGAACCTCGTCCACACCCATGCCACCAGCAACACATCGACGCGACGTTAAGTAACGACAGCAAATCATTCGGTAAAGTTTTGTCACACTCGAGCCCAGATACGCACAGAAAGTGATCCTCTGGAGGCGTCAATCAGGTTTAGGGGTGAAGATCGGTGCGTTACCACTGATTTCGCGCGATCGCACGCCGGGTCTATGGCGTGTCCATAGGCGGATGGTTCGCCCCGGTGTGCCAAGCTGGCTTGTCCGGAGACATCCGCGAGATGCCAGGGCCGGACTCGTACACTGAACACGCTGTGCGCGGGCCCCGCCCAACGTCGCCGGTGAACCAGGCGCAGCACCCAGCTCGTCGCGTTGGTCACACGATGCGTTCCGATGCGACGGAGGGTGTCCGGGATGTTCGTTCGCAGTGGCGGAACGCTGGGCGGATCCCCTGCCCGGGTGAGGTGGGGCAACCCGCCGTCGGGTCGGCCGGCGGGTATGCGGACGACGGAGGCGCTGTGGTCGACGGAAGCAACCGACCGCAGGGCGCGGACGTCGATAACGACGTGACCACCGACTCGCCGGGCGAGCGCCCGGCCAGCACGGCCGTGCTGGCCGAATCCGTTCTCGACCGCCGCTACCGTCTCCTGGCGCCGCTGAACACCCGCGGCCCGGTGACCCTGTGGCGGGGTGACGACAACACGCTCGCCCGGCCGGTGGCCGTCCGGATCGTCGAGCACGTCGACCCCGGCACCGACCCCGACGCCGCGGCGGAGATCGATCCGGCTGTCCGGGAGGACGCGGCCCGCGCCCTGCTGAAGGCGGCGATCAACTCCGGGCGGCTGGTACACCCGGGCGCCGCGTCGACCTACGACGCCACGACCACGACCACCGGCACGGCCCGTGTCTCCTATGTCGTCTCGGAGTGGGTGGAGGGGCGCACCCTGCGCCAGCTCGCCACCAACGGGCCACTACGCCCCGAACAGGCCGGGGCCATCGTCCTGGCGGCGGCGCGGGTCCTCTCCGCCGCGCACGACCGCGGCATCCACCACGGCGGGCTCAACCCCGGCGATGTGATCGTCTCCGGCCACGGCACCGTGAAGGTCGTCGACCTGGAGATCGGCGGCGTCCTCGCGGGGCTGGACGGCGCGGCGACGGGCGCGGAGCCCACCATCGGCTCCGACCCGGAGAAGGACGACGCACCCCCCTCGGCCGAGCTGGCGGACGTCCGGGCCCTCGGCGGGCTGCTGTACGCCGGGCTGACCGGCACCTGGCCGCTGCTCGGCGAGCACGCGCTGCCGGCCGCCCCGACGAGCGACGGCCGGCTGCGGACCCCCCGGCAGATCAACTCGGCCGTCCCGCGCGACCTCGACGCGATCACCCTGGCGACCCTCGGCGACGAGCGGGCCGGCGCGCCGATCACGACCGCCGCCGAGCTGGTCTCGGAGCTCGAGGCGGTCAGCCCGGTCGACCAGGTCCTCGACACCGGCCTGATGAGCCTCGGTGACGACGGCCCCGCGAGCACCGAGGCGATGTCGGTCGACGGCTACAACCCGGCCACGGACGACTACCCCGCCCCCTCCGACTACCCGGGGCAGGGCTACGCCGGCGGGAGCAGCTCCGGCGGCAACGGCTACGGCGGCCGCGACGACTACGACCGCCGCGGCTACGACCAGACCTCCTACCTGGGCCGCGACGGCTACGACCAGACCTCCTACAACGAGCGCGGCTACGGCGGCCGGAGCGGTTACGACGACCGCGACCGGGGCGGCTACCCGTCGCAGCGCGAGGCGCCCGAGCAGCGCCGGTACGACGACGACCGTTACCCGCCCGCCGGCGGGCACCGCCAGGGCGGTGGGTCGGGCGGGGCTGGCGGCGGCGCCGTCCGCCGGGTCCTGCCCTGGGTGGCCCTGCTGGTGGTGATCGCCCTCGTCGCCGTCGTGGCGGTGATCGCCTTTCGCCCGAAGGACGATGGTGGCGGCAACCCGGGCGGGGATACCGGCCCTTCCTCCATGGCCGTGGTGCCCTCCGGTAACCGGATTCCTTTCGGCTCGGTCACCTCGTTCGACCCGCCCCCGGCCGGTGACGGGGCGGAGAAGCCGGACCTCGTACCGCTCGCCACCGATGGGAACCCGGCCACCCAGTGGGCGACGGACGGATACCACAGCCCTCAGTTCGGCGGGCTGAAGAAGGGCGTGGGGCTGCGCTTCGACTTCAACCAGCCGATAACCCCGAGCGAGGTTGTCGTCACCGTCGGGAGGGAAGGCCCGATCACCTTTGAGCTGCGGGCCGGCGATTCGCTCTCGGACAACATCAACGACTACGCGGTCATCGGTGTACCGCAGCAGAACAAGACCGGCGAGGTCCGCATCAGCATGCCGTCCGAGCAGCCGACTCATCGGTACTGGGTGCTGTGGCTGACCGAGCTTCCGTCCAACAAGGGATCGATCGCGGAGATCGAGTTCCGGGGCTGACCGGACGGAATCATGTGCGGCGGGTCGAGGTCGATGCGCGCCAGTCCCGGGTGGCAATCGCCCGTCCTGAGAAGTCGGTGAACCCGCCCGCGGCGGCCAGTGCCCGGTCCTCCGGCCGGGCTCCCGAGGCCGACCTGGAGGCGCTGCGCCGGCACGTGGCAGGTGATCCGGACGCGTTCGGCGAGCTGTTCCGCGCGCACGCCGACCGGCTGTGGTCGGTGGCGTTCGCGCTGCTGCAGGACGCCGAGGAGGCCGCGGACGCCGTCCAGGAGGCGATGCTCTCCGCGCACCGGCGGGCCGCCGACTTCCGGGGTGAGGCGGCTGTCGGCACCTGGCTGCACCGGATCGTCACCAACGCCGCCCTCGACCGGCTGCGCCGCCGCGCCGTGCGCCCGACGGTGCCGATGCCCTCGGCCCCCGACGGCGCCCCCTACGAGCCGGCCGACGCCCGGGACGCCATCGCCGAGCACGACACCCGGATGGACATCGGCGCCGCACTCGGCATGCTTCCGGTCACACTGCGCACCCCCGTCGTCCTCGTGGACGTCGAGGGCCGCTCGGTCGCCGAGGTGGCCGAACTGCTGGACATACCGGTCGGAACGGTCAAGAGCCGCTGCGCGCGCGGTCGGGCGCGGCTCGCCGTCCTGCTCGGACACCTTGCCCCCGAACGGGCTCGGCGGCCCGTCGCCGGGAACCAGCCGGCCTCGCCTTCCGTCTGTGATGAGGGACGGTACGACACATCAGCCGGCGGTCCCGACGAACCGGTCGACCGACTGGTCGACGACCAGCCGGTCGAGCAGGCGGGGTCCGACCGCGCGGATGCGGACGGCACCGACCCCACCGGCACGACCACTCGTGGCGCCGCCGCCGAACCCGCCGAGATGCCGGGCGCGGCCGGCGTCCCGGGACCCGCCGACCGGACCGGCACGACGGCCGGGCGGCTGACTCGCCGGAGGAGGTGATCGGCGGTGGTGACGGACGAACACGGTGCCCACGCCCCTGATCCGGGCTGGCGCCCCGGCGACCGTGGCCCGCGTACCCGGGCCGGCACAGCCGCCCAGCGCATGACCGACGGTCGCACCACCGGCGGGCATCCCGACGTGGAGGCGCTTGACGCCTACCTCGACGCCCGGCCGGACCCTTCGGATCAGGGGTTCCCCCTCGAGCCCGCGGCCGCCCGGGTCGAGCGCCACGTCCACTCGTGTGCCACCTGCCAGGAGGCGCTCACGGCGCTGCGCCGGGTGCGTGCCGACCTCGCCCGCCTCGCGAGCATGACGATGCCGGCCGACGTCGCCGAGCGCATCCAGGCCGCGCTGGCCGCCAGGTCGGCCACGGACACCCGGGCACGGGAGAGCACCCGGTCGGGGCGCGGTCCCCGCGCGGGAGCTGTCGGCGGCCCGCCGCGGCCACGCCGCCGCCTCGGGCGGGTCGGCTCGCTTCCAGCCTCGGGCCTCGTCGCCCCTGGCGAGTTCGAGCGGAAGAGCACTCCGGGCAACGCAGGCCGAGGCACCGCTGACACAGGTCCCGACGCGGCCGACCACGGCTCAGGCATCGCCGAACAGGGGACCGCCGGGCCAGGCATCGGCGAACCAACCATCTCGGCACCAGACACCAGGACTCCAGACACCAGGACTCCGGGCACCAGGGCGCCAGACACGACGGCGCCGGGCATCGCCGAGCAGGACATCGCCCAGCAGGACATCGCCCAGCAGGACATCGCCGAGCCGGACATCGCGGCACACGGCACCACACGGGGGAACACGGAGCCGGGCAGGCCGCCGATCTCCGGGGTGCCGCGGCCCCCGCGGCACGGCGGCGGGCGGCGGCGCGGCGGGCTCGCCGGTGCCGGCGGCCGGGTCGCCCGCGACTGGGTCTCGATCGCGGCGACCTGCGTCGCGCTGGTGGCGTTCGGCGCGGCTGTGCTGACCCTGCGCGGGCTGACCGCGGGCGGCGGGGATGCGAGCTCCACCGCGGCCAGCGACGCGGCCACCGCGCTGTCAGGGGCCTCCCAGACGGCCGGTCCGGAAGCCGCCCGGGCCCCCGGACCGACCGCCGCCGCGGCCGTCCCCAATGCCAGTGGGACGCCCGAGGAGCCGTCCGCGGCCTTCACGATGGTCGCCGACTCGGGAGAGGCGGTCCGGGCCGGCGACATCGTCGTGCACGGCCGGAGCCTGCTCACCGGGCGGATCCCGACGACCATGCTCACCTGGTCCGTCCTGCCTGCGCTTTCTGGTGCGACGTCCGTGCCGCCCGCCGCGGGCGAGGAACAGGCCACCGATGACGGCGCGTCCACCACGGTGCCGGGAACGGATCCGTCGGCCGCGTCCGCCACGACGCCGGAGACGCTCGCCCGCGTGATCGACACCCCACAGCTGCGGATGTGCTACGACAGCCTCACCGCCCAGACGGGCGGATCGGTACTGGCCCTCGACCGGGTGAGCTTCGACGGCCAACGGGCGCTGCTGGTGGTGCTCTCGGTCGCCGGCCAGCCCGCCGCCGCGCGGGTCGTCGTGATCGACGCACGCTGCGGCGTGGTACCGATGCCGGGCGCGGTGTTGTACACCGTGAACACGACCCGCGCGCTGTAGGCGGTGGTCGGCCACAGGACGGCACACACGTACGGACGGGCACACCCCCTTGCCACGGTGACCCAGCGGTGGAATCAGCCGCGGTCCGCGACGGTTATGGGGGCAGACATCACGTCGGCGGGGCCAACGATCGACAGAATCGGCGAAGCCTCGTACGACAGTCGTGAAGGGAGTGGGTGTGACAGCCCAGGGCAAGGACCAGGCCGGTCAGGCCGCCGGAGCGGAGCGTTCCGGCGAGCGCGTCCTGGACGTCGTCATCATCGGGTCGGGGCCGGCCGGCTACACCGCGGCGATCTACACCGCCCGGGCGAACCTGAAGCCGGTCGTCTTCGAGGGCGCGGTATCCGCGGGCGGCGCGCTGATGACCACGACCGAGGTGGAGAACTTCCCGGGCTTCCCCGAGGGCATCCAGGGGCCGGAGCTCATGGAGAACCTGCGCGCCCAGGCGGAGCGGTTCGGCGCCGAGCTCATCGCGGACGACGTCACCGAAGTCGACCTGGCCGCGGATCCGAAGGTGGTCAAGGTGGGCGACGAGACCTACCTGGCCCGCTCGGTCATCGTCGCGACCGGCTCGGCCTACAAGAAGCTCGGCGTCGAGCACGAGGACCGGCTGCTCGGCCGGGGCGTGTCGGCCTGCGCGACCTGTGACGGCTTCTTCTTCCGGGACCAGGACATCGCGGTCGTCGGCGGCGGCGACTCGGCGCTGGAGGAGGCGACCTTCCTCACCCGGTTCGCGAAGTCGGTGACGATCGTGCACCGGCGCGACAGGCTGCGCGCCAGCGCGATCATGCAGGAGCGGGCGTTCGCCAACCCGAAGGTCCGGTTCCGGTGGAACGCCGTGGTCGAGGAGGTCCTCGGCGAGGACAAGGTCACCGGCGTCCGGCTGCGTGACACGGTCACCGACAAGACGGACGAGCTGGCGATCACCGGCCTGTTCGTGGCGATCGGCCACCTCCCCCGCACGGATCTGATCCACGACCAGCTCGAGCTGGACGGCGAGGGCTACATCAAGGTGACGCACCCGACCACCCAGACCAACATCGCGGGTGTGTTCGCCTGCGGTGACGTCGTCGACCACACCTACCGCCAGGCGATCACCGCGGCCGGCACCGGGTGCTCCGCCGCCCTCGACGCCGAGCGCTACATCGCCGGCCTGGAGGGCGCCGCTGACAGCGCCGCCGAGGCGCCCCGGGTACCGGCACCGGAGCTCGCCGCGACGACCTGACGCGGACCAACCTGTGCTGTGGCGGGAGCCCCGCCACAGCACAGCCGTCAGCCACCAGTCCAAAGACACAAGAGCGCAAACCCTGAGGAGAACGCCATGGCAGGCTCCACCCCCGCGGTGACGGACGGCACGTTCGCCGCCGAGGTGCTCAAGAGCGACAAGCCCGTACTCGTCGACTTCTGGGCCGAGTGGTGCGGCCCGTGCAAGATGGTCGCGCCGGTACTGGAGGAGATCGCCAAGGAGCACGGCGAGAAGCTCCGGATCGTCAAGCTCAACATCGACGAGAACCCGGAGGTCGCGCGGCAGTACCAGATCATGTCGATCCCGACGATGGCCGTCTTCGTCAACGGCGAGATCGACAAGAGCATCGTCGGCGCCAAGCCGAAGGCCGCGCTGCTGCGCGACCTGTCGTCCTACATCTGATCCAGACCGCGCCCGGCCCCGCCCGGGCCGGGCCAGCGCACTCCGCCGGCCATGGTCGACCTCGACGGCCCGCTCCGATCTCGGAGCGGGCCGTCTTCGTCTCCGCCGTCTCCGCCGTTTCAGCCGTCTCTGCCGTTTCAGCCGTCACCGCGGAGTCGGCACCGGTCTGCACCGCGCAGGGTCCGACTGTTCGGAACTTTCGGTAGCCAGGAGCACACGTCTGGTGGACGTTTCCGGACCGTCGGCCGCTAGTGGCCCTGAGCGGGCCGTAGACATGATCGAATGAGCGGCGCATGGCGGCCCCTGCACCACGCACGTCACCTTTGGTCACATCGGGTAGTCATCGACCGTTTCCCGGGATGCCCACCTCCAGGCGGGGTTCACGCCGAAGTGAGTCGGCCCAGCGGCGCCTGGAGTGACTCAGGCAATTCACTTCGGCGGCCACCCCACCGAGCCCGGACTCCGACCTCAGGTCCGGACCGGGCCCGACCGGAACACGGGGCACCGAGGCAGAAAGCCGGACGAGGGGGATCGCCGTCCTCACTGCCCGGGACCGATGGCCTAATCTGATGACCGGGATTCGGCGGCGGAACCGCCCGACGCAGGTCGACGGCTCGATGAACGCGGACTCGAAAGGTACTCATTCGTGAAGCTGCTGCGTCTTGGTGACCGTGACCCCTCTGTGGCGGAGGCCCGGGCAGCTTTCATCCACCTGGGTTTTCTTCCCGTCGCACCCCGCCAGACCGATGCGGCCGACGGCCCCGGTCCGGGTGCCCTCGAGACCTCCACCGCGACGGGAACGGGTCCGTCGCCGGCCGGCGACGCCGGGAACGGCGGCCCGGTCGACGCCACCGACCAGTTCGACAACGAGCTGGACAACGCCGTCCGGGCGTTCCAGCAGAGCCGCGGGCTGTCGGTCGACGGCATCATCGGACCCGACACCTTCCGGGCCATCGAGGAGGCTCGCCGCCGCCTCGGCGACCGGCTCCTCCACTACAGCGTCACTCACCCGTTCGTCGGCGACGACGTCGCCGCCCTGCAGGAGCGGCTGTCGAACATGGGCTTCGACGTCGGCCGCGCGGACGGCATCTTCGGAGCACGGACGGACTCGGCCGTGCGGGACTTCCAGCGCAACCGGGGCCTCGACCCTGACGGCCTCTGCGGGCCGCGGACCCTGCGCGAGCTCAAGCGCCTCGAGCGCACGGTCACCGGCGGCCGCCCGGACGTCCTGCGCGAGTCCATGCGCCTGCTGGCCCGGGGGCCGTCGCTGCTCGGCATGGTCGTCGCCATCGACCCCGGGCACGGCGGCGACGACCTTGGCGTGTCCAGTGGTGGGCTGTGCGAGCGTGACCTGATGGCCGACCTGGCCTCGCGGCTGGAGGCCCGGCTGCTCGCGTCCGGCCTGGAGGCCTACCCGGTGCACGGGCCACACGAGTCGCCGCCCGAGGCGGAACGCGCGGCGCGGGCGAACGAGATCGGCGCCGACCTGCTGGTCTCGCTGCACGTGGACGCGAGCGGCTCCGCGCAGGCCCAGGGCGTCTCGACGTACTACTACGGCCACGCGCGAGGCTCGTCGGCGGTCGGTGAGCGCTTCGCCGCCCTGGTGCAGCGTGAGATCGTCTCGCGGACCGACATGGTGGACTGCCGTGCCCATCCCAAGACCTGGGAGCTGCTCCGCCGAACCAGAATGCCCGCCGTCCAGATCGACCTCGGCTACCTCAGCAACACTCACGACGCCGCCGCGCTGGCGTCGACCGAGTTCCGGGCCGCCGTCGCGGAGGGCCTGCTCGCCGCCACACAGCGCCTGTTCCTGCCGCCGGAGCAGGACCCGCCGACGGGGCAGCTGCGCGTCCCGCGCATCGCGGCGCGAGCCTGAGGCCTCGCCGCACCACGCCTGGCTGCTGCTGCCGCCGCCGGCCGTACCGGACGCTCCGCGGTCGCTCCCCCGTCCCGCACGCTTGTCGTGTTTCACTGCCGCGACCGGCTTTGTGGTGGACGTCCCGGGAACGTGTAATCCGTTGGCGAGGTTTCACGTGGAACAGGTCACGGCGTGCCCGTGGCCACATGCGCTGACGACCGTCCTAGGCTGTCCGAAGTAAGCGGAAGAATCGGCCGGGGACGGTCGTCCGGACCGCTGGGAGGGCTGGCTCGATGAGTCGTCGGATCGCGAACATCACTCTCGACAACATCGACGACCTGCCGCTCCCCTGTCGCAGGTGCGTCTTCTGGGAGCTCGACCCGGTGGCCCGCAGCCGGGCCGAGGAGGCCGGCGGCACGGACATCGAGAAGGAGGCCTGGGTCTCGTCGGCGCTTCTCGAATGGGGTAGCTGCGGAAAAGTCGTGTATATCGACAACGTCCCGGCCGGGTTCGTCATGTTCGCGCCGCCGGCGTACGTCCCGCGCTCCGTGGCGTTCCCGACCAGCCCCGTCAGCCCGGACGCGGTGCTGCTCATGACCGCGCAGATCGTCCAGGAGTTCACCGGTCAGGGCCTGGGCCGGGTGCTCATCCAGTCGGTGGCCAAGGAGATCACGCGGCGCGGCTACCGCGCCCTGGAGGCGTTCGGCGACCTGCGCGACTCCGGCACCCGCTGCGTGGTGCCCGCCGACTACCTGCTCGCGGTCGGGTTCAAGACGGTTCGCCCGCACCACCGCTGGCCCCGCCTGCGCCTCGAGGTGAAGAACGCCGTCAGCTGGCGGGAGGACGTCGAGGTCGCCCTGGAGCGCCTGCTCGGCTCGATGAATCCCGAAGGCGTCCTGCGCCAGGTGAACCCCGTCCCCGGCACCGTCTGAGCGGGACCGCACCGGGATGGGCACACACCCCGGACATGCCTCGGGGCGCACGTGGCAGACACGTGCGCCCCGAGGCCTGGTACCGAGGTCAGGAGACCTTCGAGTTCGGGGACATCACCTCGACGATCCGCTCCAGGTCCTCGATCGTCGCGAACTCCACGGTGATGCGGCCCTTGCTGCGGCCCATGTCCACCTTGACCCGGGTCTCCAACCGGTCCGACAGACGGTCGGCGATCCGGGTCAGCGCGGGCGCGGTCGTCCGCGGCCCACGTGGAGCCCGCTTGCGGGGCCCTTCCTCCCCGAGGGCCACGATCTCCTCCACCGCCCGCACGGACAGGCCCTCGGCGACGATGCGCGTCGCCAGCCTGTCCTGGGCGTCGGGGTCCTCCAGTGAGAGCAGTGCGCGGGCGTGCCCGGCGGACAGCACTCCGGCCGCCACCCGACGCTGCACTGCCGGCGGCAGCCCGAGCAGGCGAATCGTGTTCGTGACGTGCGAGCGCGACCGGCCCAGGCGCCCGGCCAGCTCCTCGTGGGTCGCCCCGAAGTCACGCAGCAGCTGCTCGTAGGCCGCGGCCTCCTCGAGCGGGTTGAGCTGCTGGCGGTGCAGGTTCTCCAGCAGGGCGTCGCGCAGCATGGCGTCGTCCGCGGTGTCCCGGACGATGGCGGGCACCCGCTCCAGCCCGGCGAGCTTCGACGCGCGCCAGCGCCGCTCGCCCATGACCAGCTCGTAGCGGCCGGGCAGGAGCTCCCGGACGACGATCGGCTGCAGTAGCCCCACCTCGCGCAGGCTCGCGGCGAGCTCCGCGATGGCGTCCTCGTCGAAGTGGGTGCGTGGCTGGCGCGGATTCGGGGTCACCGAGTCCACCGGGATCTCCCGGAAGACCGCGCCCGCGACCGGGACAGGAGCCGCTGCCGGAGCATGGTCCAGGCCGTTGCTCTGGTAGCCGTCCTGCGGCTCGGCGGCCGCCGGAATGAGCGCGCCGAGACCACGGCCCAGACCACCACGCCGCGCCGTCATCGACCGGCCCCGTTCAGGTTCGGATCGCCAGGACCCGCGGCACCGCCGTGCGGGCCGTGGCCGTTGGGCCGTCCGTACCCGTCCCGGGTGCTGGGTGCACCCGGGATCATCGGCCCGTCCGGAACGGCGAAGCCGTCCGGCGTGGACGCCCCGGCCGGAGCGGCGTGACCGCCCGGCGAGTCGTAGCCGTCGGCGGGCGTGCCGTACCGGTCGTCGTCTGCGCCGTAGCCGGACGGCGGGCCGTGCCGGTCAGGGCCGGCCTGGACGGCGCCCGTGCCGCGGCCGGTGGGCGGCGCGTGCCCTGCGGGGGAGTGGCCGTTCACCGGAGCCCCACCGGTCGGGATGGGGCCGATGGGAGCCCCATCGCGGGCGCTCCCGGCGGTGCCACGTGGAGCCGGGTCGACTCCGCGCTCGGCGAGCTCGCGAGCAGCGGCCAGGTAGGACAGCGACCCGCGGGAGGCGGGATCGTAGGTCAGGACGGACTGACCGTAGCTCGGCGCCTCGGCCAGCCGGACGTTGCGCGGGATCGTGGTACTCAGCACCCTGTCCCCGAAATGCTCCTTCACCTCGTGCACGACCTGATCGGCGAGCCGGGTGCGCGAGTCGTACATGGTCAGCAGGATGGTCGACAGCCGGAGCTCCTGATTGAGATGGGCCTGGACCAGCTCGACGTTACGCAGCAGCTGACCAAGGCCCTCCAGCGCGTAGTACTCACACTGGATCGGGATCAGGAGCTCCCGGGCCGCCACAAGCGCGTTGACCGTGAGCAGCCCCAGCGACGGCGGGCAGTCGATGAGGACGTAGTCGACCTCGTTCCGCATGCCGTCGATGGCCCGACGCAGGCGGGTCTCCCGCGCGACCATCGAGACCAGCTCGATCTCGGCACCCGCGAGGTCGATCGTCGCCGGTGCGCAGAACAGCCCGCTGGACTCGCTGGACCGCACGACGACCTCGTCGAGTGGGCGGTCACCTAGCAGTACCTCGTAGATCGAGGGAGTGCCGGACCGGTGGTCCACACCGAGCGCCGTGGAGGCGTTCCCCTGCGGGTCCAGGTCCACGACCAGTACACGGACTCCGTGCATGGCCAGTGCGGCGGCCAGGTTGACGGTGGTCGTCGTCTTGCCGACGCCACCCTTCTGGTTGGCGACGGTGATGACACGTCGCCGGCTGGGTCGAGGAAAGGGTCGTCGTCGTTCCATCGTCAGTGCTTCCACCGCTGCTGCCGCCGCCGCTCCGATCGGGGTCGAGGAGTCAAGGGGGTCCAGGCCCGGGAGGCCGGACGTGTCACCCGGACTCCCCCCGTGTGCCAGGCCACCTCGACCCGCCGACGCTGCTTCAGGTGCCCTCGCCGTCCGATATGGCATCGCTGTTTCACGTGGAACGGGACCTCCCACGTGCCGGTCGATCACGAGTGCCCTCCCGTGGTCGCCGTGGCTGTGTCGTCCATCTGGCCTGCCGGTCATCCGCGCCGCGCCGTCCCCTCCCGCCGTCCCCTTGGGTCGCCTGAGGTGACCGCGTCGCGCGCAGAACACGGGTGGGTTCGTCCACCAGGCCAGCCCCGCACGTCATGACGTTCACCTCGCGCCAACCCTGGGAATCGAGATCACTACGCACGGCCTGCAATTCCTCAAGGATTCGCGAACCGCGCAGTGCAAGCATGACACCGCCCGGACGGGTCATCGGCAGCAGTACCGCGCCAAGACGTCCCAAAGGGGCTACTGCGCGCGCCACCGTAACGTCGAATGTGCGATGCGGAGGCAGCTCGGCGACGTCCGGCGCTCGTCCCCGTACGACCTCCACCTGACCCGCCAGGCCGAGCTCGGCCACGGCTTCCGCGAGGAAACGGCAGCGCCTTTCCATCGGCTCGAGCAGGGTCACCCTCAGGTCGGGGCGGGCGAGCGCGAGCGGAATTCCGGGAAGGCCGGCGCCGCTGCCGACATCGACGACCTCGAGGGCGGCCTCGTCAGAACCGGGGGAGGCGGAACGGGTGGGGACGGCCTCGGCCAGAACCGCGCTGTTGAGAAGGTGGCGCTCCCAGAGCCGGCCGGTCTCCCGCGGGCCGATCAGCCCTCGCTCGACTCCTGCCGTCGAAAGCATCTCGACATACCGCACCGCGAGACCGAAACGATCACCGAAGACGGTCTGAGCGGCGTCGGGAACCACCTCGGCGGCGTCGGTCGGGCCTTCGGATGTCGTCGCCGGCGCAGCCGAGGAATCCGACGGCGGGGGCAGCGGATCTCCGGGGGAGGAGTCGGGGCGGAGCTCGCCCGCTGTCCCGTCGGGCGGTGTCACCGATTCACCTCAACCACCGGAGCACCCGGCAGGCTCAGCCGGCCAAGCTGAGCGGTCCGAGCTGTCGACCAGGTCACGAAGGCGCGACAGGCACGCGGATCCGGGCTCGGATGTGGCCCGCCCCGGGCTGAGAGCGGGCGGTCCGGACATCCCGGAATGGACGAGCGAGCGGCAGGCGGCCGTGACGGCTCGGGGCGAGACGGGGGGGTGCGACGCGAAAGCACCACACCAGCATCCCCGGTGGACCCGTGCTGGCGCGTCAGGTGATGCCTCTGATAGGTGCTGTGTCGGGAATTCAGCGCCAGAAACCCGACACCGCGGGCAGATGTTTCCCGTGAATCATCCATCGCTCGCGGCGGGACGAGCGGAGCAGGCGGAGTCGATCACCAACCCGGCGGGCAGATTCACTCGCATCCAACCAGCACTGACGCAAACTCCGACTACCGTCGCCGACCTGGCTCTGCGAGACGATCCCCTCTACGTAAAGTAATAGATCTTTCGATCATCGATCCGGTGGTCTGGCGCACAGGAGCGGGTTAGCCCGGATCTTCCGCCTGACTGTAGGACACCACGTCGACGCGGATCCGGTCAGTTCTCCGTACCCCGGGCGGTCGGCTGATCGGACAGTGACCAGGTCAGAGTCGCTCCTGCGCTGAGATCGCGAAACCGGATCCAGGGTCCGGGGAGCGACTCGCCGTCACGTCTCAGCCCGACCGGTATGCGACCATCCCCCCCGCCGACCTGCTGGTTCACCAACCGAAGCTGTCCGTGAGGAAGGGTGATCTCGACCGATGAGGCGACCGGCGGAGTGACGATGAGCAGGTCTGTTCCCGGTTGGACGGGGCCCAGTCCAAGCCAGGCGAGCACGTACCAGGCGGACAGGCCCCCAGTGTCGTCATTCCCGGGCAGACCGTCGGGAGTATCCCGGAACAAAGTCCGGCGCGTCCGGTCGAGAGCGTCGATCGTCAGATCGACGGCGCCGAACGATCCTCCGAGCCAGGGTACGAGGAGGCTGGGCTGGTTTCCCATCTCCGCATGTGCCCCGATCGGGCCGTCGTCGAGCCGGGCGAGGAAGTCGGCGAGCCGGTCAACCGCGACGCGCCGTCCGCCCATCGCCTCGGCGAGGCCATCGGGATCCTGCGGAACCAGCCATGAGTACTGGGCCGCGGTGCCTTCGGTGTAGCCGGGGAGGGTCGTCGGCTCCACTGGTAGAAAGCCACCGTCCGTGCTGCGCGGGGCGGGCAGCTTACTGACCGGATCCCATACCGACCGCCAGCGCGTCGACCGTTCAGTGAAGGTAGCCGCGATTTCGGGCCGGTTCGCGGCAAGCGCCAGTTGCGCTGTCGCGAAGTCCGCGAGGGCGTACTCGAGAGTGATGGACACAGCATCCGCGGGGCCGGTGGGGCCGACCGGGACGAAGCCGAGTCGGTCGTACTCGGCCGCGAACGGGCGGCGGGCCGCGCTGGCCAGCGCGGCGGCCAAAGCCTGTGCTGGGTCAAGGGGCAACCCGAGAGCCACCGCCTCGGCAAGCAGGACCGTGCCGCCGTCGCCAGGCATGACGTCGGGCCGACTGGTCGCGAGAGTCCATCCTGGCACCGACCCGGTCTGCATGGTGCCGGCTATCAACGACCATGCGGTGTCGGTAGCGACGTCCGGAGCCAGCATCCCCAGTAATGGGAACGAGCTGCGGTAGGCGTCCCAGCCCGCGATCCCGCTGCGTGCGGTCCATCCCTGGGCGGCGGCGGTGGATCCGTCCCAGCCACGGTAGGTGCCGTCGGCATCGCTGACGGCACCGGGGCCCAGCATCGCGTGATAGAGCGCTGTGTACAGGGTGCGTAACTCGGACCGTGGCGCGGAGGCGACACACACGGTCGACAGCCTCCGGTTCCATTCGGCACGGGTGGCGCTCGCGACCGCCTCGACACTGCTGGGGTACTCGGCCTCGAGATTGGCGCGCGCCCCCTCGACGCTGGTATACGACACAGCAGCACGGAGCATGACCGCTCCGTCTGCTGCCGGTGGCATTCTCAGCCAGGCTCCGACCGATGCGGAACGCGACGTCGCGGTGGGTCCTCCCTCGTCGGCCGCGTCCGGGCTCAGTGACCATCGCCCCGCCGACCAGGTGCCCACAGCCGCCGGCGGCCGATCAGGTCTCGCGACGAAGTAAAGCGTGCTGACGGCTGGTTGCCGGCAGAAGACCCGGCTGGTCACCGAGCCTGAAACCTCCCCGGTGGCGGAGTCCACATGCAGGTCCGCCCGGCCGGCGCCGTCGGCACGGCGTCCCACGTCGAGGACCAGGGATCCCGCCACGCCTGCCGGAAACGAGAAGCGACCAATCGCCGCACGGGCTCCGGCGGCGAGATCCGCACCTATCCGATCACCCGTCGGCGAGGTGACCTGAACGCTGTAGCGACCGGGTGTGGCCGACTCGTCGCCATGAGAGAATCCGGCGCCCCACAACGATGGCTCGTCCACGGCGCCGGTGGGTGGATAGAAGGGATAGGAGCCGGTAGACGGCATGATCGAAATATCCTGGGCCGCAGGACACGACGTGCCATGTAAGTGGGTCAGGCTGAATCCGTCTATTACCGAGTCGGTGTACCGGTACCCGCCCGACCCCGCAGCCGCCCGTCCGTTGGTGTCCGGGCTCCACTGGACCATCCCGAACGGCGCCGCGGCTCCTGGAAAAGCACCCGCGACCCCATCGCCGGGTATGACATCATGACGCTGCTGCGCAGTGCCGATAAACGGGTCGACAAACTTGGCCAGGTCGTCGCCTGCGGAGACAGCGTCCGCGGTCTGAGTCGCGAGGTCTGATGCCCGTGTAGTTCTGCCGTGTGCACCCGGCCGCATTTCGATGAGTAGACCCGCGACTGCGGCCATTGCGACCAGCAGAGACAGCACAACCGATGCGACCGCGCGGGCACGCCAACCTCCGACAGACACGCACAATCCCTTTCCGACGGTCATCGACGCGGCCGGTCAGGTAAAAAATACGGCGAGTCTCAGGCCATCTCCGTCCGCCAGGGCAGCACTGTTCCATTTCGAGGATATCGGATAGACCGCCGCACGACTGGCAAAGGCAGGACATACCCCTTGCGACGCGAGGAGTTGCCCGGCATCACCGGCTCTCGCGTTGCCCACGCCCGTCGCTGAGCATCGTGAACCGGATCGCGCGCCTGAGGACATTACCCATGCTCAGCAGCACCGCCACAGGTCCCCCGGGCCCATCCAACGTCCACAGCGGATGGAACCTGAACGCCTTCTTCGGGCCCGGTCGGCCTTCTCCTCGTTCGAGTACGTCGTCAGCAACATGCCTTCCGGATCACTGATCAGTGGCTCCTCGGACCACTCGCCTGGTCGGGCCAGATCTCGTCGTACCAGAACAGTTGGCCAAGGTCTGCGGAGCCCAACATGTCCGGCCAGCGCGAGCGACGAATCCGGACGGCCACAGCCGTCAGCGGGCCCGCGGCGGGAACCCGGCGGGGGCATCAGGTCCGCGGGGGAGGCGTTGGGGATTGGCCCGCCCTCCGGTCGGACGGAGTCACCGATCCAGGCATAGCGGTGCCCGGTCGACTCAGTTGGCCACGCCGACCGGGCCGAGGCGTGTCGAGTAATGCGTCGGACAGGCGTTGTGCCGGAAATTCAGTGCCAGGAACTAAGCGGCTCGGGCCGACGTTTCCCGTAAATCATCCGCGGCTCGCGGCTGAAGTCCTCGGGCAGTCGGAGTAGACCGTGACCGAACCGGTCAGCCGGAATCGCCAGCTCTCACCGGGGCACCAGCCTTCATCCCGCAACGCCGCCAGCCCCGGAGCCATCGCGCCCGCATCGATATCGAAGACGAAGACGACGAGGCGTCCGGGTCGGCGAGGCCTCTCCAGCTGCACAGCAAGTGGCACCAGCCGGCCCACGGAATCACGGAGGCCGGGATCGACGAAAACGGTCTCCGCACGGACCACCCGGGGCGACTCGGTCCTGGAGGTGGTTCCGGCGCCGGTCCCGGCCGCGGCGCCCACGGCGGTTCCGGGGGCACGCTCCACGCGGGGCCGGGGGAGACCTTCGGGCGCCCGGGGGGCGTCCGCGCTGACCTCCATCGCGTAGATCCAGCCCGGGCGGGCGAGCCGACCGCCGACCACGACAAGATCCCCGGGACGAACCAGCCGCCGGGTGGCCACCGCCGCGTCCACCATGAGGTCGAGGCCGCGCATCCGATCCCGCCGCTCCCAGACAAGCCTGTCACCGGACACAGCACCCGACAGCGCCACGCCCGCCGCGAGGACCACGAGCAGGATCACCGCCACCGCACCGCCCGCATCGACCACGCACCGGGCGGCCGGGGCACGCCCGACATCCAGGACATGCGGGACGAGCGGATCGGCGGGACTATCCGGGTGATCCGGAACGGCCGTCACGTCGGCGGCGTCGGTGACCTCCGGGTCTCGCGACGTACGGGGGGCCGGCACAGCACCCGAGTCGGAGGCGGGCACGACGCCCAAGCCGGAGACCGGCAGGACATCCGAGCAGAAGGGCGGTACGGCACCCGTACCGCGGACGGCGTGCCAGGCCCGACCCGCCCGGCGGGCGGCGAGGCGGATGACGCGATCCCCACCGACCACGACGACCAGGATGAACATCGGCACGACGAACTGGTTCGTCCTCGTCGGCCCGAACGGCCAGAATCGGGCGGCGCTCGCGCCCAGCATGAGCAGCTCCGCCCCGGCGAGAGCGCCGAGCACGCGGCGGCCGTCCGACCGGCGGGCGAGCGCGGCGGCGCCGGTCGCCCCGAGCAGGACGATCGCGGGGGCCAGCAGCCCCGGCAGGTACCCCGGAAGATCGACAAATCCGGGCACCAGACTGGGATCGAACTGGTCGATCCCAGGCGGTGAGCCGGTGCCGAACCGCCACAGCTGTTCGGCGACGAAACTCACGGCCTGCCAGGGGTCCCGCCCGGCCAGGAACTGCGTGTCCCAGTAGCCCCCGGCGCGCTGCGCGGACTGGTGGCCGATGAAGAGAAGCGTGTGCGCGGCGACGAGCACCACACTCGGCAGCGTCTCGGCGATCCTCCGCCGCCGGTCCGGGCCGGGCAGGACGTCCATCACCGCGAGCGGAATGACGAGAAAAATCGCCGGGACGGAGAACAGGGAGATCACGCCAGCTGCCGTCCGGCGGACGAGACGACCACGGTCAACCGAGCCGAGACGAACGGGCGGACGGGCGTCCCCGCCGCTGTGGACACCGCCGGTTCCGGAGTCGGCTCCGCCTGCTTCAGAGCCGGCTCCGGCTCCGATTCCGGAACCGGGCGCCGGGCCAATCCACAGCAGGACGACGGCGACCGCGGCAAGGGTTTCGATCGTGTACGGCTTGAGTTGGGTGGCGAGGTCGAGGAAGGTCGCGTTCAGGCAGAGCCAACACACCGCGAACAGGGCGGCCACGGATCCGGAGAACCGCCGGGTGAGAACAGCCGTCAGCGCGCCGAGCGCCGGCAGCGCGGCGAAGCCCGGCAGCCGCAACGCCCAGCTGTGCCAGCCGAACAGATCCCCGGAGAGCCGGGTGACGCTCAGCCATCCCAGTGCCGACGGCGTGTTCGCCGCGGCCAGCTCAGACCACAGGGTGCCCACCGGCTCACTGACGAAATGCCCGCGCCAGATCTCGTCGTACCAGAACGGTCGGTCGAGGTAGGCGCGTAGCAGCACCACGAGAGCGATGAGCGCGAGCGCGACGAATCCCGGCAGCCACAGCCGCGACCAGGCCCACCGCCGCGGCCGAGCCCTCCGGGCCCACCGCCGCGACTGAGCCCGGAGTCGCAGCCAGCCCCATGGCCGGGCCCGGGGAGGGAGGTCAGCGGACGCGGAATCCCGTTCCAGCAGCGCGGGCCCGCTCGCCGCGGACGGGTGTTCGCCGATACCGCCGAGGTCAGCCGGCCCACCGAGCCCACCGAGCTCGGCGGCGATGGTCACGGGCGTCTCGGGGATGGTCACGGGCGTCGTGGTCGGTTCCGGTGGCGGCCCGCCCACTCTCGGCAGCACCACTGACGCCCTCGTTCCCCTCGCCGTGCGTCCGACGTCCAGAGCAGCGGGCGCCCACGGCATCACGGCCGCGCACGGTGTCAGAACCGTGCGCGAGCGTCAGATCCGCGGTCGGTTCCCTGCCCCGGACAAGCTCCGGCGACGGTACACGGCCGTCAGTCAGGCAGAACGACGACCCGGCGGGTGGGCTCCTCGCCCTCGGACTCGCTGCGCACGCCGTCGATCGTGGCGATCACGTCGTGCACGACCTTGCGCTCGAAGGGTGTCATCGCGGCCAGCTTCTGGGGCTCGCCGGTGTCGACGACCCGCTCCGCGGCGTTGGTCGCGACCTTCCGCAGCTCGATGCGGCGACGGGCGCGGTGACCGCCCACGTCGAGCATGAGCCGGCTGCGGACGCCCGTCTTCTGCAGCACGGCGAGCCGGGTCAGCTCCTGCAGCGCCTCGAGGGTCTCACCGCCGGGCCCGATCAGCTTGTCCAGCCCGTCCCCGACCACGGCGACGACGGCACGCCCGCCCTCGACGTCGAGATCGAGGTCGCCGTCCATGTCGACGATGTCGAGCAGGCCCTCGATGTAGTCGGCCGCGATCTCGCCTTCCTGCTCGAGGTCGGCGAGCCGGCGCTCGTCGGAGCCGTTCGAGCCGTTCGAGCTCGTGGTGTCCTCGACCGCGGTCGTGTCGGCCCCGGCCGTCGGGCCGTCCTCGTTGGCCTCGGGTCCTTCCACGGCCAGGTCAGGTGCCGAACCGGTCATCAGCGTTACTCCAGGGGAAAGGGGGCGGCGATGCCGAGCGTACGGGACGTCCGGGCGCCGCGGGGTCAGCGCGACGGTTACGGGGGGCAACCACCCGGGACGAACCGGGGCGTCCGGGCCGGACGGGCCGGACGGGCCGTCCAGCCCGGACGATGCCTGTGGTCGGGACCGGGACCGGGACCGATGCCGGGCCAGGCCTCCGGGCGGCGACCGGGCGCTTGGCCGCGCGCGGCAACCGCCAGCTCATCAGCGACGCCCGCCCGGTCGCTTGCCCTTCCCCCGGCGCTTGGCCGGCCGCGACCCACCGGGGGCGCGGCGCATCCCCGCGGGAACCGGCGGCGGAGTGGATCGGGGGGCGCCCTCCGACTCCGCGACACCGTTCGACCGGGACGTGCCCGCTGCCGCCGTCGCCGAACCGGGGGTGGTTTCCCGGCCGGAGTCCGCGATCTCGCTCGTGGCGGCCGCCTTCCCCGCGCCGCCGGCGGCCTCGGCCGTCGTGGCCTTGGGTGTCGTGGCCTTGGGCGTGGCCTTCGATCCGACTGCCTTGGCCGGGGTCTTCGGCTTGCTGGCGGACGAGCCCGAGCGGGAGCGGGTTCCGGGCGGGGCGCTCGACACGCGCTCACCGGAGCCGGCAGAGACCCCCGAACCGGAGTCTCGCC
Source organism: Parafrankia sp. EAN1pec (assembly GCF_000018005.1). Lineage (GTDB taxonomy): Bacteria > Actinomycetota > Actinomycetes > Frankiales > Frankiaceae > Parafrankia > Parafrankia soli. The sequence continues at coordinate 8,978,983 of NC_009921.1, forward strand.
CGTTCTCACCCGCCGCCTGGCCGCCAGCGCCGGAATCCGCGCCCTTCGTCAGGGACGTCGTGGCGGGACGGGGACGGCTCTTCGACTTCGCGCCCGCGCGGGCACCCGGGGCAGGCCGGGAGACGACGGCGTTGTCAGTCGGCGCCGTCCGGGCGCCGGGCACCTTGCCGCCCGCACCGAGCGGCTTGAGCGGCGGCATCTTCTTGATGACGAAGAACTGCTGCCCCATGCTCCACAGGTTCGTGGTCAGCCAGTACAGCAGCACGGCGATCGGGAACCGGAATCCGAAGATCGCCAGCATGAGCGGCGAGCCGTACAGCAGGATCTTCTGGACCATCGCCTGCTGCGGATCGACCGGCCCCGTCCGCGCCATGATCTGGCGCTGGGTGAAGAACGTCGTCGCACCCATCAGGACGATCAGCACAACCGCGAGGATCTTGGCGTGCGTCCCGTTGGCCCCCAGGAAGTCCAGGGACTCCTGGGACGAACCGAACGAGTTCGACAGCGAGATGCCCCACAGCTTCGCGCTGGCGATCTGCTCCACCTGGTCGGCGGACAGGCCGACCCGCGGGCGCCACACCAGCGAGCCGCCGGGGCCCTCGTTCATCGGGGCGAGGTGGGTGAAGACGTGGAACAGCGAGATGAACAGCGGGATCTGCAGGAGGATCGGCAGACAGCCGAGCAGCGGATTACCATGCTCCTTCTGGAGCTTCATGATCTCCAGCTGCATCTGCTGCTTGTCGTGCCCGTACTTCTCCTTGATCTCCTTGATCCGGGGCTGCATCATCTGCATGGTCCGCTGGGACTTCACCTGCTTGACGAACAGCGGGAAGATCAGGATCCGGACGCAGATGACGAGCAGAACGACCGAGAACGCCCACGCGAAAAAGCTGTCCGCGCCGAAGATCGGCCCGAATCCCTTGTGGAAGAAGACGATCGCGTTCGCCGCGAGATGATAAAGCGGATCCAACACCAGACTGTCTCCTCACACCCGCGTTCCGCGACGGGAACCGACGATCTCGGAACGCGTCCCCCGGTGGAGGGACGCAGTGCCATGCCCGTGCCTCGTGCCGGCGTCGACGGCGCCCACCGGACCCGAGGCCGTCCGGCACCGACCGGTGCCGGGATCGACGGACCCTCCGGGCGCCTCACCGGGCACCGGGTCGTAACCACCCGCGGAAAGCGGCTGGCAGCGCAACAACCGGCGGATGGCCAGCAGACCACCGATGACGCCGCCGTGGCGGGTCACCGCCGTCAGCGCGTAGGCGCTACAGGACGGCTCGAAGCGGCAACAGCCCGCGTTCCGCCCCGACCAGCCGGCCCGGTAGACCCGGACCGCCGCGGCGAGGGTCCACGCCAGCGGGCCGCGCACCGCGCCGTTGGACGTCCTGGCCAGCGTGGCGAACCTGACGGACGTCGCGATCGCGACGAGAACAAGGTCGACGAACGCCAAGACGGCGACCGCGATGCCCACGCCGGCGACCGCGCTCATCCCGACCGCGCCGATCGCTGGGGGCGCGGGGAGCGGACGGTACGAAAGGCGGAGTCGAGTGAACGGCCGAGATCGGCCGACGACGAACCCGCCGCATCGGGTAACGCCCTGATCAGGACAGCGGTTCCCGGTGGCAGCGAGGACAGCCGTGAGCGCGTCTGCTCGCGCAGCCGCCTGCGGACGCGGTTACGCACCACCGCGTTACCCACCCGGCGGCCGACGACGAACCCGGCTCGAGGCGGGCCGTCCACATCGGTTTGCACACTGTGGACAACGATTGACCCTGCCCGAACGCGCCGGCCGGAGCGCCCGACAAGGGCGTGTTCCTGCCTGGTACGAACTCGGGAGCCCCGGGGGAGCATGACTGACGGCGGCGGGCGCGCTCACTCCGCCGTCAGGCGGAGAGCTGGCTGCGGCCCTTACTGCGACGGGCGGACAGGATGGAGCGGCCCGCGCGGGTCCGCATCCGGAGCCGGAACCCGTGGGTGCGGGCCCGCCGGCGGTTGTTCGGCTGGAAGGTGCGCTTACTCACGTGAGAACTCCGGAGACACAGGCGGGCGGGATACCGGCTGGACGCCGGTCGTGGCTGGAACCTCGGTGACGGGACCAGAACCCGGGCAGCCGACCGCCAGGAGCCCTCAGTCGAGGAGACCTGTCGCCAGAGCCCACGTCCGTGAGGTCAGGCCCGCGAGATCAGACCCAGCGCAAAGCCAGGCCCACGAGCCGACCGCCGCCGTGGTTCGCCCTAGCCTACACACGATGCCACCAACGCCGGCTCCGTCCGGACCACAGGCCACGACAAGGTTGCCGGACGGACACCGTGGGGGCACCCTGGATCGGGTGCCCCGGGGGGCTGTTAACGTCTGGCTTTCTGTCCACAACCCGGTTTGTGAACCGCCTGCCACTCCTCCGACCACGCGGACTTCATGGGCGGACGCTGGCGGACTCCACAGGCGGGGGATCATGCGGGTGGGGGCACCATCACCGACCGGTCTCGCCGGCGCACCCCCTAGAGTGGTCCGCCCAGTGGTCCGCGCGACTGTCGTCCACTTCGTGGGCCGGTCGCCGACGCCACGCCGGATGCGGTGTCATGTCCATGCACAGGTTGTGGACGACGATGTGGAGAACCGCCTTCGGAGGAGCAGCACGCCGCCCGCGCGCCCGGCGGGTCCGGTGCCCTCGCGCCGGGGGTCCACGTCCATCGACCGCGGCGACACGGAACAATCCTCGGCTACACAACAGTCGCGCATCCTGTCACCATCACCCTCTTAACCACCAGGAACCTCTCGACCACCAGCACACGAACCGGACACGAACCAGACTTGAACCACCGGCGGCACCCGTCCCCGATGAGCCCGCCCGACAGCGTCGTCGGCCGAGGGCCGCGTCCACCCGAGCGGCCAGGTCCCGCCGGCACAACGGCGTCGCCGGCACGGCACTGTCGTCGGCACAGCACCACCGCCTGGTCGGCACAGCACCACCGGCCGGGACCGCACCACCGCCGGTCGGCAGTGTCGCCGGCCCGACACAGCTGACGCCCACCGACGCAAAGTGACCACAGTGCCAGC